>NZ_VWNC01000006.1 GCF_013387455.1 Mariprofundus sp. NF
CATATAATCGACTCAGGCCGCACCTCAGCCTGGGAATGAAAACACCCGAAGAGGTGCATAAAAAAGCCGACTGCCATTGGCAGCCGGCTTGAATAAAAAAACGTCAACGTATTTTAGGACGAGACAAGAGCTTCGAGCAGAGATTACGCGGCGGCGGGGAAACCTACTTTTTCAAGATTAACCACTGTCCTGTCCACTCTAAAATCAGAGAGATCCATTGATGGGATTTCACCCATGATCCAGCGGCTCATGATATCGGCTGTGCCGGGGGCAAGGGCTACGCCATTGCGGTAGTGACCGGTGGCCACAAACAGGCCGGGATGGCCATCTACAGGGCCAAGGTATGGCATGCCGTCGGGACTGCCGGGACGGAAGCCCATCCACTGCTCAATAATCTCTGCATCTTTAAGGCCCGGTGTAATGCGATAAGTTGCTTCGAGCAGGTTATTGACGACTGATTCGGTCGTGCCGGGTTTAAAGCCTACCCGCTCCATGCTGGCACCAACCAGTATATGACCATCCACACGTGGCACCAGATAGACATCGTCATGTTTGATGATGCTATTTACTTTGCCCGGTTTATCTTTGAGCAGCACAATCTGCCCTTTAACTGGTTCGACTGGCAGCTCAAGACCAATCTGACGCGCCAGTTCACCGCTCCAGCTGCCTGCTGCCAGCAGTACGGCATCGACTTCAACGGTTTCACCACCAGCAAGTGTTACCGATGAGACTTCACCCTCTCCGTTTTTACCAACGCCGATCACCTCGGCCTGTTCACGAATGGTGATGTTGCTGTTGGCCAGTGCCTGTTTAACGGCGGCCAGCAGGCGTGGATTGCGTACCTGCCCAACTTCCGGCCACAACAGAGAGCCACTAACCTGCGGGCTCATGGTCGGCTCATGTTCACAACTCTGTTTCGAATCCAGCTCTTCAACCTTCCAGCCGAAGCGTTTGGACCAGTTCAATGCATCCTCTCGGTGGTGAATACGATCATCGGCAAACATTGGAATCATCAGGCCACACGACTGCCACTGAGTCTTTAAGCCGCTTAACTCTTCCAGCATAGCATTCATTTCAGGGAACATGGAGAGGCTGGCATCTACCAGATGGGTGAAGCTGTCGGGATAGAGCCATGGGTGAATCGGGCAGAGAATACCGGCACCAGCCCAGCTCGATTCACGGCCTGTATTGCCTTTTTCAAGGATTATGGGATTTGCACCAAGGCGGTGCAGATAGAGCGCTGTCAGGCAGCCTATAACGCCACCACCGACCACGGCTACACGTTTACCACTATCCTGACTGTATTTTGTCACAATCCTCTCCCCTTAGTCTGTTCAAGCGAACCACGAATGAACACGAATAGACACGAATTATATAAAACAGATTATCATTTCTGTTTTAGTAGTTTTCCTTTGCCTACCTTTGCGTTCTCAGTGGTCTCCATTGCCTCTGTACTGAATAGTTGCGGAATCACTGCTGCATTGCCACCATGCCGCTATGTCGACCTCTACAGGCCAGCCCATGCAGCTAGCGCAAGCTTATCAACATTGTCTGGATATCGCACGGAACCACTATGAGAACTTCCCCACAGCATCCAAACTGCTGAGGGCTGATCTGCGCCCGGCTGTAGCGGCGATCTACGCCTTTGCCCGTCACGCCGATGATCTGGCTGATGAGGGTGATGCGGCTCCTGAAACCAGAATCAAACAGATCGATGCCTGGGAGACGCTGCTGGAGCGCTGTGAAACCGATGCGAATATCGATCATCCGGTATTTATGGCGCTTGGTGATGCCATTCGCAGGCACAACCTGCCGGTTGAAGAGCTGTATAACCTGCTTATCGCATTTCGTATGGATGTCACCATCCACGCCTACTCAAGTTTTGATGAGCTACTCTTCTACTGCAAACACTCCGCCAATCCGGTTGGACGATTGATGCTTGCCCTGCACGGGGTTCATGACGGTGAAGCGGTTCGCTGCTCAGATAGTATCTGCACTGCGCTGCAGCTGATCAATTTCTGGCAGGATCTGAGCATCGATCTGCCACGAGGGCGCTGTTATCTACCGCAAACATGGCTGCAGGAGTCAGCGTTGAGCAGCCAGATGATGCTCGATAGCCAGGTTAGTGATGAAATGCTGCAGCCTGTCCTCAACCACGCCCTGTTAACCACCAGCGAACTGCTTGAGTCAGGTGTTCCTCTGCTCTTAAAGCTGCCCTTCAGGTTGCGTCTGCAGATTGCTGCAACCATCCACGGTGGTCGCCGCATGCTTCATAAAATTGAGCAGAGTGAGCAACCGCTGCAGCAGAGGCCAAGTCTGGCCGGTGGTGAATGGAAAGTGATGCTGCTGCCTGTATTGAAAGACACCCTGTTTCCATCAACTGCACAAAGGAAAATAGATCATGACACCTGAACAGTACTGCCGTGATCGAACCAGAGGTTCCGGCTCCTCATTTTTCTATGCCTTTCTATTTCTGGCTGAAGAGCAGCGCCGGGCCATGATGGCGCTCTACGCCTTCTGTCGTGAAGTCGATGATATCGCCGATGAGGTGAAAGAGCAGGAGGTTGCCCTCTCCAAACTGGCCTTCTGGCGTGAAGAGCTAAACCGCGCATTTAAAGGCACAGCGCAGCACCCGGTGGGCAGAGAGCTGGCCTGGGCTGCTGAACACTTTCCTATTGATGAGGAGCTGCTGGTTGAGATTATCGATGGCATGCTGATGGATGTGAAGCGCCAGCCTATCCTTAAACATGCCGATCTATCACTCTACGCCTACCGGGTTGCCGGTGCTGTAGGGCTGCTGACTATTGAAGTGTTCGGTTACAAAAACCGTAAAAGCCGCGACTTTGCCACCTCTCTCGGTGAAGCACTGCAACTGACCAACATCCTGCGTGATGTCGCTACCGATGCCAAAATGGGCCGCATCTATTTCCCTCAAGAGGAGCGCATCCGCTATCGGGTCAGCGATCAGGATTTTAAAGATGGCAATATGAGCGACGGCATGCGCGCCCTGCTTAGTGACTATGCCGAACGCGCTGAAACGGCCTATCGCCAGGCCCTGGATAACCTACCTGATGAGGATCGTGAGAGCCTGCGGCCATCGATTCTGATGGGTACGATCTACTACAACTATCTGCAGCGCCTGCGCGATGCCGATTTTGATATGTGGCAGAAGCCGATTCATATTCTGCCCCTGCGCAAGATCTGGACGGCATGGAAAACATGGCGTTATGAAACCAGGGCAATAAAGAAAAACATGCCGCTAAAACTGGAGTTCTGAGATTAGCCGATCTGTTGCAGTCATTGGTGGCGGCCTGTGCGGCCTCACCGCTGCAATCCGGCTGGCTGAGGCTGGTATTAAGGTTGAACTCTTTGAAGCCGCAGCCAAAGCGGGCGGCCGAACCCGTTCATTTATTGATAAAACTACCGGAGAGCTCTGCGATAACGGCCCCCACCTTCTTATTGGTGCTTATGCGGCCACACAGCAGCTGCTAAGCGATTGCAGTGCAGCGGATAACGTGACATGGCAGCCATCACTCAAACTTTCGTTATGGGATGAGCAGCGCAAACTCTTCAACCTTCAACCTGCGCCTTACATGCCATTTTCCATGGCGCTGCTTATCGCGGTTAAAGCACTGCCGGGTCATGACTGGCGTTCAGCAGCAGCGATGTTGCGACTGGCCCGCCTGCTGGATCAAAGCAACCATCAACAGAGCACTGTTGCTGAGCTGTTCAGATTAGCCGCTATCCCCGAGAATTTACGCCGCGACATGCTTGAGCCGATCTGTCTGGGTGTGATGAATGAGGATATAAGTACCGCCAGTGCTGCAACATTTAAACGGGTGTTGAAAGAGAGCTTTGCATCCAAAGCCTCGGCCAGACTTGGCTGGTTTAATGCACCACTGGATAAGGCGCTGATTGCCCCTCTTGTAGAGAAAGCTGAACAACTGGGTGTAAGCATCAGAACTGGTTACCGCGTTCGCTCTGTTAAAGAGCAGGCAGGCGGTCTGGTTGAAGTGGATGGCAAACCATTTACAACAGCAGTTCTTGCGCTGCCTGCTTATGCAGCAGCTACCCTTTTAGGTCTGGAGAAGCGCTTTGAAACGCGCTGCATCACCAATATTCATCTCTGGTATAAGGGGCACTGCGGCCTACCCGAGCCTCTGATCGGCGGCATCGGCACCTCCGGCGAGTGGTTTTTCGATGTTTCACAGACCTTTGAAGAGAGCCCACCGTTAAGGCACCTCTGCGTCGTGATCAGTGCCGATGAGAGCAGGATCAGTGATGAGGTTTTGGTTGCGCAGATCAGCCATGAAATCAACCTTATCTGTGACGTTGAATCGGTACCCGTCCACCACCGTATAATCCGTGAAAAAAGGGCGACTGTGCTTGTACGTGAAAGTCAGCCGATGCTCACAGCCTCCTCCAGAATTCTCGATGCAACCGAGTCCCCTGCTCCGGGCCAACTGCCTGCCACCATTGAGTTTGCTGTATTACGTGGTGAAAAAGCTGCCTCACAAGCCCGAAAACTGCTTCAGTAATAGTTTTTATCCACTTGACGCGTGAGATTTTCCCTAAAAGTTCAACTTGCGGCCTTTCTTTCCGAACAAATCAAAACAATCATCTTAACATGCTGAATAATAACAACTATTCATGATGCCTATTTTTTAAGCATGTCGACTGCGTGCCACAGAACTGTAATAAACAGAGGCCTCAAACCGGTTTCATCCACACAGTTATCCACAGGCTCTGTGGAGAGCGGCTGAAGGCGTTGAAAATAAAGGGATAAGACCTGTGTATATCCATTGTTGCGTTAAGGATTTAGAGATTTATGATTCATTCATGAACAAACCATTCCGTAATCCGACCATGGCAGATCAGTTTATTGGCGAGATCGATCGCGCCCTGAATAACATCTTTTGCAGGCAGGTCAGCTCCCGCACCTACCCCGCTTCCCAAGTAGAGAGTGAACCAGCACAACTCACTGCTGAAGAGAAGCGATTGGCTGCTGGTCTGATGCGGGTGAATCACTCCGGAGAGATGGCTGCGCAGGCCCTCTATCAGGGGCAGAGCCTGACAGCACGCGATCCCAAGCTGGTGGACAAACTGCGTCACGCCTCGATTGAAGAGTCCGATCACCTGAATTGGTGTCGAAGTCGCCTGGATGAGCTGGGTGAACGTCCCAGTCTGTTTGATCCACTCTGGTATGCAGGTTCATTTGCCATCGGTATGGCAGCAGGCATTGCCGGTGACCGCTGGAATCTCGGGTTTCTGGCTGAAACAGAGCATCAGGTAGTGCGCCACCTCAACTCCCATCTGGATAATCTACCTGCCAATGACAGCCGCAGCCGCGCGATTGTCGAGCAGATGAAGATTGATGAGCAGGGTCATGCCGAACTGGCTGAAGATCTCGGTGCTGCCGATCTGCCACAACCGATCAAACAGATGATGAAACTGACCTCCAAGGTGATGACTTCCGTCGCAGAAAAGATATAGATGGTTATTCGTTAGGGGTAAGGCGTCAGGGGTGAGGATAATAATCGCCACACCTCACACCTAACGTTTCACACGCACTCCCCCCCTGTTATGGTACGCATAAGATAATTCTGAGGGGATCTTTCATGCCAGGACATCGTAAACGGTCCACGATTCAACACGCTGTGACAGTTATTAACGCCAATTCAGAACTGCGGATGAACCATTGAGAATTATCGGGGTTGATCCTGGATCAGTAAAAACAGGTGTAGGCATTATAGATGTGCAGGGCAATCGCCTTACACACGTGCACCATGCCGTGATTCGTACCGGCAAAGGCGATTATGATGAGCGCCTGTTTGTTCTCTATTCAGGCCTGTCAAAGATTATTGCTGATTTCAAACCGGAGAGCGCTGCTATTGAGGATGTTTTTGTCTCCAAAAATGTCAGTTCAGCCCTGAAACTGGGTCAGGCACGCGGTGCTCTGGTGGCAGCCTGCGGCTTTCACGGACTGCGTGTAAGCCCCTACTCTCCCACAGCGGTGAAGCAGGCCGTGGTCGGTTTTGGTCGTGCAGATAAGGATCAGGTCGGTCATATGATTCGTATGCTGCTGCATCCGCCTGAGCCGTGCCCTGAAGATGCTGCAGACGCCCTTGCCGTAGCCATCTGCCATGCGCATCATTCACCGATGCAGAAAATGGCGGGAAAGAAATGATCACTGCCACTCAAAACAGCTGCTGCGGGGGATAAATTGATCGGTTGGTTATCAGGTACAGTTCGAGAACTCGATCCGGCAGGCCTTGTTATCGTAGAGACCGGCGGTGTCGGTTATGAAGTAGCACTCAGCCTGCAGACCCTCTGTAAACTTAAACAGGGTGGCAAAGCTGAACTCTCGATCCACACCTATGTGCGCGAAGACCAGATTACCCTGTTCGGTTTTGCCAATGGTGCTGAACGCACCCTGTTTCGCAAGTTGACCAGCGTATCCGGTATCGGGGCCCGTATGGGGCTGAATCTGATGAGTGGCATGTCCACTGAAGAGCTGGTACTCGCTATTGAAAATGCTGATGATCTCTCCATCTCGCGCACGCCGGGTATCGGCAAAAAGACTGCGCAGCGACTCATTCTTGAGCTACAGGGCAAACTCGATGCAGGAGCTGTGAGCAGCGCAGGCGTTAGCATCAGCAACAGTCATGATGATGTGCGCTCAGCCCTTGCCAACCTCGGTTACAAACCCATCCAGATTGATGCCGCCCTGAAAAAGGTGGAACCGGCCGATTTTGAAACGATGTTCCGCAATACACTGAAGGCACTTGGATGAGTGATTTAGAAGAGCAGCGCCTGATCGATGGCATCTCAACACCCACGGATAACTGGGATGCTGCCCTGCGTCCCAAAAGCCTTGATGAGTATGTGGGACAGGAGAAGATCCGAGCCAATCTGAAGATCTATATTCAGGCGGCCAAAGCGCGCAGTGAATCACTTGATCATGTGCTACTCTATGGCCCGCCTGGACTGGGCAAAACTACCCTGGCCAATATCATTGCCACCGAGATGGGTGTGAATATTCGCGCCACCTCCGGCCCTGTTATTGAGCGCCCCGGTGATCTGGCAGCCATGCTGACCAATATTGAAGAGGGTGATGTACTCTTTATTGATGAGATTCACCGCTTAAGCCCGCAGGTGGAGGAGATTCTCTATCCGGCCATGGAAGATTTTCAGCTTGATATTGTGATTGGTCAGGGCCCTGCCGCCCGTTCGATCAAGATGGATATTCCCCGCTTTACCCTGATTGGTGCCACCACACGTGCAGGACTGCTGACCAATCCACTGCGTGATCGCTTCGGTGTCATTGAACGGCTGGAGTTCTATACGCATGAACAGCTGGCACGCATTGTCAGTCGCTCTGCCTCCCTGTTGGAGATCCAGACTGCCGCAGTCGGCTCACTGGAGATTGCCAAACGTTCACGTGGCACACCGCGTATCGCCAATCGCCTGTTGCGCCGTGTTCGCGATTTTGCCGAGATCGAACATGAAGGACTTATTGATCAGGCTGTTGCCGACTCATCACTGCAACGACTTGAGGTCGATCATCTCGGCCTTGATCATCAGGATCGACGCCTGTTGCTGGTGATTATTGATAAATACAGTGGTGGCCCGGTTGGTCTGGACACGCTGGCCGCCTCAATCTCAGAGGAGCGTGATACCATCGAGGATGTACTGGAGCCCTACCTGTTGCAGGAGGGGTTAATAGCCCGCACCCCGCGTGGCCGCACCGCCACACCGTTGGCCTACGCACACCTTAAACGTGAACTGCCGGGCACAGGTAAGCAGGAGTCACTGCTGTGACCAGCTTCAGTGAATCGTGGCCCATCCGCGTCTATTATGAGGACACCGACCATGGTGGTGTTGTCTATTATGCCAACTACCTCAAATATATGGAGCGTGCACGCAGTGAATTCCTGCGCTCTGCAGGCCTTGAACTTGATCTGATCGAAGCAGAGTTCGGCGTGATGTTTGCCGTGCGTCAGGCCAATGTCAGCTATCATGCCCCTGCCCGTTTCAATGAGTTGTTAAATGTTGAGAGCGCACTGATTGAGATGCGTGGTGCCCGCATCGCCTTTAAGCAGCATATCTATCGCCAGTCTGATGGCCTTCTGCTCACCGAAGGTGATATCCAGCTCGCCTGTATCAGCCGTGATGGTAGTGTTAGCCGCATTCCCAAAATTGTAATTGAACGATTGAAAAGCCATTTAAACAGACCAGAGGAGATCTCTTCATGAATCAGGACCTATCGATTCTAACCCTTATCCTGAATGCCGGTTTTGTCGTGCAGGGGGTACTTATCCTGCTGATACTGCTGTCGCTTGTCTCATGGGCGATTATCTTTAATAAGTGGCGCCTCTACAGCAGAACGCGCCGTCAGGCAGAGTCCTTCTCCAAAACCTTCTGGAGCGGTACCGATATGGACACCGTACTGGCTGGCATTCCGCAGCAGTATCCCAACTCATCACTGCCCAATATCTTTCAGGCCGGTTACCGTGAGTTCATGCGTACCCGTCGCGATGCCAAGCAGAGTGAAGCGGGCAAAATTATTGCCGCCGGTGGTATGGACGGTATCCGGCGCGCCCTTGATGCCGCCTTCTCCAGAGAGATGGAACGCCTATCCCGCAACCTCGCCTTTCTCGCCACGGTAGGTTCTACCTCCCCATTCATCGGCCTGTTCGGCACCGTATGGGGCATCGTTAATGCATTCCAGAGCATCGCCCTTACCCAGAACACCTCATTGACCGCTGTTGCACCGGGCATTGCAGAAGCACTGGTGGCAACCGCCTTCGGTCTGATTGCAGCGATTCCAGCTGTTGTCGCCTACAACAAGTTCACCGCTGATCTTAAGCGGCTGGCCTCGAACATGGAGCAGTTCAACTCCGAGTTCCTGAATATCATCTCCCGCCACATGAAAGGATAAGGTAGCTAACCATGTGGGCCGGACAGAGTAAATGGAGTAAAGAGAACGAGCCGATGGGTGAGATCAATGTCACACCACTGGTGGATGTGATGCTGGTGCTATTGATTATCTTTATGGTCACGGCTCCCCTGCTCACCCAGGGTGTAAATGTTGACCTGCCGGATGCTGAAGCGCCTGCCATGCAACAGAATATTGAACCGCTGGTTGTGACCATTCGCGCCAATGGTGATATTTTTATGCAGAAGCAGAAGCAGCCGATCAGCATTAAACAGCTGGCCCCGCGTATCCAGGCGATGCGCCAGCAGAAACCGGGATTGCCCGTTTTCATCCGTGGCGATGCAAAAACACCCTATGGTCGTGTCGCTGAAGTGATGAGTCTTCTCGAAACAGCAGGCATCAGGAAAGTTGGTCTTGTCACTGAGCCGCGCCGTTAGACGAGTCCCGGCCGAGGATCATTCAGCAGATCTGACCAAACTTGATCTGCTCTATGCGTTCCTGCTGCACGCTCTCATCCTGATTGTCGTGGTCACGCTCTCCTTCTGGCAGACCCAGAAAAAGGAGCAGCCGCTGCAACGCATTGAAGTGATGATGATCTCTGCCAAGCAGCTCTCAGCGATTGAACAGCAGTCGCGACGCAAGGTGAAGCCTGTAAAAAAGCAGGAGGCCAAGCCAAAGGCTGTTGAGAAGCCAAAACCCAAAATAAAACCAAAACTTGAACCTGTACTGAAGCTGGAAGAGAAGCCGAAACCCAAGGCAAAAACAGAACCTAAAGTGGTGGCAAAACCGAAACCCAAAGCTGTGGCAAAAAAGGTAGAGGATGATTTCGATCCTTTCGCCCCTATCGGCTCTTCATCAGATCGCAGCAGCTCAACCAACAAAGCCTCCACGTCACGCCCCGATATCGCCAATATCGCTGGCCAGCAGCTCTCCAAGAATGAGATCGAGCGTTATGTCGCGCTGATGCAGGCGGCGGTTCAGGAGCAGTGGAAGGTGCCTGCCAGTAGCGACAGACTCACAGATCCTCTGGTTGAGATGGTGCTTGCCCCCAGTGGCGCAGTCGTTTCCGTGAAAGTCATTGAGAGTTCGGGTAACGACATGATGGATGCATCACTGATCCGAGCGATTCAGGCTGCTGCACCATTCCAGCTGCCCAAACAGCAGTTCGAGTATTTCCGTAACAACCGACTCCGTTTCCGTCCACTTAAGTAGTCACATCCTGGTTTTATCCAACACCTGAATTATATTTTAGCAGTAAAAATTCAAATAACAGCCATGCTCAGCACAAAAAAAAACCGCCCGATTGGGCGGCTTTTTGTGAGTTCAAATGTAAACAGTCAGAAAACTGAGCTATGTGCCCAAGCAGTTTTTCCGCTATCGAGCTTCACCTGATACCACCCCTTCTGCTCACCCGTTTTGGTGACGTAATCGCCCTTTTTCAGACGTGTGACGATGCTGCCTTTAGCCGTCGGCTGCTTACGAATATTAGCGAGTTGCACGCCAACCTGCAGTCGAGGAGAAAATACCGATCTGTGTACCCAGGCTGTGGTCTCACTATCCGTCTGTCTGATATGGAACCAACCATCTTTCTCTGCAAGCTTATAAACGGTTTCACCCATTTTAACGCGTGAGATCACCTTGCCACTGTTATCCGGAGTATCGCGTACATTGCCATAGTGGGCTGTTACCGTGATTTGTTCAGCACTGCTCTGATCCGATGCTGGCCACAGCCCCCATACTAGAACCAGTGAGCCAATCACTCCCAGGGCCAGCATCTGCTTTACAGACACGCGTTTCGCTTCAGTGATGCCATTGGCCTGTTTAATGCCGTAAGTGTCGAACTCTTCATCCAGATCCATCACATTTTCAACTTTACTGTCTGGTCTATTCATATGTCTGCACCTCCCGTCCCGCAGGACGATCTACTTATCAGTCGATAGTGCAGGCAGTGGTGAAATGAAACTGTGATCCACACCATATGATGAGAAGATATTTATATACTTAGTGCCCCCCCCCGATCACCTGACCAAAAAAAACCGCCCAAATCGGACGGCTTTTTATAATTACAATATAGACTGAATTAAAAGATCGAGCGGTGTGCCCAGGCTGTTTTACCGCTATCAAGTTTCACCTGATACCAACCCTTCTGCTCACCCGTTTTGGTGACGTAATCACCCTTTTTCAAACGAGTCACGATTTTACCTTTGCCAGTTGGTTGCGTACGAATATTACCAACATCCACACCCACCTTCAGACGTGGCGCAAACAGGGATTTATGTACCCATGCTGTTTTCTCATCGTCCAACCTGACCTGGAACCAGCCGTCTTTCTCATCCAGCTTATAAACTTCTTCACCCTTTTTAAGGCGTGAAACCACTTTGCCGCTGTTATCAGGAGCGCTACGCACGTTACCGAAATGAGCTGTTACCTTGATTTTTTCACCGGCAAACATCGGCTCAACACTGGTCATCACTGTGTTGATGATGCTGTTCACAACCGTTTCAGGCTCTTTAGCAGCAACCTGCTTCTCTACTTTGGTTTTCTCGATCGGTTTAGCTACAGGATCTGCAGTGCTGATCTTTGTGTCAGCAACCGCTTTTGGTGGCGTTGCTTCTGTAACAGCCAACTCAGGCTTGCTCTCTTGAGGCATAACCTCTGTTGTAGTCACAACAATCGATGCATCTTCAACAGCTTTGAGTGCAGCCATCTCTTCGGCTTTCACAGCAGCAGTTTTATCAGTGACAACAGGTGCTACCTTTTCAGTGACTACAGGCTTCACGCTCTCAACCTTTGCCAGATCAACCGCATCATTAGCAACGTCATGATCCGCTGTTGGCCAGAACACCCACATCAGCGCCACTGCAATGGTGGCACCAATCAGACTCTGAATCACAGTCTCGCGAGGTGTGCGTTTACCCTCTCCTATGCCATTGGCTTGAGTGATACCGTAAGTACCAAACTCTTTTTCCAGGTTCATCACATCATCTTTGTTAAGTTCGAGATGTTCTGTTTCTGTCGGGGCTGTTGCGGCAAGGGCGGCTTCGACCGCCTCATCTTCGGCAGCTTCAGCTGCCGATGCATTCTCTCTCTCGATTTCGAGTATATAACCGTCAAAACGCTGCTGCAGGTTGGCCATAAACTGGTTCACCTCTGTTTGCAACTGACTCACCTCTGCAATTTTGTCGACGTCTGCGAAGAGATCCATCTCGCTGTTCACGATGGCATGCAGCTGCTCTCGCAGGTCTGCGCCCTGATGCTCTATTTCACTACCTGATCTGCTCATATGATCCATCTCATCCCATTGTCCCGCAGGACTGCTTTATTTTCGGGAACACTATGGATGTGAGCAGATAGAAAATGTGATCTACGCCATACTTGCGTAGAAAAGTTGTTATTTATTAAAAACTTCCGAACGGGTTCAACCCGGACTATTCATAAATCGCTGTGATGATCACGCAGGGTCTTTGGTCGCAGCGTATTTCCTTGGAAGGAGTGCGTAGCCATGCTTACGGATGACTGACAAGGGCTCCGTTGCGGGCAAAGGAACAAGCGAGGGCGCGACAGCATTTGTGAATAGTCCGGATTAGTCAGAATATTGATTGATGAGCCCACGCTTCAACACCGTTATCCAGGCGTACCTGATACCACTCTCCTTCAATATTAATACGTGTCACAGCAGTTCCCTGCTTCAACTTATAGAGAATCTGGCTTTTCGGATGCGGGTCCCTGCGAATATTGCCTACATTTACAGTCACCACCAATAGTGTCGTTGCCGCAGATGCTGTAGTGACTACAGGTTTTTTAACCTCTGTCAGAACAGAGTGGTGAGCCCAGCCGCTCTGATCACCACTAAGGCGAATCTGGAACCAGTCACCCTGCTTGGCCACAACCAACACAGGCGTGTGACGTGGCAGCTTGGCCACAATTTTTGTGCCGGCTTGCGGGAGGGCACGCACATTGCCAAAACTGACCCCGATTTTCATTGTTTTATCTGAAACAGCAGGCATCTGCAGCTCGGTCTCTGCCGCAACTGTTTCGACAGCAATAGCTTTTTCTTCAATTACCTTTTCAGCTGCCGGTTCAACAACAACATCCGCTATCACTGCGACTTCAGGTTCTGGTTCAACTACCACGGCTTCTGGCTTCACATTCATTACGGGAGGAGTCGGTTCCGCAACTACCGGCTCATGTTTGACGGCATACTGATTGACAGGACCTGATGGCCATACGAACCAGACAACAGCTACAACAAGTAACGCAGTTGTCGCCAATGCTCCTGAAATTAATTTGCCATAAGAGCCCCTGCCTGTAGCGGCATGGTCGGAACGTTGTGTTGATTCACCTTCAAAAGCAGCCATCTCTTCATCTGCAAACGGATCAAGATGAGACAATTCACTATCAACATCTTCCCCCGAACCAGCCTCATACTGTTGATCTATATCCTCAACAAAGTGATCGAGGTGATCCTGAACGGCCGCTTCTCCAGCCCCATCCGCGTCCAGAAGAAGCGACTCTTCCTGCTCCATGAATACATCAAGTTGCTGCTGGAATGTTCCGGTTTCATTGTCTTTTTCAATATTACTTTTTTTACTGTCAGCAGTAGAATCACTCTTGTCGTTCATATCACCTCTTGCACAGGAGAAACATCTCCAGCTCGAATTCAAATTGAACCTGACAGGCCCCATTCCTCTCCCGTGACTATAACCTCTTTTTCGGCTTCAGCCAATTGATGTAGAAAAGGGTTTGACACGTGCGCCTAAATTCGCACACTTCGCCGCGCTGCAAAGCGATGCGCCTATAGCTCAGTTGGTAGAGTAGCGGACTTTTAATCCGTGGGCCGAAGGTTCGAGTCCTTCTGGGCGCACCATATGAAACAAGGGATTCCGAGAGATCGGGGTCCCTTTTTCTTTTCCCCCTCTTCTTTTATGCATAAACATTCGTTGCGGCTTTGCTTCACACCTTTACAATCGGCACATGACTTATCGCCCCGTCCCTGACTACCACATGCATACCCCGCGCTGTAACCACGCTACAGGCACGGTGATGGAGTATGCTCAGGCTGCTATTGCTTCCGGACTAACTGAGATCGGCATGTCGGATCACTCCCCTATGCCTGATGATTTTGATAAACCCTGGCGCATGGATCGCAGCGAGATGCCCGGCTATCTGAAGGAAGTGGAACAGGTCCGTGATGCGCTGAAAGAGCAATTAACAGTGCGGATTGGACTGGAAGCTGACTTTCATCCGGGTACAGAGGCCTATGTGGCTGAGATGATCAGTTCTTACAACTGGGATTATGTCATCGGCTCGGTGCACTACATCGGCGATTGGGGATTTGATAATCCCGACACCATCCAGATCTGGGACACATGGAAGATTGAAGATGCCTACTGCGCCTATTTCAGGCTGGTGCAGCAATCAGCTGAATCCGGCCTGTTCGATATTATCGGCCATCCCGACCTGATTAAGAAATTTGGACACAGGCCGCCTGCTGATTCTGTGGCTGTAAAAGAGGCTATAGAAGCGATGTTACAGGCTGTGAAAAAGGCTGATGTGACACTGGAAATCAGTTCAGCGGGTTTGCGTAAACCGGTGGCAGAGATCTATCCACACAAAGCGATTGTCAAACGTGCCGCTGAGTTGGGCATAACCTTCTCTTATGGCTCCGATGCACATGCTCCGGGTGAAGTCGGCCACGGCAGTGATGCGTGCCTGGCTCTGCTGGAATCCTTTGGTATCAATGAGATAGCCAGTTTTAAACAGCGCCAACGCACCATGCAGGCCATTACCCATGACTGAGTCTGACGAGAGACAACCGGCAGTACTGATCACCGGAGCATCCGGTGGTTTCGGTCTGGAGTTCGCCAAACAGATTGAGCCGCAGGGGTACCGCTTGATTCTGCACGGGCGCGACCTGCCTCGTCTGAAAATGACACTGGCAGCCCTGAAACATCCCGAACGTCATCAACTTGTGCTGGCAGATATGACAGCTAAAACAGGCGTTGCCAGCTTGCTGGAAGCCGTTGCCAAGGAGAAGCTGGTCGGACTAGTCAATAATGCCGGTTTCGGCATCTGGGGCACCTTCGAGAGAACCGGTATCGTGCCACAGATCGATGTAATCAAAACCGATCTCAATGCCCCCATCGCCATCACCCATGCCCTGCTACCCTGCCTGCTAAGAAACAGCGGCTTTATCATCAATGTCTCATCACTGGCCGGTGAAGCGCCACTGCCCTACATGAGCACCTACGCTGCAGCAAAAACCGGGCTGACCTACTGGAGTGAATCACTGCGCACAGAGTTGGCTGGCAAGCTGCGGATTGTAACACTCGCACCGGGGCCATCGCCTACCGGATTCCGTGAAGTTTCGGGAATGCCGTCAGGGACGGGCAGTTTCTTTCGCACTCCGATTCCGCTGATTGTGGAGGCATCACTGCATAGTCTTGCCAAAGGTGGTGGCTTCTGCGTCCCGGGATGGCGCCATAAAGTACTGTTTTTATTGCAAAAAGCAGTTCCTCGCTCGATAGCCCTGAAGATCATGGAGAGCCAGCTTCGCCCCTGAACAGCGTCCTGTTTTTTTCAGCGCTGTTCCAGGTTGCAATTAGAGTGGAGAATTCTCTCCACTTTCGCTAGATTGCGCCCCCTTTTCGCTCCGGGGGGAGTGATACAAAGTTTGATTGAGGAATTCAGATTCAGACACGTCGTGCGTCCGGTTTTGCCGAGTGTTTTGAGTCTAAATCTGTGAGGTTAATAGAATGAGTAATTCACATACAAGTGTGAACAGAAAGCCTGTTAAGCAGGGTCTCTACGACCCAAGAAACGAACATGATGCATGTGGCGTTGGATTTGTCGCCCACATCAAAAATGAGAAAAGTCACGATATCGTTGAGAAAGGTCTGGAAATCCTTGAGCGCCTGACTCACCGTGGCGCTGCCGGTGCCGACCCTCGCGAAGGTGATGGTGCGGGCATTCTACTGCAGATTCCCCACCAGTTCTTTGAAGCGGTAACCGCTGATCTTGATTTTAATCTGCCCGCTACAGGTGACTACGGCGTTGGTATGGTCTTCTTCCCGCAGGATGAGACCTACCGCAAGCAGTGCCAGGAGATCTACGAAAAAGCCGTCACCAATGAAGGCCAGGTTATGCTTGGCTGGCGTGATGTACCTACAGATGCGATCCGTGCAGATCTGCCGGAGAGTGTCACTGCCTGTGAGCCGGTTATTCGCCAGCTGTTTGTGGCTAAAGGTGAAAACTGTGCAGATCAGGATACATTTGAGCGCAAACTGTATGTGATCCGTAAAGTAGCCAGCAATGCTGTCTCTGCACTGGGCAGTGATGATGCCGCCAACTTCTATACCGCATCACTCTCCAGCCGCACCATTGTTTATAAAGGCATGTTCCACTCCCATCAGGTATCGCCCTATTACGAAGACCTGCGCGATGCACGCATGACCAGCGCTCTGGCTCTGGTACATCAGCGTTTCTCCACCAACACCTTCCCGTCATGGGAGCTGGCTCACCCCTTCCGCATGATGGCGCATAACGGTGAGATCAATACCGTACGCGGTAACATCAACTGGATGAATGCGCGCCGTCAGTCGATGAAGTCTGAACTGCTGGGTTATGATCTGACCAAACTCTGGCCAATCAGCAAAGAGGGACAGTCCGATACTGCATGTTTTGATAATGCACTGGAGCTGCTCGTCGCCGGTGGTTATTCACTGGCACACGCAGCCATGCTGATGATCCCTGAAGCGTGGGCCGGCAACAAACAGATGGATGAGCAGCGCAAGGCATTCTATGAGCATAATGCAGCCCTGATGGAGCCATGGGATGGCCCTGCCGCCGTAGCATTTACCGATGGCCGCCAGATTGGTGCAACACTTGACCGTAACGGTCTGCGTCCTACCCGTTATCTGGTCACTGAAGATAATCTGGTACTCGGCGCATCCGAGATGGGTGTGCTTGATATCCCTGAAGAGAAGATCATCAAGAAGTGGCGCCTGCAGCCGGGCAAAATGCTGCTCATCGACCTTGAAGAGGGTCGTATTATTGATGATGATGAGATTAAACAGCAGCTCTCTGCAGCCAAACCGTATAAAGAGTGGCTGGGTAAAACCCAGATTCAGCTGGAGAGCCTGCCACAGGAGGTTGCTCCGCAGGCTCCTGATCACGATACCATGCTGCATCGCCAGCAGTCCTTTGGTTACACACAGGAAGATATCAAGTTCCTGATGACACCTATGGCCGTTTCCGGCCAGGAAGGTACAGGTTCAATGGGTAATGACAGTCCGCTGACTGTGCTCTCTAACCGTGCCAAACCTCTGTATCACTATTTCCGTCAGCTCTTCGCACAGGTCACAAATCCTCCGATCGATCCGATTCGTGAAGAGATGGTGATGAGTCTGACCACCATCATTGGTCCGCGCCCTAACCTGCTCGGCCTTGAAGAGAGTGAGCCACAGCTGCGTCTTGAAGCGCATCAGCCAATTCTCTCCAATGTCGATGTGGAGAAGATTCGCCATATCGATCAGTACACTGATAACCGTTTCCGCACCATTACCCTCTCATCCTGCTATGCAGTAGATCAGGGTGCAGCTGGCATGGAAACAGCTATTGCCAACCTCTGCAGACAGGCGGAAGAGGCAGTTCGTGATCGTTTCAACATTATTATTCTCTCTGATCGCAAGATGGATGCGCAGCACATTGCCATCCCTGCCCTGCTGGCTACCTCAGCAGTACATCATCACCTGATCCGTGAAGGGCTGCGCACAGAAACAGGCCTTGTGGTTGAAACTGGTTCAGCACGCGAAGTACACCACTTCGCCTGTCTGGCAGGTTTCGGTGCTGAGGCGATTAACCCGTATCTGGCCTTTGAAACACTGGTGGATATGAAACGTCAGGGACAACTGCCTGCAGACCTGAGTGCTGAAGAAGCCGAAAAGCGTTATATCAAAGCCATTGGTAAGGGGCTGTTTAAGGTGATGTCCAAGATGGGTATCTCCACCTACCAGTCCTACTGTGGTGCACAAATCTTCGAAGCTGTGGGTCTGGCTTCTGATTTCGTAGCCAAATACTTCACCGGCACGGCAACTCAGATTGAAGGTGCAGGCCTGACTGAGGTTGCACAGGAAGCTACCCAGCGTCATATCGATGCCTTCCGTGGTGTGATGATCTACAAAAATGCACTGGATGTCGGCGGCGAATATGCATGGCGTGCACGTGGTGAAGATCACACCCTGACACCGGGTGTTATTGCTAAAGTTCAACATGCAGTAAGAACATCTAACTACTCATTGTATAAAGAGTATGCCAATGAAATAAATGACCAGGCGGGCAAGCTTAAAACCCTGCGCGGCCTGTTCAAATTCAAAGCAAATGCGCCTGTTGCACTGGATGAGGTGGAACCGGCAACTGAGATTGTGAAACGCTTTGTGACCGGAGCGATGTCCTTCGGTTCGATCTCTCACGAGGCCCACTCCACACTGGCGATTGCCATGAACCGACTTGGCGGTAAGTCCAATACAGGTGAAGGCGGCGAAGAGCCTGAACGTTTCAAACCAATGGCCAATGGCGATTCGATGCGTTCGGCCATTAAACAGGTCGCCTCAGGTCGTTTTGGTGTCACCACCGAATATCTGGCCAACGCTGATCAGATTCAGATCAAAATGGCACAGGGAGCGAAACCGGGTGAAGGCGGACAGCTGCCAGGCCACAAGGTTGATAAACGAATCGGCCGTGTGCGCCACTCCACACCTGGTGTAGGACTGATCTCCCCGCCTCCGCATCACGATATCTACTCGATTGAGGATCTGGCACAGCTGATCTTTGATCTGAAAAACACCAACCCGGCTGCTGATATATCCGTAAAACTGGTTTCCGAAATCGGTGTAGGCACGGTTGCTGCCGGTGTGGTTAAAGCGCATGCCGATCACGTGGTGATTGCCGGCCATGATGGTGGTACCGGTGCAAGCCCGATCACCTCGATTAAACATGCAGGTTCTGCATGGGAGTTAGGACTGGCTGAAACGCAGCAGACACTGGTACTCAACCGCCTGCGCGGTCGTACGATTCTGCAGGCCGATGGCCAGATGCGTACAGGTCGTGATGTTGTTATTGCCGCTCTGCTTGGTGCAGATGAGGTTGCATTTGGCACCATCGCACTGATTGCTGAGGGTTGTATCATGATGCGTAAGTGTCATCTCAATACCTGCCCGGTCGGTGTTGCCACACAGGATCCTGAACTGCGCAAGAAGTTCGTAGGTAAACCTGAGGATGTGGTTAACTTCTTCATGTTCCTTGCTGAAGAAGCGCGCGAGCTTATGGCAGAACTTGGCTTCCGCACCTATGATGAGATGATCGGCCGCTCCGATATGCTCGATACCAACGATGCTCTAAGGCACTGGAAGTCGGAAGGACTCGATCTCTCACCTATCTTCCACCGCGTTGATCCCAACGGTTCTTCGGTCTACCACACTGAAACACAGGATCACGGCCTTGAGAAGCTCATCGACAATAAACTGATCGAACAGGCGAAAGAGGCACTGGAAAACAGAACGCCAGTCGTGATCGAAACACCAATCTGCAATGTCGATCGTAGCTTCGGTACCATGCTCGCAGGTGAAGTGGCCAAGCGTTATGGTCATGCAGGTCTGGCTGAAGACACAATTGCTATCAAAGCCAAGGGTACTGCTGGTCAGTCTCTCGGTGCATGGCTGACGCGTGGTATATCCATCGATCTGGCCGGTGAAGGAAACGATTACGTAGGTAAAGGCCTCTCCGGTGGCCGTATTGCTATCTACCCGCCTGCTGAATCCAGGCTTAAAGCCGAGGAGAACATCATTGTCGGCAATACCGTGCTGTTCGGTGCTATTGAAGGTGAATGTTATTTCAATGGTGTAGGTGGTGAGCGTTTTGCAGTACGTAACTCAGGCGCCGTTGCTGTTGTCGAAGGCGTTGGCGATCACGGTTGTGAATATATGACCGGTGGCACCATTGTCGTACTCGGCAATACAGGCCGTAACTTTGCTGCTGGTATGTCTGGCGGTATCGCTTACGTACTGGATACCGATGACACCTTCGAGAGCCGCTGCAATATGGCGCAGGTCGCACTTGAACCTGTTGCCTCAGAAGCCGATGCACTGGAAGAGCTGGATCATCAGGGCCCGGATCTTGAAACGCATGGCCGTGTAAACATCAAACACACGCTCTCTCAGAATGATCAGAAGATTCTGCGCACGCTGATCCAGCGTCATGTGCACTATACCAACTCAGCCGTTGGTAAGCGGATTCTTGAGAACTGGGCCGATTACCTTGGCCAGTTTGTTAAAGTGATACCGGTAGATTACCGCCGTGCACTGGAAGAGATGGAAGCGGAAAATGCAGAAGCTGCAAAGGAGAGTATCAATGGGTAAGGCAACCGGATTTAAAGAATTCGCTCGCGAAAACCTGAGCTATGCACCGGTCGCAGACCGTATTGTACACTTCAAAGAGTTTTCAAAACTGCCTGAAGATATGAGCACGCAGGGTGCGCGCTGCATGGATTGCGGCATCCCCTTCTGCCACAACGGCTGCCCGATCAACAACATCATCCCTGACTGGAATGATGCGGTTTATCACGGCAACTGGCGTGAAGCGCTGGATGTACTGCACTCCACCAATAACTTCCCTGAGTTTACCGGTCGCATCTGTCCTGCTCCGTGTGAAGAGGCGTGTACTGTTGGCCTGATCGGTGATTCAGTTTCGATTAAAAATATCGAGCTATCCGTTGTTGAAAAAGGTTGGGAGGAAGGCTGGATCACACCCCAGATTGCCGCGGTCAAAACCGGCAAGCGTGTAGCGGTTGTCGGCTCAGGCCCTGCAGGTATGGCGGCGGCTCAGCAGTTGGCCCGTGTCGGCCATGACGTGGTTGTATTTGAGAAGAATGACCGCATTGGCGGCCTGATGCGTTACGGCATCCCGAACTTCAAGTTCGATAAGTCCGTGATTGATCGTCGCATGTCCCAGATGCGTGCAGAGGGTGTTGAATTCCGCGTCAACTCGACTGTCGGTGACAATGTCTCAGCATCTGACCTGCTTAACCGTTTTGATGCAGTGATCCTCTCCGGTGGTTCCGAAAAACCGCGTGACCTGCCTGTTCCGGGTCGTGAGCTCAATGGCGTTCATTTCGCCATGGAGTTCCTGACCAAAAACACCAAACGCGTTCTCGGTGATAAGATCCCTGATGATGAGTTCATCTCTGCTGCCGGTAAACATGTGGTAGTGATCGGTGGTGGTGATACCGGCTCTGACTGTATCGGCACCTCTGTCCGTCACGGTGCTGAATCAGTGACCCAGATCGAAATCCTGCCTAAACCTGAAGCAGTTCCGAATAAGCTGACCACATGGCCGAACTGGCCTATGAAGCTGCGCACCTCGACTTCTCAGGAAGAGGGTTGCGACCGTGACTGGGAAGTTTCCACCAAACGTTTCATCGGTGATGCTGATGGCAATCTGCAGGCTGTAGAGTGTGTTCGTGTTGAGTGGACACAGGAAGATGGTCAGTGGAAGCTGAACGAGATCGAAGGCTCTGAATTCGAACTGCCTGCACAGCTGGTCACTCTGGCTATGGGTTTTGTACATCCTGTACATGAAGGCATGCTCGAAGAGCTGGGCGTAGAGAAAGATGGTCGCGGTAACGTCACTGCTACTGATGTCGACTATGCAACCAGCATCGACAAGGTATTTGCTGCCGGTGATATGCGTCGTGGTCAGTCTCTTGTTGTCTGGGCAATACGCGAAGGCCGTCAGTGCGCTCGTTCTGTTGATGAGTTCCTGATGGGTTCAACCACCCTGCCCCGCTGATTTCAAAACGTTCAAAGTAAAAAGGGTCGCATATGCGGCCCTTTCTTTTATCTGTCGCCTTTTTAAATCTTTGATCTTATAGTCAGGCCAGAGGATGTGATATGTCCCAAGTCAAGGATACCATTGAAAATGGAGTCTCGCAGCATCTCCACCTGCTAAACGATATGCAGGAGATCGCTCTGAAAGAGGCACTGGCAACTGAAGCGCACACGCTTTGGCGGATGGCCAACCCTTCGCCTGAAATGCTGGATCTTCTATCTCAGCGATTTGCGCTGGATGAGCTGCATATCAAGGATATCTGCAATCCTAATCACCCTCCCCACTTCACCCGGCTGGAAAACGGTGCCATGCACGTCATCCTGCGTTTTCCGGTTGAAAAAGAGACCGCAGATGAAATCAGTGAGGTGAGCAGCGTATCCATTCTTGTAGACCGTGATATGTGTGCGCTGGTTTGGCCCGGCAAGCGATTTCACCACTTTACCAACTCGGACTTTATTGGGTTGGATGTCGATGCCTGTGCCAGCAAGATCATACATATGCTGGTGGATTACCTGCTTTCACGTGTTTATGTCCTGCGCGAAGAGATGGATGAGTTTGAAGAGGAGTGCCTGGCAGATGTGAACAAAGCTGATCTGGGCAGGCTACTCACTATGCGTAAAGAGATAGCCACACTGGCCCGGCATGCCAGAACCAACGGCATTGCCATTGAGAAACTGATGATTGATCCTGTTTATAAGGGAAATTTACGGCTTATCGATGCACATGAGCATATGACCCGTGCCACCGCGATTGCCGAATCCAAAGCTGAACATGCCCTGAATGTGATGCAGGCAGCCCAATCCCTGCTCAGCCAGAAATTGAATGAAGTCATGACCTTTCTCGCCGTGATTACAGTTGTGCTAACCCCGATGGGGATTATTGCCGGCATCTTCGGCATGAACTTTACTCAGATGGAAGTGCTGACCAATCCCAACGGTTTTGCCCTCTCGGTGTGGGGCATGCTGATACTCGGTGCCATGCTTGCGGCCTTTTTCAAATTCAAAAAATGGTGGTGATAAAACCATGGACATGAAGCAAATGGTAAAATCACTGTTTCTACCACGACCCTGGCTTGCCTGGGTGCTGCTTATCATTGCCGGATTGGGAATTGCGGTACTGGTAGGCAGTGAGCGCCTTCAGCCTGTGATTAACACCCTTGATTCAGAAGCTCTATCTTTCTCTGTTGGTGATGTGCGTCTGTCTGCATATCTGCTTGTCAAAGCGCTGTTTGTCATCCTTGTGCTATTCTGGTTGAGCAGCATTACACTCGGTTTTATTGAGAAAAAGGTTGTTGGCATACAATCGATCTCAAGCAGTAACAGGGCTCTGATTCTTAAGGCTATCCAGTTTATCGTCTATTTTTTCCTGATTCTCTTCTCATTTAAGCTCATTGGTGTTGATCTTACTGCATTTGCAGTTGTCGGCGGTGCGATCGGCATCGGTATCGGTTTTGGATTGCAGAAAATCACCTCCAACTATATCAGTGGTGTCATCCTGCTGATTGAGAAGACCATTGAGGATGGTGATCTGATTGAACTTGATGATGGAACATACGGGTTCATCCGACATAACGGTGCCAGATATACATTGGTTGAAACATTTAATGGCAAAGAGATTATGGTGCCCAATGAAGATTTCATTACCAACAAGGTGGTTAACTGGACCTATAGCAATAAAAGAGGCCGTGTAGATATACCCATCGGGGTCTCCTACAAGTCAGATATTAAGAAAGCCCGTCAACTTGTTCTTGAGGCGGCGGCTGAACATCCCCGCTGTCTGAGTGAGCCTGCACCGGAGTGTTACCTGAGAGAGTACGGAGACAGTTCAGTGAATTTTCTACTGCTGTTCTGGGTGGACGATGTGATAGAAGGCAGGTACAAACCACAGAGTGAAGTGATGTTCTCCATCTGGGATAAATTTAAAGAGAACGACATCTCGATCCCCTTCCCGCAAAGGGATCTGCATATCATTGATCAACCCCTGTTGAATAAACCGAATATACCAGTCTAAGGAGTCTTATGTTGGAAATGATCCGGAGCAATATCGACGCATGGATGGCACATGTCACCCAGGCTGACTTCTGGTTACAGCTGGCCGTTCTCTGCCTTGCCGTGGTATGCGCACTGCTTGTACAGAAAATGATGATCAAGCTGGTTGCCGAGCGTAACGATGAGCAATCCAGTCGCTTACGTAAAATGTCACTCAAAACCATTGAGCGCATCCAGTTTCCAATCTCCATGTTGGTGGTCACACTGATTGGCAAATCGGTTCTGCTTCATCTTGGCTTTGCAACGCCACTGCTGGCACTGGCAACACCACTGCTACTTTCGCTGGCAGCGATTCGCATTTTCATTTACATGTTACGCAAAGGGTTTTCACCCGGCCCATTGGTGAAAGCCTGGGAAAATATTATCAGCACCACCATCTGGATAATGGTTGCCCTGCATCTGCTGGGCTGGCTGCCTGATGTGCTCGCCGCACTCGATGCGCTGGCGTTCTCTATTGGTGAGAAGCGCATTTCCTTGCTGCTGACGATAAAAGTCACCCTTACCGTCGTCCTGTTCTGGGTGATGGCACTCTGGCTAGCCAATTTTATTGAGCAGCGTTTAAATAACTTCGAGCATTTCAGTAAAAGCGCCAGGGTTGCACTGGCCAAAACCAGCAAATTCCTGCTCATTGCCATTGCCATGTTTGTCGGCCTTGATGCGGCAGGTGTAGATTTAACAGCGCTAACTGTTTTTGGTGGCGCTGTCGGCGTCGGCATCGGTTTTGGACTGCAGAAAATCACCTCCAACTTTATCAGCGGTTTTATTCTGCTCTTTGACCGCTCCATCAAACCCGGCGATGTGATTACCGTGCGCGATAAGTTCGGCTGGGTACAGGAGTTGCGTGCTCGTTATATTGTAGTGCGTGACCGTGATGGTGTTGAAACACTCATTCCCAATGAGAACCTGGTCACCTCTGAGGTGATCAACTGGAGTTACACCGATCCTGATATTCGCATGAAACTGCGTGTACAGATCAGTTATAACGATGATCCTGAAGAGGCTATGAAGCTGATGCTTGAGTGCGCCAAGGCATCATCTCGTGTGCAGGATAATCCTGTGCCACTGACCCGACTCATGGAGTTTGGTGATAACGGCATTGTGCTTGAACTGCGCATCTGGATCCTTGATCCTGAAAACGGCTTGGGCGGTGTGCGTTCGGAAGTAAATCTGGCGATCTGGCGTGCATTTAAGAAGGCTGGCATCACGATTCCCTTCCCACAGCGGGATATTCACATCAAAGATGATCGTCTGACTCAGTCGATTAAAATGGGTGCTATTGATGAATAAGATACTACTGGGCTGGCGCGAATGGGTATGCCTGCCCGACTTGGGCATTGATGCAGTCAAAGCCAAGGTGGATACCGGTGCACGCAGCTCTGCACTGCACACCTTTAAACTGGAGACATTCAGTGAGGATGGTGTTGGTAAGGTGCGTTTCTGGATTCACCCCGACCAGCATGACCTCTCTATTGTAAAAGAGTGCACAGCAACACTGCTTGATGAGCGTAATGTCACAGATTCCGGCGGTCACACCGAACTCAGACCCGTTATATCCACCCCGGTAAAACTGGGTGCGCTAACCAAACATATTGAGATGACTTTAACCAATCGAGAAAACATGAAATTCAGAATGTTACTGGGGCGAACCGCGATGCTCGGTGACTGCATGGTGGATCCGGAAAAGTCTTATCTTCTGGGTAAACCCAATAAAACAGCGTCAAACACAAGGGAAGCATTATGAAAATAGCTATTATGTCACGCAATCCAAAACTCTATTCAACCAGACGGCTGGTTGAAGCTGCCAAAGAACGCGGCCATGAGGTAGAGGTATTCGACCACTTGCGTTGTTACATGAATATCACCTCGATGCGACCATCCATCCACTATAAAGGTAAAAAACTGGAGGGCTTTGATGCGGTGATTCCACGTATCGGTGCATCGGTTACCTTTTATGGTACAGCTGTGCTGCGCCAGTTTGAGATGATGGGTGTCTACCCGCTCAATGAATCTGTGGCCATCTCCCGCTCACGGGACAAGCTGCGTTCTGTCCAGCTATTGGCACGCAAAGGCATTGGCCTTCCAGTCACCGGTTTTGCCCGCAATCCTGATGATATTGATGATCTTCTTACTTCAGTCGGTGGTACTAAATTTGTCATCAAACTGCTGGAGGGAACTCAGGGTATCGGCGTGGTACTGGCTGAGAACAAGAAAGCTGCAGAGAGTGTGATTGAGGCCTTTTTTGGTTTGAATGCCAATATTCTGGTGCAGGAGTTTATTGAAGAGGCCGGTGGTGCAGATATCCGCTGCCTTGTAGTTGATGGCAAGGTGGTCGCAGCAATGAAACGTCAGGGGAAAGAGGGTGAATTCCGCTCCAACCTGCATCGTGGCGGTTCTGCTGAAGTCGTTCGCATTACCCCTGAAGAGCGCTCTACAGCAGTTCGTGCCGCCTCTATCATGGGACTGAATGTGGCTGGTGTAGACCTGCTGCGTTCCAATCATGGGCCCGTGGTCATGGAGGTGAACTCCTCGCCCGGTCTGGAAGGTATTGAGCGGGCAACAGGTAAGGATGTAGCAGGTCTGATCATCGCCTGCATCGAGAAAAATGCCAAATCCGGCCGCACCGGAACCAGAGGCAAAGGTTGAACACTACCATGCTCATAGCGGGCAAAGAGGTTAAGCCGGGAAGTCACGAAATTATCGACTTTCCTCTCCCCCCTCTTTCGACGCATTCAGATTTGAATATGCCGATTCATGTAATAAACGGCAAAAAACCAGGCCCCTGTCTGCTGGTCTGTGCAGCGCTGCATGGTGATGAGATCAATGGCATTGAGATCATCCGCCGTCTGGTTGGGCTGAAATCACTGGCAAACCTGCGTGGCACACTCATCGCGATTCCGATTGTTAATGTCTACGGTTTTATCCATATGAGCCGCTATCTTCCCGACCGGCGTGATCTTAACCGATCATTTCCCGGCTCGGAAAAAGGTTCTCTTGCTGCACGTCTGGCCAATCTGTTTATGCAGGAGATTGTCTCCAAAGCCACGCATGGTATCGATCTGCATACAGCAGCGATTCATCGCGATAATTTTCCTCAGATCAGGGGGAATCTGGAGTGTGAGGAAACACTAAGGCTGGCTGAAGCTTTTCGTGCCCCGCTGATTATCGATGCAGCACTACGTCCTGGCACGATCCGAGAGGCAGCGGTGGCCATGGGCATTCCATGGCTGGTGTATGAAGCTGGTGAAGCTCTGCGCTTTGATGAGGTGAGTATTCGTGCCGGCGTGCGTGGCATTGTCAATGTGATGCGTGAGATCGGCATGTTGCGCAAAACCACCAGTAAAAGAACTGTTATTCCTCGCACAGTCAAATCCAACTTCTGGATTCGCGCACCCCAGAGCGGCATTTTAAGGCTAACCGTCAAACTTGGCGCTTGTGTGAACAAAGATGATACCCTGGGCTGTGTTGCTGATCCTTATGGTGGCAATCAAACCTATATCGCTGCCCCGCATACAGGTATTATTATTGGCAGAACGAATTTGCCACTGGTTCATGAAGGTGATGCCCTTGTGCATTTGGCCCGTTTCAGAAATACAGAGAATGCCTCTGAGGCCGTTGATATGTTCCAGTCTGAACTTGATCCTGTAGAGATGGGTAGCATCTCCGGCTCAACCCCTATTATCTAACCCTTAGACCATTTAGTTGATCCCTATGAACCAGAACCTTCTCGATATCGTTAAACAGGCTACAGGCGCAACTGATGCTACTCAGGGCGAAGTTATCCAGTCGCTGTGGAGCGGATACGGTGAGATTGTGCGCATTCAGCTAAAAGGCGCAGCAATGACAAGCGTGGTGCTTAAACATGTGCGCTTTCCTACCGAAGCGGATCATCCGCGAGGCTGGCACTCTGACCGCTCGCATGCACGCAAAGTAAAATCCTACGATGTGGAGATGGCCTGGTATTCCGATTATGCCAATCGCTGCAGTGAGAATGCACGCGTTCCCCGCTGCTACTACTCTGCAACACTGGCAGATGATGAACATGTGATGGTGCTTGAAGACCTTGATGCAGCGGGTTTTCCGCTACGCAGAGGCGAGATGGATCGCCCGACTGTTGAGCTCTGCCTGAAATGGCTGGCCAACTTTCACGCCACCTTTATGAGTGAAACACCTAATGAACTTTGGCAAACCGGCACCTACTGGCATCTGGCTACACGCCCGGATGAATTGGCAGTTACTGATGATCCCGCCCTGAAACAGGCTGCGGCCGCCATTGATGCCAAGCTGAACAACTGCCGTTTTAAAACCTTTGTGCATGGTGATGCTAAGATCGCCAACTTCTGCTTCTCAACCGATAGCAAGCAGGTCGCTGCGGTGGATTTTCAGTATGTCGGTGGCGGCTGCGGTATGAAGGATGTGATCTACTTCCTCGGCAGCTGCCTTGATGAATATCTGTGTGAAATATGGGAAGATGAACTTCTCGATGTTTACTTTAAGGCGTTGAAGCAAGCTATTGATATACAAGGGAAAAATATTGACTGGAACGTATTGGAATCTGAGTGGCGCGCCCTCTTTCCCATCGCCTGGGTAGATTTCAACCGCTTCCTTGCCGGCTGGATGCCGGGCCACTGGAAGGTGAACAACTACAGTCGTCGACTCACTTCGGAAGTCATTTCCCGCCTGAGCTTAGAGCTGAATCGCTAACATCCGAGTTGAGCATTAATCACGGCTTGGGAATTTCCATATAGGTATCCAACGGCTTGTGACAGATCGGACAGGCATCTACAGGCAGCTCATGCACAGTAGCCCCGCAGTTCTGATTCACATAATAGACACTCTCTTTTTCACGGAAGCGATCGAGCAGCACACTGAAAAAGAAACCCGTGCCACTCTGGATCTCCTTAATCAGTTCGCGATGCTGCCGCTCTGCCTCCCAGGCATAATTGATATACTCCACGGCTTGCGCGTGACTCTCCACCCCAACTCTCTGGATATAACGCGGGTACTCGTTGTCGATCTCGGAGAGTTCGACATGTGTCGCATATTTCAGGTTATCTTTTGTGCCTGAAGCTTTGATGGAACTGAGATCAATCTCATGCACCTCGGTATTAAGGCTCTGTAGAATGCGTTTAAAGTTTTTTGCATGTACCGCTTCTGAGGCGGCAATGGCTTTGAACATATGGGCGATATTGATATGACCATCGGCTTTGGCCCTGTCAGAATAGAGTTGATAGCGATAACCGGCTCGCACCTCATTGCCATATAACATCTGCAGTACGGCAATGGTCTCTGTGTAGTCTGGCTTCAGGCTCTCTTCAGTTTGTAGCGTGCTGATGTTGCCGGTGATGGCAAACAGGGCCGCAAGAATCAAAGTCGTTGCAGCCAGGGGGTGCCGCGAACATTGCATATGATTATTATAGGCCTTTGTTAAATTTTAATACAGTGCTCATTATCCCCCTCCAACAGGAGTGGCGCACTTTTTTTGACAAGCTAAAGCCATCAACCACACACGATGAAACTAAATACAAAATAATTTCACTTTTTTTCTAAAGTCGAACTCTTCTGAACCGATGTATAACTGTGCAAGAACTCTAACAGGTAAGGTTCTTAGTATTTGATCAGTTAAGGAGTGGTTGTGGCACTTACTATTTTGCCATCTGATGGATTCATTACGCGTCTGCTACAGCAGGCCCATCACACTGCGCCCAAAACCCCGGCAACCAGTAATCACCAGCAAGCCAAGCCGGATCAAATGTCGATATCCAGTGAAGCCCGTCAGGCAACAGAGACAACAGGTAATCATCGTCTCGAATCTAAACTGATGGATCTCTATAACCAGAAAGGCAACGTCTAAGCTTCAAGTCATGAGTTAATACTATGGAGCCACAACAGTGCTTCGACAGTTGTTATTCAGAATAGCTTTTATGATTGGTGAAAAGAGAAACAGTTCTTACCACTGTTTTTTGCCTTGTACATCGCATTATCGGCAGCCGTAATCAGCGCATCGCGATTCATGCCATCATCAGGATAGAGGGCAATGCCCATACTCAGTGTCACCTTGAACTGTGCATCAATATGCTCATAGGGGGCTGAGATTGACTTAAGAAGTTTACTGGCAACCTGCTCAATACTTTTGCGGCTACTCACCTCATTGAGAATAATGGTGAATTCGTCACCGCCCATGCGAGCAACGGTATCCACTTCGCGCACATTGGCCGCCAGCCTGTGGGCAGCTTCGCTGAGTAGTACATCACCCGCTTTGTGGCCGAGGTTATCGTTCACGGCTTTAAAACCATCAAGATCGAGAAACAGAACGGCAAACCCCTGTTTGTGGCGCTTGGCCTGTGCCAGTGACTGATCAAGACGATCAAGAAACAGCGTTCTATTGGCCAGACCGGTCAGCTGATCAAAATGGGCCATCTGCAGCAGTTTCTTTTCAGACTCTTTACGCTCACTGATATCATGCACTACACCCTGCAGGTAGAGATCATGATCATGATCACGAACTGTCGCTGCGGCATCCTTCACCCAGATATCTCTGCCAGATTTTGAACGAATCCGGTATTCGGAGTGGAACGGAAGATTCTCCTGCATACTCTCACGCACTTCAGAAAGCACCCGCTCCCGATCATCTTCATGGATCTGCTGAGCCCAGGTCTCCTGATTGGCCAGAAAATCATCCTGAGAGTAACCCAGAATATCCTCAACCTGAGGGCTGACAAAAAGAATACGCGTGCGATCAAGTGTGGCGATATAGGTGATGGCAGGAATCTGTTCTACCAGTGTGCGGTAGGTTGCCACTGATTTTTCCAGATCCTCCTCTACCCTGCGATTCTCAGCATGTTGAATGCTGTTATCAATTGCCACAGACATCATCGAAGCCAGAAGTTCAAGATGTGCACAATCCAGCCCATCGAGTTCAACCTTGTTACCATCAAAGAGTAGTATGCAGGCAAGCAGATCATCCTCTTTACCTATCACCGGAACGGCGATGAATCGCTCTGCCTGCGCCAGAGCTGGTGCAAGATCCGCGTCAAAGACTGATGGTTCATCTAACTGATTAATCACACATGTTTTACGATGTTTAATCAGATCATCAATCCAGCCCACTTCACTGCCAAATCGGCAGGCATAAGACGTCCAGCTGACACCGTCACCATATTCAGAAAATGCCAGTTTATCATCAAGAAGCAGGCCGGTAGCAGCAGCCGATGCATCAACAAGCTGCATGGCGGTCAGTGAAGCAACGCGCATAATAGAGGGGATATCGGGAGATACATGCATGAGGTTACTGGCCTGGGCAAACAGCGCAACCAGTTCAGTATGGCTCTTTTGATGAGCATCTGTCATGCAACCCTCCTCAATTTTTATTCGCAAGCCAGCGTACCCGCTCTATCGAAGTGAATCCAGCGCTGCTATTCCGGTAAAGCAATTATCGTTCCAAAACAGAGAATAAGCTGATAATCATCACTCACAGAGGGGGTAAACAGAGAGAATAACTGCTCCAAATGCAGGTAATGACCACTCTGAACAGAGAGGTGCACATAAAGTTGAAAATAATGGTTCATCCATAACCATTTTACCGTCAGGTTTCGCCTCATGAGCCGCGATGCCATCTACACCTCAGAAATCCACAGCAATGGTTTCACCTTTGATGACAAGGTGGCCTCTGTGTTTGCCGATATGATTGGCCGTTCCGTGCCCGGCTATGGTCAGACGTTGCAGATGGTTGAGCTATTAGCCCACCAGTATGCCCAGCATGGTTCTAACCTTTATGATCTGGGATGCTCTCTCGGTGCCGCTACCATGGCATTGAGTCGAGGTGCTAGCGGAAAATCCTGTAGCATAATCGGAGTGGATAACTCCCCTGCTATGGTTGAGCGCTGTCAGGAGATGCTGAAAGAGGAAGCTGTGACGATCTGTTGCCAGGATATTCTCGAAACTGACATTAAAAACGGTTCCGTTGTGGTTTTGAACTTTGTACTACAGTTCGTGGACAAAAATGAACGGTTGAATCTGCTGAGAAGGATCTACCAGGGTTTAAACCCCGGTGGCGTGTTGATTCTCTCGGAGAAGATTGCTTTTGAAGATGCGGATGAAAACCTGCGTCAGATCGAACTGCATGAAGCATTTAAACGAGCACAGGGTTATTCGGATATGGAGATCAGCCGCAAGCGCACTGCACTGGAGGATGTATTGATTCCCGAAACACTACAAGCGCACCATGCACGTCTGAAACAGGCTGGTTTCTCCTCATCACATACCTGGTTCCAGTGCTTTAACTTCGCCTCCATGATTGCCGTCAAATGAAAGCATACAAGAATGCCGAAGGGCTGAAGTTACAAGAACATCTGACTCAATCCTCTTTGACTGCGTTTTCTGAGACTCTGATGGCACTACACGACAAGGGTTGGCACAAGATACTTAAACACGGCGACCTGGGCCGCTGGCAAGGCGGTTTTGATGCCCTGCCTGACATCATCCCTTCTATAGTCGATTTCAACGCCTCAGCGATCAAAATCGGCAGTGCTACTGACACCACCTTGAGTCATGCAGAAATTGAGACTGCCTTGAAGCAGATGCATCCATGGCGCAAAGGCCCATTTGAAATATTCGGGGTCCATATCGATACCGAATGGCACTCCGACTGGAAATGGGATCGTCTGAAGGATCACATCTCGCCACTGGCAGGCCGTACTATTCTCGATGTTGGTTGTGGCTCGGGGTATCACCTCTGGCGTATGCTGGCTGACGATGCCAAGCTGATTATCGGCATTGACCCAACCCCACTCTTCTCGATGCATTTTGCCACCATCAAACGTTACGTCACTAATGCTCCGGCATTTATTCTGCCGGTAGGTATCGAAGATATGCCTGAGAAGATGCAGTGCTTCGATACGGTATTCTCCATGGGTATCCTCTACCACCGCAAGTCACCCATTGATCACCTGATTGAACTTAAAGAGCTGCTCAATGATGGCGGTGAACTGGTACTCGATACGTTGGTGATCGAAGGCGATGAGTCGCAATGTCTGATGCCACACGGGCGTTATGCCAAGATGCGTAACGTCTGGTTCATCCCCTCTGTCGCCATGCTCAAACTGTGGCTGAAGCGAGCCGGTTATAAAACGGTTCAGGTCATTGATATCAGCCCGACAACCGTTAAAGAGCAGCGACCTACTGAGTGGATGACTTTCGAATCTCTGCCCCACTTCCTTGATCCGGTTGATGCAAGCCTGACCATCGAAGGTTATCCAGCCCCTATCCGTGCGGTTGTAACAGCAAAGAAATGATTAACTAACCACGAAGAGACGAAGAAAGACGTTAAACAGAGGTTCTCTGTCAAAATGACACGAAATTATTGCTCTTACTTCGTGTCCTCTGTGGTAAGTTGTAGTTGATTATGGAAGAACGGAGACCTTGGTCATGACATCACCCTGACGGATATCGTCAACGGTCTGCAAGCCTTCAATCACCTGACCAAAGATGGTGTACTGACCATCCAGATGTGGTGTATCACCATAACAGATATAGAACTGACTACCTGCTGAATCGGGATTGGCAGAGCGCGCCATAGCAAGTGTGCCGCGCACATGTTTACGATCATTGAATTCAGCATCAATCTGATAACCCGGACCGCCCATACCATTACCGTCAGGATCGCCACCCTGGGCCATAAAACCGGCAATCACACGGTGGAATGTCAGGCCATCGTAAAAACCTTTACCAGCAAGGAACTTGAAGTTGGCCACATGATTCGGTGCTGAATCCGGATAGAGCTCTATCAGGATATCGCCCTTCTCAGTCTCCATTTTAATGTGATTTCCTTCCGGAATATCCTTGTTGCCCGCTTTCGGTGCTGATGTAAATAGTCCCACGCTACTCTCCTTTTCTGTTTTCTGGCTCTGCTCAGCATTGAACTGATTTAGAACAAGCAGTCCGACAAAGGCCAAGCCTAACATAATATAATTTCTCTTTTTTGTTTTTTCCAGATCTGCACTCACCGGTATTTATCCTGTGCAGATGGCAAAATACGGGCCGGATGCACGACCATATGCTTCATACCTGCCTTCAGGGTGCCTGTACCCAACAGTGTATCTCCTTCAAAAACAGCTACGTCCCGCTCATCCTCATTTTCGGATGTCGACATCAGTTGAATCCGCTGCCCCTGCAAAAAGCGTCTCGCCTCATCAACGCTCAATTGCAGTGGTGAAAGGTTGCGCAACCATGCTGCCAGTGGCAAGAGACACTGCTCTTTTTTCTCATGCAACTCCTGCTCTGTCACCATCATACTCTCAGGCCAGCCCCCGGTGGAGAGACGTCTGAGTTCAGTCACACAACCACCCATATCAAGCCGGGCACCAATATCGCGGGCCAGCGAACGGATATAGGTACCTTTGGAGCAGTGTACTTCAAGAGTTACCAGCGGAAATTCGAACGACAGCAGCTTCAATTGATGAATCGTCACGCATCGTGATTTCATCTCCACCACGTCACCCTTACGGGCCAGTTCATGGGCACGTTTGCCATCAATGCGAATGGCAGAGTAGATCGGTGGTGTCTGATCAATCGGGCCAGAAAATAGAGGCATTATTTCCAGCAGTTGCTCTTCTGTGATGCTCTGATCGAAACGGGCTGTGACTTCCCCTTCCCGATCCAGCGTATCGCTCTGGCAACTGAGATCAAAGGTGACCCTGTAAGATTTATCAGCACCCAACCCCAGTTCAGCATAACGGGTCGCCTCACCAAGCAGGATCGGTAACATGCCTGTAGCCAGCGGATCGAGTGTACCGCCATGACCGGCTTTGATCCGTTTTTTCCCGGGTTCAGAGAATAGGCGCATCACTTCATTAACCGCCTGGCGCGAACTCCAGCCCAGCGGTTTATCGAGAAAAATAATGCCTGAAACAGGTAAAGCAGAGATCATTAAATCTGAAATAAATTAAACAAGAAGCCCGGTGACGGCAGCTTGAACTTTGTCGCGAACCTCTTCAAAGCTGCCGCGCAACATGCATCCGGATGCATAGTGATGACCACCACCACCCAGGGAGGCTGCCAGAGTACCCACATCAGCATCTGTTTTGGCTCTGAAGTTGACCTTCCATCGCTCAGGACCGGACTCATCACTGCGAATCAGTACAGCGACTTCAACGCCATGAATACTGCGTCCGTAATCGATCAACCCTTCTGAATCTTCTACATCGGCACCGGTTGCGTCATACATCTGCTGATTGATAAACATCCAGGCAGAGCGCCCTTCATCACGAATCTCCAGTGTCTCCAGACATGCTGAGAGAATATGCAGACCGGCAAGCGGGCGACTCTCATAGACACCCATGCTAATCGGCCATGGTTTAGCTCCGGCATCCACCAGATCAGCTGCCATGCGATAAACACCGGCAGTCGTACTGGCGAGCCGGAAACTGGCTGTATCAGTCAAAATGGCGGTATAGATGGCACTGGCACTGGCCACAGTAAGCGGCTGCCCCAATGCAATCAGCAGATCAAAAACCATTGCACCGGTCGCACAATAACGGCTATCAACCACATTATAATCACCAAAGCACTGGTTGCTGGCATGGTGATCAATATTGATCAGCGTGCGCCCTTCAAAAAAGCTCTCTGGAAGGCCCAGTCGGCCACGTGAACCACTATCGACACTGATAATAAGATCATCATGATGAGCCTCAGGATAGGGAGCGCCACGCTCGATATTCCAGGCATGTTCAAGAAAGCTGTAGATGCGCGGGATACCATCCCGATTAAACATGTGCACCTTTTTACCCATACGGGTAAAGGCATCGTAGAGCGCTAGCTCTGAACCGATACCGTCACCATCCGGATTGCAGTGGGTAGTCAGGGTAATGGAGGAGGCCTGCTCAATCTGTTCAATGATCGGCTGCCAATCAATATCTGAAAGAAGCGGCTGCAACTTAATAGTCAATCCGACGCCTCGAGTTTTTTCAACATCATCAGCACATCGCCACTCTTCTCGAAAGCCGAATCCCACTTGAATCTGAGTTTAGGCATGCGCCGCTTTGGCAGTGCACGCCTGAGTTCATGTTCGAAATGGGGTGTGATACGTTCAAGTGCCTTGATGACCGATTTATGGTCCTCTTCCTGGCCGCGAAACACCCAGACATCCACCATCTGGCGGCCCGGTGACTCAACACGGGTAATGGAGATGTTAAACAGCCTTGGATCGGCAACATCGCGGAGAAGAAGTGTGGAGAGCAGGCGCTGAATATCAGTCAAAAAGCGCTGCTGTGCAGGAGGCATATGTCTCATAACGCTTTACAGCGTAGCCGCTACTTCCTCAATGATATAAAACTCGAAGCGATCCCCGACCTTCACATCATTGAACTTCTCAATACTCATACCGCACTCGTAGCCGCTCTTCACCTCTTTCACATCATCTTTGAAGCGACGCAGAGAAGCCAGCAGGCCATCGTAAATCATCACGCCTTCGCGCAGTACACGTACACGGGCACCACGCGTAACAATACCGTCGGTCATGTAGCAACCGGCAACAGCGCCGATCTTCGGAGAGACAAAGACATCACGAACTTCAGCCTCACCGGTAACTTTCTCAACCTTATTCGGTGAGAGAACACCGGCCATTGCAGCTTTGATCTCATCGATTGCTTCATAAATAATCTTGTAGAAACGGATATCTACGCCTTCAACTTCAGCTACCTTCTTGGCTTTGGCTTCAGGGCGCACATTAAAACCGATAATAATCGCGTTGGCAGCGGATGCGAGCATCACATCAGATTCGGTGATACCACCGATACCCTTGTGTACAACCTTCACCTTCACCTCATCAGTGCCGGCCTTAGCCAGTGATTCTGCCATCGCTTCAACAGAACCGGTCACATCACCCTTGATCAGTACAGGAACTTCCTTGATACCGCTCTGCAGATCAGCAAATAGCTCATCAAGGCTGGCGCGTTTCTTGGCTTCTGCGCCCATCTCACGATCCTTGTCTTTACGGTAACGGACAATATCACGTGCCTGTTTCTCATTCTCAACGGCAAAGATCTGCTGTCCGGCTTCAGGTACAGAGTCAAGTCCCAGCAGCTCAAACGGAATGGATGGGCCGGCTGTACGGTGCTGAACTGAATTTTCATCAACAATCGCACGCAAGCGTCCTGTTGCAGAGCCGACAACTACGGTATCACCCTGTCTGAATGTACCATTCTGAACCAGAACGGTAGCAACCGGGCCGCGACCACGATCCAGACGCGACTCAACCACAATACCCTTACCACGACGCTCCGGATTAGCTTTGAGTTCGAGGATTTCAGTCTGCAGTGCCAGATTCTCAAGCAGTTCATCCAGACCCTGACCTGTATGTGCAGAGACCTGTACAAACATGGTGTCGCCACCCCAATCTTCAGAGAGCACATTATGTTCGGCAAGCTGACGCATCACCTTCTCAGGATCAGCCCCCTCTTTATCCATCTTATTCACTGCAACAATAATTGGCACACCGGCTGCACGTGCATGATTCAGTGCTTCAACGGTCTGCGGCATAACGCCATCATCTGCGGCTACAACCAGTACAGCCACGTCAGTCATGCTTGCACCACGTGCCCGCAGGCCGGTAAAGGCTTCATGACCAGGTGTGTCAACAAAGACAACCCGCTCGCCACTTTCAAGTTTCACCATATAAGCACCGATATGCTGGGTGATGCCACCGGCTTCACCATCAGCCACATGCGCTTTGCGCAGGGCATCAAGTATCGAGGTTTTACCATGATCCACGTGACCCATCACTACGACGACAGGAGGACGAGGTACCAGATCCTCATCATTATCTTCAGAGGTATCCTCCACCAGCACATCTTCAACTGCGCCTGCATTGATGATCTTGGCTTTATGGCCGAACTCTTCAACAATCAGTACCGCTGTTTCAGCATCAATTGCTTCGTTAATCGTGGTTGTCATACCCATCTCAAAGAGTTTGCGCACAACCTGTGCACTCTTGAACGCCATACGACTGGCCAGTTCAGAAACCATAATCGGATCGGTGACTTCAACGGTACGCACCACAAAGGCTTCATCGTCTTTGTTGACACCCAGGTCACGTCGCTTGGAGCCGCGAGCCAGTCGGGCCTGACGATCCTGCTGTTCAGGTGTTAGAACCTCATGACGTTTGGAAGCGTAATCCCTGCGTGCTGCCTTCTCTGCAGGTGAAAGCCTGCGTTGTGGCCTGCTGCCGCCGGGACCACCACGGCGGCGCTGAGCACCTGGTGGCGGAGTTGTTGCAGCATCCGGAGAGACTGCAACAGATGGAGACCTGCGCGTTGCAGCCTGTTGTGCAGGTGTCGCATTGCGATCAGGGCGATTCTGCGGCGCACTTCTGCGCTGTTGTGCCCGGTCATCTGAAATCTTCTTCTCAATCTGTTTAACCGAAGAGCTCGGTGCTTTTGATGCAGCGATCTGGGCAGGCGTCAAACCACGACGAATGGTAGTGCGCGGCCCTTTATGGGTAGACTGATTCGGCTGTGTGCCCGGACGATTCTGCGGACGCTGGCCTTGTGGACGATCGCCAGGACGGCCTTGCGGACGCTGACCTTGTGGACGATCACCAGGACGGCCTTGCGGACGCTGACCTTGTGGGCGATCACCAGGACGGGCCTGTGGGCGCTCACCGGGACGGCCCTGTGGACGATTAACTGCAGGGGTTGCTGTTTTAGTCGCTGCAGCGGCGCGCTGGGCCGGTGTAGGGCCGGTCCTCTTCACAGCACTTGCTGGTGCAACAGCTGCAGCAGCCCGCTGGGCTGGTGTAGGACCGGTTCTCTTCACAGCACTTACTGGTGCCGCGGCAGCCGGCTTAGCAATGACTGGCTTTTTCACTTCAACTTTAACTTCGGCGCGTTTAGCAGCGGCTGCTGCGGCCTTTTCCTTGATATCATCAAGTTTCTTCTGCTCTACAGCTGCAGCGGCACGCTGAGCCGGAGCTAGAGGTTTACTCTCAACGGCTGGGGCCGGGGCGGCTTCAGGTGCTGGTTTTGCCACTGCTCCGGGTTTGGCAACCGGGGTATGTCGGCGACGAACCGCAACCTCAACAGTTCGGCCACGCCCCTCTACCTGAGCGCCGCTGCGCGATTGGCCTGCGACCATCGGGCGGTTGAGGGTAAGTGTTTTACCGCCACTCTTCTGGGCATCCGGTTGGGCTGCCTTTTTCATGGCGGAGCGAACCTTCGCCTGATCGTCGGCATCCAACGTACTGGTGGGTCCGCTCACCACGATGTTGCACTGTACGGCAACTCGCTGAATATCAGACGCTTCCACGTTGAGTTCTTTTGCCAGATCGAGAATACGTTTAGCCATGTTTACTACTTACCCTATTGCCTTTAGTTGTCCGTACCAGACACAAAACTGGTGCAGCTTCCTGACGTTCGTCGCCATCATGCCGGAAGTTCCCAGTGCTGCAACTGCGACATCTTCCCGTCCAAGCATCTCGCCAAGCCACTGCTTGGAACCCACACTTAACAGACGCGATCGATGTCCTGCCTGCTCTCGTTTCTCTACAGCCGATTCAATCTGCCGAACCACTGCATCACCTGCATCCGAAGCTACGAGCAGTAGCATTGGCGCATTATTCCACAGACGATGCATCACTGCATCCCTGCCAATCTCTGTTTTAACCCGCAGACGTGTAAACATCTGCAACAGCTGCTTATGAAGGATCACATGCAAACGCTCCTTCAACAGCGTCCATTGTGGAAAATCCACTTTGAACTTCGCCCGCAATGGCTGCAGACGCCTGTCACTCATGCCTGATAGACACTCGGCCTCCATACAGAGGTAGAGCCCCCTTCCCGGCAATTTATGCAACAGATCCGGCCATATCTGACCTTCGTCATCAACGATCAATCTGAGCATATCCTGCTTAGGCAGGCTGCTTCGACAGGCGACACAACGCCTCTCTGAGCCAGCATCCGACTTAGTCAAACCAGCCGGAAGCCTCACGGGCAGCGATAATCAGAGCATCAGCCTGTTCACGGCTAAGCCCTTCAATATCTTCAATCTCATCACCAGCCGCATCAGCCAGAGCTTGCACACTTACCATCTCACGTGCTGCCAACTGCTCGGCAACTTCACGCGTCATGCCAGGCAGATCCAGCAGTGAGACAGCTGTCTCACCCTCTTCTGCATTGACCTGTAGCGCCTGATCCAGCAGCACATTACGTGCACGCTTCTGCAGCTCCTGAGCCACCTCAGCATCAAGACCACCGATGCCTGAGATATCTTCAATCGCGCAGTAGGCCAGATCTTCAAGACTGAAGAAACCTTCATCTACCAGTACGGCAGCGAAATCCTCATCAACATCGAGCCCTTCCTGGAATACAACCTTGGCACTGGCGATCTCTTCAGAGCGACGCTCTTTCTCTTCGCCCGCACTCATCAGCTCAATACCCCAGCCGGTCAGCTCGGATGCCAGACGCACGTTCTGACCACGACGGCCAATGGCGATCGCCAGGTTCTCTTCGCTCACAGCTACTTCAATGGTGTTGGTCGCTTCATCAACCAGTACACGTTCGATCTCTGCCGGAGCCAGTGCATTGACAACAAACACAGCCGGATCTTCAGTCCACTCGATAATATCGATCTTCTCGCCGTGCAGCTCATTAACAACAGCCTGCACACGGGCACCACGCATACCTACGCAGGCACCGACAGGGTCAACAGCCGCATCGGTAGAGATCACAGCAATCTTACTGCGTGAGCCGGGATCGCGAGCGATCGCCTGAATAGCGACTACACCATCTTCAATCTCAGGCACTTCCTGTTCAAATAGACGTAAGACCATGCCTGCATCAGAACGGGAGATGAATACCAATGGTCCTTTGGTCTGGTTACGTACTTCGCGCAGATAGGCACGAACACGGTCGCCCTGACGGAAAGTTTCACGCGGCAGCAGATCTTCACGGTACATCACAGCTTCGCCGCGACCCAGATCAACATAGACATTGCCACGCTCAACGCGCTTCACGATACCGGTAATCAACTCACCCACACGTGGCTCATACTCAGCGATCACACGATCACGCTCAGCCTCACGAATCTTCTGGTTAATGACCTGTTTGGCGGTCTGGGCAGCAATACGACCCAATTCAATCGGTGGAAGTGCTTCACGGAACTCAGTGCCGATCTCAGCAGCCGGATCAATCTCCTGACCCTGCTCAAGGGTAAGATGATTCTCTTCCTCTTCAAACTCTTCTTCTATCACAACGGTGCGAACGTGGAAGAGACGAATCTCGCCTGTCATGCGATCAATCTCCGCCAGCACTTCTTTGCCCGGATAGGTTCTACGCGCAGCGGTCTTAAGCGCCTGTTCCATCGCTTCAAGTACCAGCTCGCGCTCTACTGATTTTTCACGTGCGACTGCATCCGCAACTGCTAATATTTCTACATTCATGCTCGCATCTCACTCACTCACAATTCAGTCTTTATTTTCTACTGGAAACTTCTTTCCAGTTAATTGCCCGTACCACTTTGGTAATCTCATTCAAGAAGATCACCTCGTCATGCTTATCAGATGGACGTTTGCCCTCAACCTGCAGGGTAAAGCCATCTCCCGACGCCAGTGGGCCGAGGTTTCTGCCCTCAACCGTTCTGCCATCGACAAAGTAGGCTTTCACCCAATTACCGTTATAACGTTCAAAGTCAGCCATTGTCTCAAAGGCGTAATCCAGCCCCGGAGATGTTACTTCAAGGCGGTAGGCACCCGGGATCAGATCCTCAGCATCAAGCTGCAGTGCAAGTCCCCTGCTAACCCGTGCCAGTATATCGGAGTCCACACCACCGGTCTGGTCCACCATCACACGCAGCAACTGGTTACGGCCACTACCCAAGCTTATCTTGATAATATCAAGACCTAGCTCTTCGGTAATCGGCTCCAGCAACGCACGAATCACTTCTTCCAACGTTATACCACCTCTGGGACTGCTAACAGAAATTCTGATTGCAGACCCATTAAAACAAAAAAAGCGGGCCGCGGCCCACTTTTAACGACGCGAAGCATAGCCCCGTTCTTAGAGATTGCAATGTTATTATATAGCGTGTGGAGAGTAACAACAGATTAAAACAGTAGAATTTTCAGCCCGATCAGAATCAACACAACACCACCAAACAGCTCCGCCCTGCTCTCCAGCCATGTACCACTGCGATAACCGATAAATACGCCCAGCCAGCTGAACAGAAATGTGGTCACGGCAATGATCAGACAGGCGGAGAGTGCATTGACCTCCAGCAGTGTTAACGAAAAACCTGCAGCCATGGCATCGATACTGGTAGCGATGGCCAGCATCAGCATCACCCGGTTACTGGTTGAGGTGATCTCCTCCTCCACCCCTTCACAGAACGATTCATAGATCATCTTGCCGCCAATCAGCAGCAACAGGCCAAAAGCGATCCATGCGGCATAACCTTCAACCCAGCCCAACACACCCTTGCCACCGAGATAACCGATCAGTGGCATCAAGCCCTGAAACAGACCGAACCAGATACCCGCCTTAAGCGCCAGGGCTGCAAGCTTCTGCTTCTCCTCTTTCGAACCTAAACCGATAGAGACAGCAAATGCATCCATAGCGAGTGCAACAGCCAGAAACAGAACTTCAATCAAGGGGACTCTCCCGAAAATAAGATGGTCGCATTCTGCCTATGGAAGCGGATTTGAATAGACTAATAACAACCAGAGCAGCCGGTTCATCTATAGATTAAACTTTAACCATTTATTTTATCATGCTGTTTTATAAATGTTTTTTACACTAAATGTAATCAACCAAAAAAAGGTGTGGCACTCATGATAAGTGCCACACCATAGCGCAGAAACATCTGTGGTTGATGATTCCCTACTTGCTACTTACCTCAATCGCATCCCTGATTGCATCGAGTCTCTTTTCACCAACACCTTTCACGTTGGTTAACTCATCGACAGATTTAAACGATCCATGTTCACTTCGGTACGCCTCAATGGCTGCTGCTGTACTAGGGCCAATCCCCGGTAACGCCTGCAGCTGCTCTATTGTTGCTGTATTCAAATTGATGCGATCGCCAGCAGTAACTGGCCCTGCAATCATGAACAAAGCAACAAACAGAGACAGTAGTAGATGTTTTATTTTCATATCTATCCTCCTGTGTCGTATCTGTTGCCGGACTATCCTGTTCCAGACAATGAGTTACTATTATAGCAAACTATATCCGGATTGTAATAGTGGTTTATAACCTGCTTAGAGAAAAAGAGTGTAAGCCTTTGGTAAGCAAATCCGGTAAGACTAAAGAGGTTGCGAAGTGAATCCTGAAAACCTGAGTACTGAAGCACTGCACATATTCAACAACTTACCTTCTGAACTACAGCAGGAGGTTTTACAGCTGTGCGAACTGCACTCGGAAAATGAAGCGATCTATCTCACCGCCCTGCGCAACATGGATGAGCGCGAGAAGCGCAAATTCCTATTCCGCTTAAGCAGGATAAAACATGGACTTTAAAGTTAATTGATTAAGAAGATTAGATAGTTATAAGCTCTTTTGTGATCCACACAGTTTATCCACAATGGCCTCTACAAGACCGCTCTGGGCTTCAATTTGCTGCTCCAGAACCCACAGAGGCTTGTCATCCGGCCAATACGGTTTGAGCTTCACCGCATCTTTGGCTGTGGTCACGATCGAAGCATGGTTTTGTAACAGTCTCTGAATATCCTGCGTTGAATAAGCGTGGTGATCATCAAAACTCAGATGTTCGCCCACCTCATAACCCAGTGCTTTGAGATCCCTTAAGACCCGCCAGGACCTGGCAACACCCGTGACCAGACAAACCGGCCTGGAAGCTTCCAGCAGGAAATCGCCTTCGCTGTTCCAATCCCGAAGCAGGCCTGCTTTGGCCGACCAACTCCACTCTTTCTGCGTTGATAAAGGCCTGCAATCGGACGGACCACTGCGCACAATAAGATCGGCCCGATCCAGCGCGGAGAGAGGCTCTCTTAATGGACCGGCAGGAAGCAGGCCTCCGTTGCCTACCCCCTCGGATGGCACCAGCACAATGTCGCAAACACGTTCCAGCTGCCGATACTGAAAGCCATCATCGAGAATAAGGATATCCCCATAATCTGCGGCCAGCGATGCGCCGCTCACACGGTCACGACCTGCAATCACCGGGCAACCACTTAAACGGTAGAGCAGCAGCGCTTCATCACCCACCTCATGGGCTTTGGAGTATTCAGAGATCAGGTGCGGCGTTTGATTGTTTGCCCCATCCCCTCGTGATAACAGCACAGGATTGAAGCCCTGTTTTTTCAGCTCATTAGCCAGCCACACCACAAAAGGTGTTTTACCACTGCCACCGACAGTGATATTTCCAACTGAAATCATAGGAATGGCAGGTTTAACAGCCTGTTTCAGCCGCTGCCTCTGAACCATGTTCGACACCAGGGCATAAATCACAGAGATACCAGAGAGCACCGCATTAGGCTTTCGCCTGCTGTTCCACCACATATACTCAATACGCTGATGCAGCATTCACTCTCACCTCTATGAACCTGATGCCGAACCTAATCCTCACTCCTCCTTTCATCTACCTCCTCTTCGCAGCAAACCAAACAAATTATTTTGCTTTTACCTGCCATTCAGGCAGTCCTGACCTATGCTATCTTATGAGACTGCAACAGCAGTGAAGAGAGATTCACTATTGCAGAAATGCGAATGCTAACTCATAGTGTCGTACTGGATTAACAAACCTCCATAACTACTTGATAGGTTTCGTTAATTTGACCTGGTTTCGGCAACGGTTTTGCACTGCCAGGAGGGTGTGGAGGGAGTAGATGGGAAATTTTCAAATGGTCATTCAGGATGACTCCGCTGAATTAACTGATGCACTGCTCACAACCCGGCGCTATTCCGATAGCCAGATTGAGGCGCAGGCGACTCAACTTCTCAGAGAGCTGTGGCAAAACAGAGAACAGATTTGGGGTTGGAGTCCAACTGACGCAACCATCGTTATTGATCCGGCCAAAGGGTTGGAACTGCTGGGTTATGACTTCTTTCTCGAAGAGGAGCTGGCCACCTACGATTCTGATCAGGGCCATGTTCAGGTTGCAGGTGTTATCAACAGAGACACCAAAAGAGTTCACCTCTCCAAGCGCTTTCCGATGAGTGTGCTCTCCTTCACCGCTGCCCATGAGTTGGGTCATGCTGTCTTACATGAGATTAGTGGATCACTACATCGCGACAGGCCTCTGAACGGGGAGTCGATAGCAAGAGATCCCATAGAGCGGGAAGCTGACAAGTTCGCCACCTTCTTTCTTATGCCAGCCAAATTGGTCAAAGCACGTTTTATTGAACTCTTTGGCACTGAAAGCTTCGTATTAACTGAAGATAGCGCTTTTGCACTGACCTGCGACTCGTTAAGCAAGCTGAAGAAAAAACATAAAACACGCCGTGATATCTCCCGACTGCTTGCCGGCACCAAAAGTTATGGCGGACGCAATGTCTATTCACTGGCAGATCAGTTCCGTGTCTCTGTTGAAGCCATCGCCATTCGCCTTGAGGAGTTATCCCTGATTCAGGACCCTGCAGCGCGCTCCTGACGGGTCTCTCCCCTCTCTGCAAAATCCACTGAGATAACCGTTCAGCTCTCCGGAACCTCTTTTACAACAACATGTTTGGCGCCACAAACGGAGCAGTGAAAGCGATGCGCTTCTTTGGCAAGCGCTTCAACAGATTCAAACGGCGTTCGCGGCAGTATCTTCGCCACGTCCTGCTGGAAATCACACGCTTTGCAGTATAAGAAATAGGTTGGTTGATTATCTGGCATCTTCTGACTCCACAGTGACGATGTACTTTTCATCTGGGGCATAAGTTCCAAGCCATGTGCCCGTTTTGATCATCTCATTCGACGTCTGAATCGTAATAAACTCAGGTTCATCGGTGCTTTCATATCTGATTTCCATAGGCCGATTACTATAACGATTTTGACAAATTTTCTAAGCAAAAATCTTGAATCCACCTCAATTGGTACACAAATCTGCACGAGCAAGCAGTGGCGTTCCCGCTGCGCGTATATACAACTAACTATATTGATGCTGATATAGAGTCATTTTCTGTTTGGTGCGTGTTGTGATCTGATGCTGGAGCTTCGAGGCCTGACCAGCCTCCCAAGCCCTGCTAAGGTTGCAGACTCACAGGAGTTGGAATTGGAAGAGAGACCGATTAAACATATTTGTGACGCTATTGAAGTGGCGCATGCGAAGATTCAGAAGGATTTCGATCATATCAATCCCGTTGTCGGGTTGATTAACCGGATGCGCGAACACGGCATTCCGGCTGATCTGATGACCATAGATTGTCTGAAGAGTGGCAAGCGCATTCTGGTTATGGTGCATGACAGCCAGCCGGAGATCGCCAACTACCAGTTCTGCCGCCGTGATGAAGACCCCAGTGATGAATTTGTGAGCATTGCAATCAAAAGCCTGACCGCCCAAACGCTCTATGAGTGGATGAGGGAGACCTTTTCAACAGCAGATTCAGAGGAAAGCATCTAAAGGGTAGCGTCCCCTCTTAATTCAATCGGGTGGCCTTTTTTGGTTATGTGTCAAGTATAAGTCAAGTTATGTGTCAGCCTTGCACAGCATCACTCTGACATGTGTTGATTCCCGTACTAAAAACCAACAAAACTAAAGATACAAGGCCTATCTTTGTACCATTCGACCCGCATAAAAAGAAAAAGCACCCTGAAATTCAGAGTGCTTTATTACTTCAACGACCAGTCATAAAGGATGGTTTTATCAGGCCTCTATAGACTTCATGCCACCCATGTAGGGTTGCAAAACAGAAGGCACTTTTACAGAACCATCTTCCTGCCAGTAGTTCTCAAGGATCGCTACGAGCGTGCGGCCGATGGCCAGACCTGAGCCGTTCAGGGTTGCTACCGGTTGTGGCTTGCCACCCTCTTCGCGGTAGCGGATACCTGCCCTTCTGCCCTGAAACTGGCCGAAGGATGAGCATGAACTAATCTCGCGATAGCAGTTTTGCGACGGCAACCACACTTCCAGATCGAAGGTTAACTGCGAGCTGAAACCGACATCGGCGGTGCAGAGTTTTACGGTACGATATGGCAACTCCAGCGCTTCCAGTACTGCCTGGGCATGACCAACGAGCTCATCGAGATCAGATAACGCACGTTCAGGGGTGGTGATATGCACCAACTCCACCTTATCGAATTGATGCTGGCGGATAATACCGCGCTCATCCCTACCTGCAGAACCGGCTTCACGGCGGAAGCATGGGGTATAAGCACAATGCCGCTTAGGTAGTTCTGAAATATCGAGGATTTTATCCTGATAGAGATTGGTTACCGGCACTTCTGCGGTTGGAATCAGGTATTGATCCTCCCCTTCCAACTTATAGAGATCATCGGCAAATTTGGGCAGCTGACCTGTACCGGTCATGGTTTTGGAGTTGGCAATGGCTGGAACCCACACCTCCTCGTACCCATGTCTGTCGGCATGCAGATCGAGCATAAACTGCATCAGAGCGCGTTCCATACGTGCTGCGGCACCTTTAATGACAGTAAAACGACTTCCGGCCAGTGTGGCGCCAGCCTCAAAATCGAGAATGCCGAGATCCGTACCGATATCCCAATGGGGTGGAACCTTATCAGTGCGTGGTGTGCCCCAACGGCTTATCTCGACATTATCATCTTCGCTCTCACCATTTGGAACCGACTCATGCAGCGGATTGGGAATCTCAAGCAGTGCTGCGGCAAATTCAGCTTCCGCCTCTTTACTCAGCGCATCAAGCTCTTTCACACGTCGGGAGACCTCCCCCATCGCGGCGATCTCAGCCGAGGCATCTTCGCCTTTGCCTTTCTTCATGCCGATCGCTTTGGAGGCGCGATTACGCTCCGCCTGCTGTGTCTCTGATTCGGTTTTCAGCTCACGCTGCTTCACATCAAGTGCAGCCACACGCGCCCATGCCGAACCCTCTGCTACAACATCACCACCACGACGGGCAATGGCTGCCTGCAGGGCCTCAAAATCGCGACGAATCGCCTGTCTGTCTATCATTCTTCAGTTGCTCCAGTCTCTTCGGCTCCACTCTCATCAGTTCCAGCAGCGCTCTCTTCAGTGCCTTCTACGCTTCCCTCTACAGTTCCATCTTCGAGGGCATCTTCGAGGGCATCTTCGAGGGCATCTTCAGCTCCTTCTAACAGGGCCTCTTCAGACTCGTCATCACCGCGATCAACCACAGGTGCCGCACCAATAACGCGCTCTTTCTTATCACAACCGATCAGGGTTACACCCTGCGTGTTACGGCCAATCACAGAGACGCCATCCATCTTGATTCGAACCAGACGACCGGAATCGGTCATCATCATCACCTGATCTTCATCGGTCACCAGCAGTGCAGCGATCATATTACCGTTGCGACCACCTGTTTTCAGTGTGAAGACACCCTGTCCACCACGTTTCTGCACGTTGTACTCGGAGATCGAGGTACGTTTACCATAACCATTCTCAGAAACCGCCAGCAGTGAGGCGCTATCGTTCACCAGCGTCATCGAGATCAGATGTTCACCTGTTGGCATACGCATACCGGTTACACCGCGTGTAGAGCGTCCCATCGGCCTGGCATCCGATTCGGAGAAGCGGATCGCTTTACCGTTACTGGCGCAGAGCATCACATCCTGCTCACCATTGGATACAGTCACACCGATCAGACCATCATCATCATCGATCTTAATGGCGATAATACCGTTGGTACGGATATTCTGATATTCGGAGAGGCGGGTTTTTTTGATCACACCATTTCTGGTGGCCATAATAATGTACTGGTCACCCTCAAAGTCACGAATCGCCAACGTAGCTGAGATCTTCTCACCCTTCTCCACCGGCAGCAGATTAATCAGCGCTTTACCACGTGTGGCACGTCCGGCCTGTGGCACTTCATACACCTTCTTGCGGAACACACGGCCACGATCAGAGAAGAAGAGCAGATAGTCATGGGTAGATGCCACCATCAACTGCGCTACAAAATCCTCATCTTTGGTGGTCATGGCTGTTTTGCCTTTACCACCACGGCGCTGAGCACGGTAGAGGGAGGTGGCATTTCGCTTGATATAACCCTCATTGGAGATGGTCACGACCATATCCTCTTCAGTGATCAGATCCTCAACCGAGAGCTCGGCAGTCTCATCCATAATGATCGAGCGGCGCACATCGGCATATTTATCACGTACCATCTCCAGCTCTTCAACGATCACAGCCATCAGCAGCTTCTCATCTGCCAGAATCGCTTTAAGGTGGTCAATCAGCTTCTGCAGCTCATCAAACTCAGCCTGAATCTTGTCGCGTTCAAGGCCGGTGAGACGATGCAGACGCATATCGAGAATCGCCTGTGACTGTTTATCCGACAGACCGAAACGGGCCATCAGCCCCTCTTTGGCTTCAGCCGGCGTCTGGCTGGCACGGATCAGCTTGATCACCTCATCGATATTATCCAGAGCAATCAGCAACCCTTCCAGGATATGGGCACGTGCTTCAGCTTTGGCCAGATCAAACAGGCAGCGACGTGTCACCACCTGACGACGATGATCGAGGAAGTGCAGCAGCAGTTCGCGCACGCCGCAGAGTTTCGGCTGACCATCGACAAGCGCGAGCAGGTTACAGCTGAAGTTGCACTGCAGTTGCGTATGTTTGTAGAGGTTATTAAGTACAACCTCAGGAATCTCGTTGCGTTTAAGCTCAATACAGATGCGCATGCCGTCACGATCGGACTCATCACGCAGATCGGAGATCCCCTCCAGCTTCTTATCACGTACCAGATGGGCGATATTTTCGATCAGATTGGCTTTATTCACCTGATACGGCAGCTCGGCAATGATCAGTGCCTGACGTTTGGTTTTGGCGTTCTCTTCCACCATCGCTTTGGCACGCATGGTGACTGAACCACGGCCGGAGATGAATGCATCACGAATGCCCTTACGCCCATAGATGAAACCGCCGGTCGGGAAATCGGGACCGGGCATAATCTGCATCAGCTCATCATCATCAACATCGGGATTGGCAACCAGTTCGATACAGGCATTGATCGCTTCACCGAGATTATGCGGTGGAATATTGGTAGCCATACCCACAGCAATACCCTGTGAACCATTGACCAGCAGGTTGGGATACTTGGCTGGCATCACCTTCGGCTCTTTCAGCGACTCATCATAGTTGGGGGCAAAATCAACGGTGTTTTTATCGATATCAGCCAGCAGCTCAGCTGCCAGCTTACTCATACGCGCTTCTGTGTATCGCATTGCCGCCGGTGAATCACCATCGACAGAACCGAAGTTACCCTGACCATCAATCAGCAGATGACGCATGCTCCATGGCTGCGCCATACGCACCATGGCATCATAAACTGCCGAGTCACCATGCGGATGGTATTTACCGATTACATCACCAACCACACGCGCCGATTTCTTATACGGCTTGTCATGGGTACAACCCAGATCCTGCATGGCAAAAAGAATACGGCGATGTACCGGTTTCAAGCCATCTCTGGCATCGGGCAGTGCACGACCTACGATCACGCTCATGGCGTAATCGAGGTAGGAGCGTTTCATCTCGTCTTCGATCAGTACGGGTATGGCAGGATTCAGTGTCTCTTCCATCTATTCAGCCTCGATATCTCTTTTTCGATTATTTTCTGTCTCTATCTTTCTATTGCGGCAAACTCTGATCTGTTGTTCAGAGAATCCTATGTTAAATGGTGCCCTCGACACGATTCGAACGTGTGGCCTGCCGCTTAGGAGGCGGCCGCTCTATCCAGCTGAGCTACGAGGGCGAAAATCGCGATGAATCATAGCGGTTTCGCAAGCGAACTGCACGGTCGAACATCACATAATCGGAGTTAATCGTAGCTGATCAGGCTATCCACTTTGACACTGTCCAGCGCACCCCTGCCATCAAGAAATCCGAGCTCAATGGCAAACAGACAGCTATCCACCTCAGCACCCAGTTTTCGCACCAGCTCAACCGTTGCCGCAGCGGTGCCACCAGTAGCCAGCAGATCATCGACGATGACCACTTTATGGCCGTGACTTAAGGCATCCCGATGAATCTCCAGCCGGTCCACACCATACTCAAGCTCATACTCTACCGAGTGAATATCGGCAGGCAGCTTACCCGGTTTACGCACCGTCACCAGTCCGAGTCCAAGCTTAAAGGCCAGTGCAGCACCAAAGATAAAACCTCTGGATTCAACACCGACAATAGCATCCACATCAGGCCCAACCCGCTCAGCCATCTGATCAATCACCTGCGCAAATGCAGCACCATTGGCCAGCATCGGTGTGATATCCTTAAATATAATGCCCGGCTTGGGAAAGTCCGGCACATCACGAATACAATCCTGCCAGCTCATGACATCTTCACCCATCAGATAATCTCCTCAAAATCGACATGTTCACTATCTACCATACGGCGCAGCTTCTGCAGTGCTGCCACCTGAATCTGGCGAATGCGCTCGCGTGTGACACCCATATGTTCACCAATCGCCTCAAGTGTCCAGGCATCATCGGGCGTGCCCAGCCCATAACGCAGGCGAACCACCTCCCGCTCCTTCGGTGTTAAGCGTTGCATCCACGCCTTTAACATCTCATTGCGACGCGTCTGCTCCATATGCTGGCTTGGCGATATGGCATCCTCATCTTCTGTAATATCGTAAAGGGTAAAATCACCCTCTTCATGCAGCATATCATCGGCACTCTCGGTGGTCAGCGAGCTGCACAACAGACTCTGCACCTTGGCCAGTGGAATCTGCAGCTTCTCCGCCACCTCCATCTCGGTGGCTTCGCGTCCCAACGTCACGCGCAACTTGTTGGCGCAATTCATCACCGCATTATACTCTTTGGCAATGTGCACCGGCAGGCGAATGGTGCGTGCCTGATTCATAATCGCCCGCTCCACCGACTGACGAATCCACCAGGTCGCATAGGTGGAGAAACGGCAGCCATAAGCGGCATCAAACTTCTCAACCGCCCGCATCAGCCCGATATTACCCTCTTCAATCAGATCCCCAAGGGCCAGACCACGATGCATATAGCGGCGGGCAATCTTCACCACCAGTCGCAGATTAGTCTGGATCATCTGTTGGCGGGCATCCTCATCGCCATCAGCAATGCGAACCGAGAGTGATACCTCCTCTTCAGGGGACAGCAGCTCATAACGGGAGATCTCCCGCATATACATTGCCATCGGCTCAAGGCTGAGCTGCTTAGCCATCGGCCTCTAACTCCTCTGAAAAGATAGGAAAATTACCTATTTGACTCCACATCATCATCACAGCTTAGACTATCTCATCGACGTGGCAAATAGGCAAGCGGGTCAACCGGTGTACTGCCCTGACGCACCTCAAAATGGAGGTGCGGGCCACTGGCTCGGCCTGTACTGCCGACCCGGGCAATCGCATCACCAGCTTTCACCCTGGCACCCTTTTTCACCAGATTACGCTGATTATGGGCATAAGCGGTAAACAGGTTGCGGCCATGCCGTACAATCACCAGTTTACCGTAACCACTCAGTCTGGAGTCGGAATAGACCACCTCACCATCAGCAGCGGCACGGACTGGTGTGCCCGCCTTGCCGGAGATATCGATGCCATCATGCATACGACTGCCGCGCCGCCCGAAGCGACTGGTCACCTTACCATTGACCGGCCAGAGCAGCTTGCCCTTACCATAACTACCGGCCTTGGCTTTATGGGTGGTTGTAGCTGGCTTACTGCTTCGCTTCACCACCTTTTTTATAACCGGCTTCTTTTTGTAACTGCGTTTGATAGCTGATGAAGGAAACTGCCGGGATCGCGGCGCGTAGCGGTCAATATAGAGCTGCTGTCCGACAAAGATTTTATAGGGCTTGCCGACATAGTTGCGTTTGGCGATGAGATGGTAATCAATGCCGAACTTTCTGCCGATGTTATAGAGGGTATCACTGGGGCGGACATAATAGACCACCGCTTTTTTATCTGCTCTGGAGACTCCGGAGCCAGTGTGGGTAGAGAAACAGCCTGCCAGCGAAAGCAGCATAAGCAGAGCGAGAACTCTGATGGCTACAGCCACAACAGGGCAAAGCCTCCGATCACTGCAACTGCAACGACCGCTGTTAACAGCTGGAAATGTTTCTCGACAAAATTACGCAGCGGCTCACCACCCCAGTGCATGATCGCCGCCTCCAGATAGAAACGGGCCGCTCGCGCCAGTATGGCGGCGATAATAAACGGTAGAAACGCAAGATTAAAAGCGCCTGCTGCAATGGTGACAATCTTAAACGGGATGGGAGAGAAACCGGCAATGACCACGAACCAGACGCCCCACTGGTTAAATTTATCCTGCACCTGATTAAAGGTATCCACCGCGTGGTAGAACTCCAGCACCGGCTGGGCAATAGCAACAAAGAGAAACATGCCGATGCCATAACCGATCACAGCACCAACCGATGAACCTGCCGTGGTAATCGCGGCATAACGGAAAGCGTGATCAGGACGACTGATCGACATCAACAGCAGCAGCACATCAGGGGGAATCGGGAATACACTGGCCTCAACCACGGCTATCACGAACAGTGCCAAACCAGCCTTGGGATGCTCTGCCCAGGCCAGTGTCCAGTCATAGAGACGCCGCAACATTGAAGGGCGTTTTTCTGTGATCACCGACTCAGCGATGACTCGACTCCTTCAAGTAGTGGAACAAAGGTACATGCATCAAAATACTCCTCGCTGTAACCATGGGCCATTTTGGTTCGTCTTACCAGTCTGTGTGCACCACCCTCACCTTCAGGCAAGAGCAGAACACCACCGGTCTTCAGCTGCGGTAACCATAACTCCGAGGCAAAGCCGCCTGCAGTGACAATAATCGCATCATAGGGCGCATAATCTTCCCAGCCCAGACGCCCATCCCCACATTTGAGCATCACATTGGCATGTCGTGCTGCCCTGAGATTCTGACGGGCCCGCTCATGCAGCGCTTGAATACGCTCAATACTGTAGACACGGCGACAGAGACGCGACAACACTGCAGTCTGATAACCACAGCCGGTTCCGATCTCCAGAACCCGCTCATGGCCCTGCAGGCCAAGCAGCTGAGTCATACGCGCTACCATGTAGGGTTGAGAGATAGTCTGACCACTGCCGATCGGCAGCGATGCATCCTGATAAGCGCGTGAGACAAGTGCCGGATCAACAAACATATGACGGGGAACTGAGCCCATCGCAGCCAATACGCGCGCATCATCAACGCCACGTGCCTGCAGCTGATCGCTAACCATGCGCTGACGCGGCCGCTCATATGCGAGGTTTGCATGTAAGGGCATCAGTGCTGTGCCCCGAACTTCATCTCCATCAATGCAATAACCCCATAAGAATTGGTCGGGACGAGAGGATTCGAACCTCCGACCACACGGCCCCCAGCCGTGTGCGCTACCAGACTGCGCTACGTCCCGTTGAATGGCGGTGAAGCATACTTAATTTGTATGATAATGTAAGAAAAAGAAGTGTTGTAAATCCCCTTGCTAGCAGGCGGCCAAGACGAAACAGCAGGAGGGCTGATTTGGACGAGCTACAGCTCGGCCCTCAGGGTCAGGGGCACGGATGACCCAAATCAATGTAGCCTGCCGCGACCGATAAATAATTAATCCAAAAGTCTGGTGGTATAGGCAGTTTTCGTTCATTTCTTTTAATTCGAGCCATCATGGCCCTCTCCCTACGGGCGAGCTAAAGCTCGTCCAAACGGCTCCTGCCTTTTTGTACAGAAAAGAAAGGGGAACGCTCTGCACAAGCAGAGTGGAATCGCCTTATAATAAAGACAAGCTAAGAGCTATGCTCTTTCTTATTCTAGATATAAATATGTTTAAGATTATTAATGAATGGTCAGAAAACCAATCCAGTGATCAGTCGAGAAGTTTGTTGATCTCCAGCAACTCCTGCTTGAGCTGACGCAGAACGGTCTGGCTATCTTTATGTTCGACAATATCTTCCAGATCACCATTGAGCAGACGCTTCTTGGCACCACGAATGGTGAAATTAAGATCATAGAGAAGATGTTTAATCTGCAGCACCGCATAGACATCACGATGACGATAGAAACGGCGGTTACCGCTCTTCTTTACAGGTTTAATATGTTTGAACTCGGTTTCCCAGTAACGCAGCACATGCGGCTCAACACCACATACATCACTTACTTCGCGGATAGAAAAAAAGAGCTTATCAGAAAGCTCTGGAACCTGGAGACCTGCTTTGGCGAGAGCCTGCTTGGCGTTCATCGCTCACCCTCATCGAGTAACTTATTCTTGAGCAAAGGACTAGCACGGAATGTCACGACTGAACGTGGCTCGATAGTAATATCTGAACCTGTTTTCGGATTACGACCACGACGGGCATGTTTCTGACGAACAATAAAGTGGCCGAAACCTGAAAGCTTAACGTTATCGCCGTGCTCCAGCGACTGGCGAATTTCAGTGAGTACAGACTCAACGATCTGGGCAGACTCTTTCTTGGTCAACCCAACCCGTTCATGCACAGTTTTTGCGATCTCGGCTTTCGTCACGTTCCCTGGTCCCTATCCCCTTATAACAACAAAACAACAGATTCATCTGTTAGAATCGACTTATGAACGTTAGCAGAAGCTCTTGATCTGTCAAAGCTTTTTATTATTCAGAGCCGGTACAGAGTGATCGCCCTAAAACAACTCAGAAGGAGACCAACTGACCATCTGTTAACAACAGTGTCCGGTCACACGCCTTGGCCAATGCCTTGCTATGGGTCACCATAATCACCGCTGCCCGCTCCTGCCTGCAGAGCTGCTGCAGAAGATCAAACACCTCCTGGGCACTGTGCTCATCCAGATTGCCTGTCGGTTCATCAGCCAGAATCAGACAAGGACTTGCCGCCAGCGCTCTGGCCACCGCCACACGCTGGGCTTCACCGCCGGAGAGCTTGGCCGGCACATGTGTTGCGCGCTCACCAATATTCAAACGCTCCAGCAGCTCCATGCCACGCAGTTCAGCTTTAGCGAGATCCATGCCCTGCACCTGCAGTGGTAGACATACATTCTCCAGCGCAGTCAGCTCAGGAATAAGATGGTGGGCCTGATAGACAAAACCGATCTTGCGATTGCGCACATTGGCCTGATCACCCTCTTTGAGATTGAGCAGTGATTGCCCCTCAAGTGAAATCTCACCTGCATCAGGTGACTCCAGCGTACCGAGAATCTGCAGCATGGTCGATTTGCCGCTGCCTGACTCCCCCACTACAGCAAGGAACTCACCTTCATGAAGGCTAAACTGCAGACCTTTAAGAATATCAAGACGACCGGCAGGTGCATCAAACCCCTTAAACAGACCTTTTACTTCAAACAGTGGTTGCTCACTCATATCTCAGTGCCTCCGCAGGCGGCACGCTTGCCGCCCTCCATGCCGGGTAGAGGGTAGCAGCAATCCCCATAATCAGACTGATTCCGACAATGATGGCAACCGAAACCGGGTCCACCTTGGATGGGATATGATCGATAAAATAGACTTCGCCGGACATAAACTGGGCTCCGGTAAGGGTCTCAATCCAAGCCAGTAGCACATCAAGCTTCCAGGCCAGCAGCAGCCCCAAAAGTGCACCAACCAGTGTACCGATGCCGCTGAGCATGGTGCCCATCAACATCACAATACGCATCACCGAAATACGTGAGGCACCAATGGTTTTAAGAATGGCGATCTCTTTGCGCCGCTCCATCACCACCATCACCAGAGAGGCCACCATATTAAATACAGCCACCATAATAATCAGCGATAGAATCACACCCATGGCCAGCCGCTCGGTTTTCAGGGCATTGAAAAAAGCGCGATTACGACGCTGCCAGTCAACAATCCATGCATTGGGTGGCAGCACAGCTTTTACCCTGCTGCTCATCTGACCGGCAATTTCACGATCATGCAGAAACAGCTCAATACCGGTCACTGCATCACCCATACGATTTAATTTTTGCACGGCAACAAGTGGTGTAAGGACCACCCCCACATCATACTCATGAAAACCTGAATCAAAGATGCCAACCAGCTCAAAACCACGCATACGCGGTGCTGCACCGGATGGACTTATACCACCGGATGGCGACATCAAACGCACCTGATCACCAAGGTCGAGCCCCAGTTTTCTGACCAGCGTTTTGCCCATCACCACCTGAAAAGGTGATCCCTCATCATCGACAAAACGACCTCGAATAATGTGCTGGGCAATATCATCACTGCGGCTTACATCTACACCCTTAAGCAGTGCCCCGTAAGCACGCGACCCGTAAGAGGCCAATACCTGCCCCTGAATATAGGGCGCAGCCCGTTTCACTTCAGGCAGCGCCTCAACAGTGGTCAGCCAGCCCCGCCAGTCGACCAGGGTGTCACCGGGCCCCTGTACATCGATATGGGAGGAGAAACCGAGCATCTTATCGCGAATTTCAGCCGCCGCGCCATTCATCACCGACAACACCACAATCAGTGTCATCACACCAATAGCGATACCGATGCCTGAACTCCAGCTGATCAGCGAAACAAAGCGCTCACTGCGTCGGGAACGCAGGTAGCGACGCGCCAGCATCCACTCATGTGGCTGGAACAAAAGCTGTTTCAAAGACAGACCCCTCTATACGAAAATCGTAGTGACACATCTCCCCCTCTGGAAAAGCGTAATCTTTCAGGACAAGTAGCGCAGATACAAGTAGATATGTGAAATAGCAATGGAGATCAGCATCAGGCCGAAGGCGTGTTTCATAAATACCAGAAAGATTATCGGGTGCCCTGCCCGCTGGGCAAAACCGGCGACGATCAGATTGGCAGATGCACCGATCAGTGAACCGTTACCACCAAGGCATGCGCCCAGTGCCAGTGCCCACCAGAGCGGTACAATGGCAGCCTCACCACCAAAGGTGGGCGCCATATTCTCAATCAACGGAATCATCGTGGCTACAAAGGGAATATTATCGATAAGCGCCGATGCAATGGCTGAAACCCATAAAATCGCCCCGGCCGTGGCCACGAAATCACCGCCAGTCAGCTCAAGCGTTTGATGCGCCATCGCTTCAATCAGGCCTGTATGCTCAACACCTGTGACGATAATAAACAGCCCGACAAAGAAGAAGATGGTGGTCCACTCCGTATCTGCCATCACCTTCTCATAGGCGTGATCCTTATCCTGCATAGGCAGGCCGAGTGTATGCAGAAAAAGCAGTACGGCTGCGCCAAACATGGCAATGGTTGCCGGCTCCAGACCTAAGCTGTGAGCAAAGGTGAACCCGATAATCACCAGCGTCAGCACACTCAGACTCTTGATCAGAAGTGGAACATCCTTGATCGCCTGATCCTCGTCAAAGCGCATCACTTTAGCCTGATTCTCCTCTGTGGCACTGAGATCACGACCAAACATAAACCAGATAGCCAGCAGGGTAACGGCAAAAATCAACGGTGTGATCGGAGCAAGGTTAACCAGAAAATCGAGAAAACTGAGATTAGCAGCAGAGCCGATCATGATGTTCGGCGGATCACCGATCAATGTAGCCGTGCCACCTATATTGGAGGCGAGAATCTGGGCAAAGAGATACGGGTATGGACGTACGCCCAGCGCATCAGTGATCAGCAGCGTCACCGGAGCTACAAGCAGCACAGTCGTTACATTATCGAGAAAGGCAGAGAAGACGGCTGTCACCACCGAGAGCATCACCAGAATGCCCCACGGCTTACCTTTCACACTCTTGGCCGCTTTGATAGCCACATACTGGAACATGCCGGTCTTCTGACTGATCGCTACAATCACCATCATGCCGGTAAGCAGCCCGATGGTATTGAAATCTACACCGGCAATAGCCTGCTGCTGGGTAATCACACCACAGAGTATCATCAGACCCGCACCGAGCAGCGCCAGCACCGCACGGTTATAGCGCTCCATCATAATCACGCCATATACAACAAGCAGAATCGAAACAGCGACCCATGTTGGATCAAGCCCTAAGATAACGGATGCGGCTGTATGCTCACTCATTATTTGTACCAGCTTTTATGCGGAAGATAGCCATAGAGAGGAAGTGTTATGAATTGTGCAGCAAGGGGCAAGAGAAATGAAAAAGGCCCGCCAGAGGCGGGCCAGACAGAGATATTATTCCGGTCTCATATGCGGGAAGAGCAGTACATCACGGATCGAGTGCTGACCTGTCAGCATCATCACCAGCCTGTCGACACCGATACCGACACCGGCAGCCGGGGGCATACCGAATTCAAGGGCGCGCAGATAATCCTCATCAATGCCGGCAGCTTCAAGATCACCGGCTGCTTTGGCCTGTGCCTGTGCCACAAAACGGCCACGCTGATCATCAGGATCATTCAACTCAGAGAAACCATTAGCAATTTCGCGTCCGGCAACAAACAGCTCAAAGCGATCGGTGACTGTCGGTTCATCATTGTTGCGACGTGCCAGCGGGGAAACATCAACAGGATAATGGGTGATAAAGGTCGGCTGATCCAGTTCAGGTTCAACAAACTCTTCAAACAGTGCCACCAGATAGTGACCCGCTTTCCAGGTGATTAACGGCTTGAAGTTGGGGATTACACGCATGCAGACAGTCGCCAGCAGTGCTTTATCATTGGCATGCCCAGACACTTCGGGAAGCTTCTCAATGACCGACTCATCAAGGCGAAGGCGCCTGAAAGGTTGGGAGAGATCAATATCAACCCCTTCCCACTCTACCAGTGTTACGCCAAGGCCATCGGCAATACCGCGAATCAGCGCCTCAGTGGTATCCATCGCATCGGCAAAATCGGCATAGGCCTGATAAAACTCAACCATGGTGAATTCCGGATTATGGGTCGCATCCAGCCCCTCATTACGGAAGTTACGATTAATCTCGAACACACGCTCAAAACCGCCCACCAGCAGCCGTTTAAGATAGAGCTCCGGAGCGATACGCAGGAACAGCTCCATATCCAGAGCATTATGATGCGTTGTAAATGGTCGGGCAGCAGCGCCACCGGGTTGCGTCTGCAACATCGGTGTCTCCACTTCGATAAAATCGCGTGTCTCTAGACCCTGACGCAGCAGCGAGACAACTTTGGAACGTGTTCTGAATGTCTCCCGTGATTCCGGCGTCACCATTAGATCCACATAACGCTGACGATATCGGGTTTCAATATCGGCAAGTCCATGCCACTTCTCAGGCAGAGGACGCAGACATTTGGAGACCATCTCGATATGCGACACACGTACCGAAAGCTCATCAGATTTGGTTCTGAACAGAACACCCTCTGCACCCACAATATCACCAAGATCCCACTTGCGGGTCGGATTATAGATATCAGGACCACCCAGCTCATCACGATTCAGGAAGAGCTGGATCTGACCGCTACCATCCTGAATTTTGACAAAGCTCGATTTCCCCATAACGCGGTGGGCCATAATACGACCGGCAATACGAACACGGTGAGAGACCTCATTAAGAAGTTCACTCTCCTGCTCTGCAAAGCGCTCAAAAATAGCAGCCACAGTGTGATCACTGCGCCATGTATTCGGATAGGCCTCGCCAGCCTCACGCATACGCGCAAGTTTTTCGCGACGAACCTGAATCTGTTCTGAGCTCTGTGCTGTGGCCTGAGGCTTCGGATCAACCTGCCCCACTACGTTATCATTCATGTTTTATATTAACCGCGGCTATGCAAATCCAGATCAGAAAAGAAGAAAGCAACTTCAATTGCAGCATTCTCTTCGGAGTCGGAACCGTGAACAGCGTTGGCATCGATAGAGTCAGCATGGTCTGCACGGATAGTGCCGGCCTCAGCCTCTTTAGGGTTGGTTGCACCCATCAACTGACGATTAAGTGTAACTGCATTCTTACCTTCCAGAACCATGGCCAGGATCGGGCCGGAGCTCATGAACGAGCAGAGGTCTGCGAAGAACGGACGCGCGGCATGAACGGCATAAAAACGGCCTGCTTCAGCTGCACTGAGATGCGTCAAATTGGTTGCGATCACAGAGAGTCCGTTCTCTTCAAAACGGCGGATAATGTCACCGATAACATTCTTGGCTACAGCGTCCGGCTTAATAATTGATAGTGTACGTTGAACTGGCATTAGAGGCCCCCTTAATAAACCCGACAGCTTCCCACTGCGGGGTGCGGCACTCTAGAGGAGGTGCAGGCAACTTCCAAGGTTAAAAAGAGAAGATTATAATATTGAATTGTGAATAGAGCGATGATCTGCTGAGGCAGATAATTCAGGAGTATGGTAACGGGTCAGCGCTGCCAAGCTCACTAAAGCCAAGCTGCCTGTAATAGCACGAGTCACAGTGCCCGCACGGCATACCATCAGGCAGTGGATCATAGCAGGAGCGCGTAAGACCATAATCAAGACCAAGTTCAAGCCCCATCGCGATAATTTCAGCTTTACCGAGCTTGATCAAAGGCGCTTCAATATCCAGTACGCCACCTTCACTGCCTGCCCGGGTACCGATATGGGCACAGCGGGCAAAGGCTTCAAGAAACTCCGGACGACAGTCGGGATAACCGGAGTAATCAACGACATTGGCACCAATCACCAGTTTGGTCGCCTCTACTGTTTCGGCAAGACCCGCAGCCAGGGAGAGGAAAATAAGATTTCGAGCCGGCACATAGGTAGTCGGCACATCTGATCCACCGGCTTCATCCTTGGGCACAGGCATATCTGAGGTTAACGATGAGTGGCCTATCATACGCATATCCACTTTAATCACACGGTGGTCTGCCACCCCGAAATAACGGGCTACATTTTCTGAGGCCTGCAGCTCAACACGGTGGCGCTGGCCATAGTCAAAGGCAACGGTATGGCACAACCAGCCCATTTTTTTAACAGCCCAGGCCAGTGCAGTACTGGAATCCAGTCCACCCGAGAGCAGAACAACAGCTTTAGTTTGATTCATATTTTACCTTAGACACCTGAGGCCTCGGCACCCCAGATCACCTTATGTAGTTGTAGTTGCAGACGCGCCGGCAACGCATCTTCCAGCATCCATGCACAGAGATCGCTGCTGGAGATCTCATTCCATGCAGCCGAGAGCAGGACTACGGCCCCCTCACCCAGCCTATGGTTGCGGATAAAATCACGCGACCACTCGTAATCACTGCGACTGCAGATGACAAACTTGATCTCATCCCCGGCCCCAAGCCGTTGCATATTATCAAGTTGATTGCGCGCCACTTCACCACTATCGGGGGTTTTCACATCAACAATGCGGTGCACTCCATCAGGCACAGCGGCTACACTGTATGCACCTGAAGTCTCCAACTGCACCTCAATGCCAAGTCCAAGCAGCCTGCTCAGTAGTTCACCGCAATTGCGCTGGGCAAGGGGCTCACCACCGGTCACCAGCACCAACGGGCGCGCCCTCTGACGCACATCTTCAATAATGGCATCAATATCCATCCAGCTACCACTATCGGTCGGAATGGCTTGTGTCGTATCACAATAGTTGCAGCGTAACGGACAACCTGCCAGCCGGATAAAGGTGCACGGCATGCCCGCCAGTGTACTTTCACCCTGGATGCTGTCGTAAATCTCATGAATGCGAAGACGCGAGGCTGAAACTGTTATTGTTGCTGCTCCACACCGCTGCTCTGCTGCAGATCAACAAGGGCCTCACGCGCCTGCTCAGCCAGTGAAGATTCAGGATGTTGTTTGATCAGGCGACTGTAATACTCGATAGCAGCGCCATTTTTCTCTTCCATCTCAGAGAGCTGGCCAAGCTTCAGCAGTGCAGATGCGTGTTTAACACTTTCAGGATAGTGATCAGCTACATATTTAAAAGCGTTATGGGCATTGTCCAACGCCTGTTGCGCCAGTCGTGCTTCACCTAACCAGTACCAGGCCTGATCTGCATATTCACCTTGCGGGTAAGCATCAAGCTGCTCATTGAAACCCTTGGATGCTTCATCAAAACGACCACTTTTCAGTGCCAGATAGGCAGAGGTATAGGCATTCTTCTCTTCTTCAGCATGTGCTGCACGATTAATAACAACAGCGCGCTTAACAGCTACGGGTGGCAGTTCAGGCGCCTTCACCGGTGTAGTCCGATGTTGTGCAACCTGAGTTTCCACGGCGGCTTCTGGCTTCTTTTTCGCAACAGGTTTGGCTACAACTTTTCTCTTACGATGCAGCTTTTCAATACGGGCAGTCAGTGCATCAATCTGAGCCTGCTGAGTACGATTAACCGTCTCCAGGTCTTTCAACTGCTTATTCAGTTTGATATGTTCGATTTGTGCTGTTGATTCAGCGATCTCCTGGGATTTTGACAACGCCTTGATCGAATCAGCAACACTATCTTTATCCTCAGCCCAGCTGGGGCCAACACTCTCTTTTGCGCAACCGGCAAAGAGAAACGAGCACAATGCAAGGACGGCCATTGGATAAACCAATGGCCGCCTCACTAATCCACTGTTGATGGTGTTAACGGGTGACAATGTCACCACGACGATTCTGAGCCCAGCACGCTTCACCAGTACCCTTACATGCCGCACGCTCTTCACCGAATGATACAGTATCAATACGATCTGCACTTACGCCACGAGAGGAGAGGAAATCACGAACTGCATCAGCACGACGCTGACCCAGAGCCAGGTTGTATTCACGGCTTCCGCGTTCATCAGCATTACCCTCAACGGTAACATTTGCACTACGGTTGGCATTCAACCATGCTGCATTCGCATCCAGAGTTGCCCTTGCTGCGGCATCCAGATCAGATTTATCAAAAGCAAAATAGACAGCATTTGATGATGGTTTAGCCACACCTGAATCCACTGCACGCGTGGTCTCAGTTGGCTTATCGGTGGTCACTTCCACCTTCTTCTGACAGCCAGCAAACAGCAATCCAGCCGATGCGATAGCTACCAGGAGGATCTGTTTTTTTGAACGATTGAAATTCATATTTTTCTCCCTTAGCGCTTCTAGTTAGCGTATAGTGACATTCCCTTTTTACTAGTCAACCATCAAGCTGAATATTAAGCATTGATAGCATCAGGAATCCACATTTATTTAACTCACTGGCAACCATCAATGGCGAGACCAGGCCGGGTCTGAAGCATCCACAGCAGGTGAGGTTATCGGCTCAGCCCTGCCACCCCAACTCGGCACACGGTAAACACGACGAACCCTGTGCTCCTCAGCAGAATAGAGAATCATCTGCCCGTTAGGCGACCACGAAGGTGATTCAACCCGCTTACCTGCCACCAGATAGCGGATATCACTACCATCGGGACGCACCGTTGCCACAGCATAGGACCAGTTCTTCAGAGAGATCATGGCAATGCGATCACCCGCCGGAGACCAGGCCGGTGAACTGTTGTAAGAGCCCTGGGTACTCACCCTGTGTGCTTTACCGCCGGATACTGCCTTACGGTAGATCTGAGGCTGACCGCTGCGATTGCTGACAAAAGCGATCCATTTGCCATCCGGCGACCATGTCGGCGTGGTATCAATACCGTTATTGGTTGTGAAACGACGCCACTTCCTGGTTTTGATATCATAGATGTGAATATCGGTATTACCGGTATTGTGCGATAGCGTAGCTGCCACATAACGGCCATCGGGAGAGAACTCAGGGGTAGAGTTCAAACCTTTGAACTCACCAAAGGCGGTGCGGCCACCGCTCTGCAGATCAAAAAACTCCAGTCGTGGTCGATTACCCACATAGGTATTGAGTGCCACTTTCTGCCCGTCCGGCGCCCAGTCAGGAGAGAGTAGCAGCGTGAAGTTCTTACCCACCACCTGATTATTGGCCCCATCCTGATCCATATAGATCAGATCGGAGTAATCACCTCGTTTATGTACGTAGAGAATATGACTGGTAAAATAACCGGGAATACCGAGAGCTGCGCTGTAGATCTGATCAGCCACCCGATGGGCAAGTCTGCGAATCTGTTTGGCGCCACCCTCAATGGTGACCGTGGCCAGCTCTTTGGTCCTGAACAGGTCGTAAACCCTCACCTCGGCTTTCCAGCGCTCCCCCTCCCTGCGCAATTTGCACAAGGCAAGGATATCGGCACCGACAATGCGCCAGTCACCATATTCAACCTTGGCCCAGCTATCATCAAAGGTTGCCAGATAAGCCAGTGGATCAATCACTTTAAACGACTGGCTCGACTCCAGATCATCACTGACCACACCATTAAACAGGCGTCGTTCATTTTCGCCATCATCAACCGAGACCAGCAGGCCCAGCTGAAGTGGCCGATAACCGGACTGGTAGATATCAAATTCGGCAGCCGATACAGGCAGTGTGAGTGAGAAAAACAGTAGAAAAACAGATAGCAGTCGCATGTCCGGTTTCTAACGTTTGCAAAGGTTGAAGACAAGATGCAAAACGGGCCCGCGTTTCCACAGGCCCGTCATAGCTATATTCATCAACTACAGATCAGTGATTGGCCATATCCTGCTCAGGTGTTGAGCTGATATTGTGAACAGCCAGATCCGCGCCCATATGTTCATCCTCCTCAGAGAGACGGATGCCCATAATAGCCTTAACAAGACCATATACGGCAAAACCACCGACTACTGCGATGCCAACACCAGTGCCCGTGCCGATCAACTGTGACATAAATGTCACGCCGCCAGCACCACCCATGGCTGTAGTACCGAAGATACCGGCAGCGATACCGCCCCAGGCGCCACAGACACCGTGCAGTGGAATCACACCCAGCACGTCATCAATTTTCAGCTTAATCTGAATAAATTCAAATCCAACTACAAATATAACACCGGCAATAGCGCCAATGCTCAGTGCGCCAATGGGGTGCACGATATCGGAGCCGGCACAGATCGCCACCAACCCGGCCAGTGCCCCGTTATGAACAAAACCGGGGTCATTTTTACCAGCCACAAGTGCCGCCAGCAGACCACCAACCATAGCCAATAGCGAGTTCATAGCGACAAGGCCTGATGCCCCCTCTGCTGTGCCTGCACTCATCACATTAAATCCGAACCAGCCGACACAGAGAATCCATGAACCCAGCGCCAGGAATGGAATATTCGAGGGCAGTATGGCCATCATGCGGCCCTCCCTGTTATATCGGCCTCTGCGTGCACCCAACACCACCACTGCACCCAGCGCCAGGAATCCGCCCATAGCATGCACTACGACAGAGCCGGCAAAATCATGAAAGGCAGCGCCAAAGTTCGCCTCCAGCCATGCCTGATAACCAAAATTACCATTCCAGATCATGCCTTCGAAAAACGGGTAGATCACAGCTACCAGCAACACCGTTGCCAATGCGTTGGGCCAGAATCTTATACGTTCGGTGACACCACCGGAGATAATAGCCGGAATGGCTGCCGCGAAGGTCAACAAAAAGAAAAAGTGAACCATTTTGTAACCGTTAGAGATATCTGCAAGCCTGTTCAGCTCTGATACCGGCGCAAAAAAGTTGATGCCATAAGCGACGGAAAAACCGACAAAGAAATAGGCAATGGTAGAGAAACCGAAATCGGTAATCACACGCACCAGTGCGTTCACCTGATTTTTCTTGCGAACCGTTCCAACTTCCAGAAAAGCGAAACCCGCATGCATTGCCAATACCATGGCAGCACCCAAGGTAAGGAAAAAGACGTCAAATCCTGCTGTGTTCATTTTAATATAACTCCCTGTTTTATATTATTTTTCTATCAAGGAAACCGTTTGCAGCTCCCCATAAACTTAGATTGTGAGCACTGCTGCTCGTTTTGACCTGGTGTGGCTCATTAACGCAAGAGATAAATCACCACTCTCCTATAATCATGATAAAGCGTCGTCATTTTCTTCGCCAGTGCGTATACGAACCACACGTTCAACCGAAGTCACGAATATTTTTCCATCGCCCACCTTCTCTGTACATGCCGCACTACAAATCGCATCCACAGCCGGATCAACAAGCTCGTCAGTCACAACAATAGTGATCTCCGTTTTCGGCACAAACTCAACGAGGTACTCAGCGCCACGATAAAGCTCCGTGTGCCCCTTTTGCCGACCGTGTCCTCGCACCTCCATCACGGTCATGCCTGTAACTCCTGCTCTCAACAGCGCATCTTTAATATCATCAAGTTTAAACGGCTTGACCACCGCTTTAATCATCTTCATAACCACCTCCTAAAGATCACACGAATCTGTTGATCCATGGTTGAGTAACTTCTCCAGCAACATTTGCTGATTAGCCAACATGCGAGAATGCATCAACGGCTGTAGAATCTGCGACTGTTTTTCAACCTGCCTGAGCATCTCATCATATGCATTGAGACTATCCTTAACATGATCAAACGGCGTTAACATACGACTGACCAGCGAAGCCAAACCCTGCATTTCAGAGATCTCCAGCTCTGCCAAAATAACATCGAACAGTCGTTGGATCCCCTTCAGCTTGGCATGCAGCCTCCTACTCTCGTCTGACTCTGACGCCAGACGCAGTGCAATCGATCCATTTCTCCTGACAAGAGCGTCCCACTCAGCCGGAGTCGGGTTTTGACTCTCAACAGCACTCATCAGATCCATCATCTCCTGACACAGTGTGGCCGCCTCACTCTTCTCACTGATTTGATCATAGAGATTCATCACACTGCCCATCAAACCCATCAGATTACGCAACGAATAGAGCGCATGACGAATCTCATAACGCTGATGATTCTGAGCATGGCTGGATGGACAGATTACAAATTTACCGGAGGGAACAGGATAAGCTTCTGTCATGCCACAGAGATAAAAGGCATCGCCATAGAGGCGCTGAGCAAAGATCTCACTACCCAGCATGCTCCTGATATCGGGCATCTGCAGCGGCTCTGCGGCAAAACGAACCGAATAGGAGATGGCCGGCTGCAGCAGATCCTCCTCCTGCCAGTCGATCTGATCACTGAGCAACTCCACTTCGGAGAGGCTATCCGAATGCGGCTGTAACCAGATACCAAGGAAATAGAAGTAATCGGAAGTCAGTGAATCATCCTGCAGAGAGATAATCACCGTTACCGGCTGCCCCTTTCGCTTCACATCAAAGGCCATTATATCATCTTCCCAACTGATCTCGGCATCTTGAATACCAAGCAGCGAGAGCATATTCAGGCAGTTTCCGACAAACTCTTCGCGGCTGAAACTCTCTTTATCATAACCCCATACGTGCCCTGAAACAGGCAGCTGATTAGGCTCCAGCATTCGATCATTAAGTGAAAGTGCATGTAGTAAAAGTGAACCACTCAATCTATACCTCCTTATTCATAAAAAGGATTCCTGACTTCAGTCTTGAATCCAGTATACAAACGGGAATTGGGAGCGGATAAAAATCCGCTCCCAATCCATCTGTCATAAAGTAATCTTAAACCTATGATCTGCTAAGACTCCTTTTTTTATTACTTCCTGTCCTGACTAAATTCCGGATAGGCCTCAAGACCACACTCGCCAACATCCAGACCTTCATACTCCTCCTCTTCGGATACACGAATACCCATGACTGCCTTCACAATACCCCAGACAACCAGACTGGTCGCAAACACCCAGGCAAAGATCACACCGATACCCAGCAACTGCGCTGAAAGTGTAGCATCAGGATTGGAGATGCAAACTGCCAGCAGCCCCCAGAGACCAACCACACCATGCACCGAGATCGCACCTACCGGATCATCAATCTTGAACTTGTTGTCAAGGGTGACGATTGAAATCACAACCAGTGCACCACCGATGGCACCAATCAGGGTAGCCAGTTCAGGTGAAGGCGTCAGCGGTTCAGCAGTGATCGACACAAGCCCTGCCAGTGCACCATTGAGTGCCATGGTAAGATCAGCCTTACCGAACCAGAGACGTGCCAATAGAAGAGCCGCGACACAACCACCAGCAGCAGCCATGTTGGTATTCACAAACACCATCGCTGTTGCATTTGCCTCGGCAATATCAGAAACCTTCAGCTCTGAACCACCGTTAAAGCCGAACCAGCCCATCCAGAGGATAAAGGTACCCAGTGTTGCCATCGGTAGATTGGCACCCGGAATAGCGTTGACCGAACCATCTTTACCATACTTGCCTTTACGAGCACCAAGCAGCAGTACACCGGCAAGTGCTGCAGCAGCACCAGCCATATGAACCACACCGGAACCTGCGAAATCAAGGAAGCCTGCTTCATCAAGGAAACCACCGCCCCACTTCCACATACCCTGCGTTGGATAGATGATACCGGTAAATACGATAGCAAAGGCAAAGAAGGCCCACAGCTTCATACGCTCGGCAACGGCACCGGAAACAATCGACATCGCGGTAGCTACAAACACCACCTGGAAGAAGAAGTCCGACAGGTTGGAGTAGTACGGCGCATCATCGCCACCGGCCAGCACTGCAGCAGCCTCATTATCAGCACCGAGACCGAAACTGATGCCCGGGATAATCGATGAGATCGAATCACCATACATGATGTTATAACCGATCAGCATGTACATGATACATGCAATGGAGTAGAGCACGACATTCTTGGTCAGAATCTCGGCCGTGTTTTTTGAGCGGACAAGGCCAGCCTCCAGCATGGAGAAGCCAGCGGCCATCCACATAACGAATGCGCCCATCACCAGAAAGTAAAAAGTGTCCAGTGCATATTTAGTTTGCAGGATATCTCCTGTAATCTGTTCCATGTTTTACCTCCTTTTAACTTAATGCTTCCGCATCGGATTCACCGGTGCGGATACGAATTACTTTTTCAACATCACTGACGAAGATTTTACCATCGCCAACCTTACCACTCCTGGCGGCCTCAACGATGGCATCAACCACCTCATCAACCATATCAGCCATAACAACGACAGTGATCTCGGTTTTGGGTACAAAATCGACACTGTACTCGGCACCGCGATAGAGCTCGGTATGCCCTTTTTGGCGGCCGTGGCCTCTTACTTCTGTCACAGTCAGGCCTGTTACCCCGACTGCAATTAATTTTTCTTTCACATCGTCCAGCCTGAATGGCTTGATAATGGCTCGAATCATTTTCATAATTGCATCTCCTTAAGATTCTCTCACACGTGAACTTGGGGTCCGGGAGACGGTTGCAGCCGTCTCCCTTTCCATTTCCAATCGGGGATTGATTAGAAGCTGTACGTCATTTCAAAGGCGTAAGTGTTGATACTTGTGCTTGGGATAACAGTACGGTCTTTATCATTACGGAACTCAAACAGAGCACCCAGGCCATCACCCAGTGCTGCAGTTAAGGCGACTGTTGTTGCGGTCATTTTACCTGCTGCGACTGTATCCGGATCCCAAACACCGTAGCGACCGGTGACACCGAGCATGTCGGTGAAATCGTAGTGAGCAGTTACAAAGAAACCCTGAGACTTGGTGTTCAATGCAGTCCAGTTTTTATTCTGCGCATACTCAGCGCCGATAATCAGACCATCTACAAGCTCAAGCGTCAGATCGATATCATATGTTTTGAACTTCTGCAGCTGATAAACGCCTGCAATATTGTCACCGGTCAGATAAGAGAAGCCGATATTCATGCCTTCGATCGGAGTAAGTCCCAGACGACCACCGAAGGTGTTCACGCCTGTAGTTGTGTTCGCTGCATTGGTGTCGGTACCGTTTGCTGCATAAACGATCAGATCAGCAATACCGAAACTTGTCGCAAGCGAAGCACCTGTCATGTTGGTTGGCAGTGCATTATTAAACACCAGCGCATGTGAGTACTGATACATATCAGGTGCATCAAGCAGTTCCCAGCCAATGGGTGCATTAAACTTACCGAAGGTGAAAGTCACACCTTCACCGATACCATTGAAGGTGTAGTAGATATAACCCTGTTCAAATGGTGTGGCACCAAATCCATCCGCAGTGGATTCAAGGTCAAAGCGCAGACCCACATTATCGGATGCGTATTCAATATCGATCTCTACCTGATCGAGCGTGATTCCACCCTTGGCAGGAGGCCTAGCGTTGCTATCAGACCATGCTGCATCAACAAAACCACTGATCTGGATATTATCAAGTTTGTCCTTCAAGCTGCCAGACCAGCCGATTGATGGCCCAGCCATCAACCCGAGACCCAGTAATGCAGCCATTGCACTATTTTGTACCTTCATATTTATCTCCTCATGTTACTTTTTTTATTGTGCTGAATCAGATACTCTCTTATAGCAGGGCTGGTGCCACCCGTGCCAAATCATATAACACGTTTATTTTCAAATAGTTAGAATAATTCTACCATTAGCGATCAATCTGTACATGCCTAATAAATAGGCAGGCATGCATCATAATTGAGCATTCAAACTGATATCGAGCAGCCTGTAGAAATAGCTGGATCAGGTCGGCGTGATTTCAGCGCTGAAACCAGTTAGTCTTCGTCAATCACGATCAGGAAAGGGAGCAGCATGAATATCGATTTTACTTTTGCGCCATGGGGTATGGCATTCGCAGCAGCGATGCTCATCATCGGCAATGGCGTATGGATGAACCATCTGGCCAGAAACAGAGCGTGGCTGGGATGGCTGCTGTGGAGCACATCAGCAATGTTGATCCTTATTATTGGTGCAGCCATTGAGCAGCAACTTGGTAACGGCAGTGGCATTTGGGCCGGACTTACCAGTGTAAACAAAGAGAACCACTGGATTGTGATCACCCTCTACGCTCTGATCTCTATTCCCGGTGCTGCCAGCGTTCTGTTCCGGCAGCCGGTGATCTGGACACGGCTGGCTGTGCTGACTACAGCTATTATTGTATTGATCCCGCTGGGACGGCAACTGCAGGATCCTAATGATTCCCGTCTTCTGCTAAGCCTCGGCATTACCGCTGTGGCCATTGCCCTGATCTGGCTCTGGTCAAAACTACTGGACTGCGAACCTGAGCATGTGCGGAAAACCGTGCCGCTTGAGGAGATGAGTCAATGATGAAACACAGTAGCGCACGTGCCGCAACGCTGGTTGAGGCCCTCCCCTATCTGCAACGTTTTGCCGATAAGACCATCGTTATTAAATATGGTGGCAACGCCATGGTGGAAGAGGATCTGAAAGCCAGTTTCGCTTCGGACATCACACTGCTCAAGCAGGTGGGTATCAATCCGGTTGTTATCCATGGTGGTGGCCCTCAGATCGGCAGGCATCTGGCCAAGATCGGCAAAGAGGCCAAGTTTATCGATGGCATGCGGGTCACCGACAGTGAAACGATGGATGTAGTTGAGATGGTACTGGCTGGTTTGGTGAATAAAGAGATTGTCGGCAACGTCAACAGAGCTGGCGGTAAGGCTATCGGTCTATCCGGCAAGGATGGCGGGCTGATCTGCGCTCGCAAGATGAAGTTTGAGAAGAATGCACCCGAGCTGGATGTGCCGGAGATTATTGATCTCGGTCATGTTGGACAGGTTCACTCGATCAACACCGAAATCCTCAACCTGCTGGATACCGACCGTTTTATTCCGGTGATTGCTCCGGTCGGTTATCACAAGGATGAGGGTCAGAGCTACAACATCAATGCCGATCTGGTTGCCGGTGCTATTGCTCAGGCGCTGGGGGCGGCCAAGCTGATCCTGCTGACCGATGTTGCCGGTGTACTCGATAGTGATAAAAACCTCTGCTCCAAGCTGACTCCGTCGGAAACCAGGGCGATGATCGCTGATGGCACTATTGCCGGCGGCATGATCCCCAAGGTTACATGCTGTCTGGATGCTGTTGCGGCAGGCGTAAAACAGGCGCATATTATTGATGGTCGTGTTCCGCATGCACTGCTATTGGAAATCCTCACCGATGACGGTGTCGGCACAGTCTTCAGCGAGGATTAATACCTACCTCGAACAGCACAAAACAGAGCAAGAAGATCAAACATCTGTACCGCGCAGATTCTAAACTCTATTTATTTCTTCGTGCTCTCCGTGTTCTTCGTGGCAGACAGTTCAAAAGTGGGTGAACTTTAGCGGTGAAACGTATATGCTGCGCCGCCTTTAAAATTTTATTACAACCATTTGCACAGGAGAAAACCTCATGGCTCTAAACGTCTATTACGATAAAGACGCAGATCTTTCGATCATCAAAAGTAAAAAAGTAGCGATCATTGGTTACGGATCACAGGGCCATGCTCATGCTACCAACCTCAATGATTCCGGCGTAGACGTTACTGTCGGCCTGCGTGCAGGCTCTTCATCTGTTGCCAAGGCTGAGGCTCACGGCCTGAAAGTTACCAACGTAGCTGATGCTGTTGCCGGTGCTGATATCGTCATGGTACTCACCCCTGATGAGTTCCAGTCCGTCCTCTACCGCGATGAGCTTGAGCCAAACCTGAAACAGGGTGCCACCCTCGCCTTCGCGCACGGTTTTGCTATTCATTATAATCAGGTTGTACCACGCGCCGATCTCGACGTTGTCATGATCGCACCTAAAGCACCGGGTCACACTGTTCGCTCTGAATTTGTCAGAGGCGGCGGCATCCCTGATCTGATCGCGATTCATCAGGATGCAACAGGCACGGCTAAAGAGGTCTGCCTCTCTTACGCATCAGCGATCGGTGGCGGCCGTACCGGCATCATCGAGACCACATTCAAAGATGAGACTGAAACCGATCTGTTTGGTGAGCAGGCTGTTCTTTGTGGTGGCGCAGTTGAGCTGGTTAAAGCCGGTTTCGAAACCCTGACTGAAGCGGGTTACGCACCTGAGATGGCATACTTTGAGTGCCTGCACGAGCTGAAACTGATTGTTGATCTGATGTATGAAGGCGGCATCGCCAACATGAACTACTCCATCTCCAACAATGCAGAGTATGGCGAATACGTTACTGGTCCTAAAGTGATCAATGATGAGTCCCGCAAAGCGATGAAAGAGTGCCTGCACAACATCCAGACTGGTGAATATGCCAAACAGTTCATCCTTGAAGGCGCGACCAACTACGCTTCCATGACTGCAGCACGTCGTAACAACGCAGCTCATCCAATCGAAGTAACCGGTGGCAAGCTTCGTGCAATGATGCCGTGGATTAACAAGATCGTGGATCAGTCCAAAAACTGATTTTTCGAGGCAACCATCCTCGACTCAACTTTAAAAGGGAGCCTTCTGGCTCCCTTTTTTATGCATGAGTAATTTTTACACCCTGTGACCCATTGACATATAATTATATCATAATATTATGCGTTAATTCTTTAACAACAGGAGCAGACGATGAAAAAAATTATCATGATCACCACAGCAGCAACCATGTTAATGAGCGGCGTTGCTATTACAGAAGCGGTAGCCGGAGCAGAGAGTAAGTGTAAGTCATGCCACACCTTTGATCAGGGTGATAAAAATAAGGTTGGCCCTAACCTGTTTGGTATCATGGGTAAGAAGGCTGGTTCTGTTGAAGGCTTTAAATATGGAACGTATCTGAAAGGTGCTGATTTCGTATGGAATGAAGAGAATATGAAGGCTTGGATTGCCGACTCCAAAGGCATGGCAAAAGCAGCAGGCGGCAAGAGCAAGATGAGTTCTCAGAAGGTAACTGGTGCCAAAGCTGATGAGGTCATTGCATTTCTCAATGGTCTGAAATAACGCCATTCATTTATTCACAATAAAAAGGCGGCCCTCGGGTCGCCTTTTTTTTTATAGAGCCAGAGTGATGTTATGCCATTGACCCAATGTAACCTTTCGAGCCTTGCCAAAGCCCCCAACCCAATGAATAGACTCAGGTTTAAATTGAAACAGAGAGAAATCCGTAAAAGCAAATAGCTGCTCAGCATCCGGAAGGGCTTTTAGATAAGTGAGTTTCGCTGTTTCAAACTCTTCATCTGTAACAAGTCTGACTTCTCCCTGCAAACTAAGTCTGGGTAGTGCCAAAGGTGAATTACCTCTGGCTTCAGGCGTGCAGATCATCAGACCAATACTGGCACTGTTCTCAATGTTCGTAGTATGGGCTGCCAGTTTTGATAGATGCAGAAGAACATAACCCTCACAAATGGCAAAGGGTGCCATCGATGTCTCTGGGCCATGTTTTCCCTGTGTAGCTAAAAAACTTATTTTCGAATGACTAAGCAGCGCCTTGATTCCCTCTTGCCAGCTTTCACTCATCTGCGAACTCTCTTTTCTCTGCCTCTGTTCGAACCTCGATCTCTGGCTGTCGAGCCCGGCTTGTTGCTACCTCTTGAACGCGAGGCCTTCTGTTTAGGAAAGAGCTCCCACAACGGTTGCTCTTCTACTTCGGCATATTCACCGGGACTCAATCCATCGAGGCTGATCGGGCCGATAGCATAACGAATCAAGCGCAGGGTTGGAAAACCGACTGCGGCCGTCATACGACGCACCTGACGGTTGCGCCCTTCGCATATCTCGATTTGAAGCCATGAGGTGGGAATCTCCGCCCGCATACGAATCGGCGGGTCTCGCGGCCACAATGATGCTGGTGGAGGGATCTCTTCCGCCCGTGCGGCTAACGTCATGCCATCCTTGAGTTGAACGCCGTCACGCAGCTTCTGTAGCGCTTCAGCACTAACCTGGCCATCCACCTGAACCCAGTAGACCTTGCTAAGCTTGTGGTCCGGATGTGAGATGCGGTTCTGTAGCTGGCCGTCACTGGTTAACAGCAGCAACCCCTCGCTATCGCGATCGAGTCGACCTGCGGCATAGATCCCCGGCATATCGATATAATCGGCCAAAGTCTGGCGACCCGTTTCATCAGTGAACTGGGTCAGTACCTGATAGGGTTTATTAAAGCGAAGTGTGGTCATAATTGCGCTCTACTCTGGATTGCTATATCTCATACCGCAATCAGATGGGTTGATAATAGCATCACCTCTTTAAACGTGCTCTTCTGGAGAGATCACAACCTGGTTTCGCCCACTATCCTTGGCTTTGTAGAGGGCACCATCCGCACGCTCCAACCAGGACTCAATAGAGATATCCCAGCTCTGCTCAAGAGAAGCCAGGCCGATGGATATAGTCCAGGATATATGCTCATTTTTATAGATGGTACTCATCTGCTCAGCGGCCTCCCGCAACCGCTCAGCAAGGATAGTGGCACTCTTTGAATCGGTATGAGGCAGAATGATCACAAACTCTTCACCACCATAGCGCGCCACCACATCCACAGTTCGCGTCATTTTGCGCATCAGTTCAGCAAATTCGATCAGGCAGGCATCACCTGCGGCATGGCCGTAGTGATCATTCACCTTTTTAAAATAATCGATATCAAGAAACATAAGTGATATCGGATGTTTATATCGCTTAGCGCGCGAGAGCTCTTCAATAATTCGCGTATCAAATGTGATGCGGTTATAGAGCCCGGTCAGGCCATCCTTGCTGGCCATAGCCTCCAGTTGGCGCTCCAGTTTTTTCGTTTCGGTGATATCATGAATAATCGCACCATAATAGTGCTCGCCATCCGAACCCCAGGTTGAGAGAGAAAAACGTATATCGATCTCTTCTCCATCTTTCTTCAGGCCATGCAACTCCATGGTTTTATCAATAAGTACTGGATAACCGTTCTCTTTATAGTGCTGGATACCCTGATTGTGCATCTCCCGATAGCGTTCAGGCATGATCATGGTCACCTGTTCACCAAGCGTCTCAGACTCCGTATAACCGAAGGTATAGGTGGCGCCGCCATTCCATGAAACAATTTCTCCATCTCCATCGGTAATAATAATGGCATCTTTTGCAGTCTCAGTGACTGATCTAAAGCGCCGCTCTGAAACCATTAACTGCTTCTCGGCAAGATGGTGCCTATTCATCGCATCGGCACCAATCCATGAACCAATAGCAAACAGCAGGGCAAAAATAACATTGAAAAGAATATAGCGTTCACGTTGAACCTGACTCATCAAATCCAGTTCCTGCGGTGATACATAGGAGATGATCCACCACCAATTCGAAGTTGCAGAAGGATTAATCGAATGCCCTTCCAGTGTTGGGGCTGCTGAAATCCTCGTATAGGCAAAAAAGCCGGAATCCAGAGAGAGGGTGCCATTTTCACTGCTCATCACTATTTTTGCAGCTTCAGGAAAGCGTTTCTGGAATGTTCTATCCCTACCTTCGGAAAACATAAACCCCCACTCATCCTCACGCTGCAACCCCTTCAACCAATAGCCCTCGGCATTGATCAACAATGTTTTCCCGACGCCTGCAGATACCAGCTTCTCAAACGGACTAAGCAGCCCCTCACCAACCATATTAAGAATGATTATGGCGCGTTTATTGCCACGCTCATCAAATATTGGAGTTGCCATCCGAATGACAGGATTCAGTGGCTGTTGGATTGCCCCGTGTTCGATATTCAGATCAAATGGAGAGATATAGAATTCGCCCTCACCCAGTGCGACAATCTCTTTAAAGTAATACCTCTCGCTTTTATTCTGCAGTTTGGATGCTTGAATAACCACGGGAGCTCCGCTATTGCTGTTAACGCGAAAAATTTCATTACCATCAAGATCGAGGATTCGAGCCTGATCATAAATATCCTTATGCTCCATAAATGCTACAATCTCATTGGCCAGATCATGACGATGAGTTTCGCCATCACTGGCAAACAGGAGTTTCAGTTCATGCTGTGAGGAGAGCACCATCAAATCCGACATGAACAGATTCAGGGTCTTCTCAATACCATCTTTCTGATACGTAAGCAGAGAGGCATGTTTGGATTGCAGTCGAGCCTGATCTGCCTCTATGGTGGCAAAATAGAGGTTCAACGAAATGGCAGTGGTAATCAACACAAGCGGCACAAAAAATGTAAGGAACCGCTTCAGTCGGAAAGATAGCATCTAGTTCAATCAACTCCTGTCGAAATAGAAAAGGTAAAGCTCATTGGAGAGCGTATCACCCAATCACCATCTATTCTATCGACAGAAACTTATTGAGGATTAATCAAAGCCCTCTTCAGCCACAGGTAGCCACATATTGCGGAGAGTGTGGAGGCAGCAATGATACCCAGGCGCTCATCGAAGAAGAGGTTCTCCCCCCCACTCTCAAAGGCCAGCGAACCGATAAACAGACTCATCGTAAAGCCAACGCCGCAAAGCAGTGAAACGCCATAGATCAGTGACCAGTTCACCTTAGAAGGCAGCGTCGCCAGCCCCATCTTCACAGCCAGCCAGGCAAAGGTAAAAACACCCAGCTGTTTACCGACAAACAGGCCCAGAGCAATACCAACGGTCACCGGATGCAGCAGTTGATCCAAGCCCGTCTCTTTAAAACTCAGCCCTGAATTGGCAAAAGCAAACAGAGGAAGGACCACAAAAGCCACCAGAGCATGCAGATCATGTTCCAACTCTTTAAGCGGAGAGCGATCTCTCTCCGGGTCACGAGCCAGTGGAATAAACATCGCCACGATCACACCTGCCAGTGTCGCGTGCACACCCGATTTCAGTACTGCCACCCACATAATCACTGCAAAAAGGATATAGGGGGTCAATCTGTATACATGAGAGCGATTCAGTAGCGCCAATCCGGCAATGCAAACAGCAGCAATGATCAAGCTGATGGTCGAGATCTCAGAGGTATAGAAGATAGCAATAATGATGATCGCCCCCAGATCATCGAAAATTGCCAGAGAGACCAGAAAAGTTTTCAGTGCCAGCGGTACGCGATCACCAAGCAGAGTGAGAATGGCAAGCGCAAAAGCGATGTCTGTTGCTGTGGGCACAGCCCACCCTTCAAGTGCTACCGGATCACCACGATTGATAAGGATATAGATCAGCGCAGGCACGACCATGCCACCCACTGCAGCAAAAGCAGGAAGAGCAATCGCTCTGGCTGAGGATAGTTCCCCTTCAAGCATCTCGCGCTTTAACTCCAGACCGACAATGAAGAAGAACACAGCCATCAAGCCATCATTAATCCACAACAGCAGAGGTTTGGCGATCTGCAGTGCACCGACACGCACCTCTACAGGCGTATCAAGCAGAAGATCGTAGTAGTGTGAGAGTGGTGAGTTGGCCAGTATCACAGCCAGACAGGCCGCTGCAATGAGCAGGATACCACTGGCTGACTCCAGTTTAAGAAAAGATCTGATTGCTGAAATCATTGTAACTCCATCACTTTGATGGATGCGATTTTGGCCACCCTGTGATTAAAAACCAGTTAAATTTAAAAGCAACTCAGAACATCGAATAGGCACAACTTTCGATATAAGCATCAACCGGCTTTGACTGATAGGATGCGGCCATGACCAAAGAGCAGAAAACTCACAAACGCTCGATTCTGAGTTGGCCGAAATATCGGTCTGAGCTTACCCCTGCTCAGCAACTCCCTATGAGCAGAGCCGAGATGGATCAATTGGGTTGGGATAGTTGCGACATCATCATCGTAACCGGTGATGCCTATATCGATCACCCTAGCTTTGGCATGGCTGTGATTGGCCGTGTACTCGAGGCGCAGGGCTTTCGGGTTGGCATTATCTCTCAACCGGACTGGAAATCTGCTGATGCATTCCGCACGCTCGGTGCGCCGAACCTCTTTTTCGGTGTGACTGCCGGCAATATGGATTCGATGGTCAATCACTACACATCCGAGCGCCGTATCCGCTCTGATGATGCCTATACCCCGGATGGCGTAGCAGGCAAACGGCCGGATAGGGCCGTTACCGTCTATGCCCAGCGCTGCCGCGAAGCCTTTAAAGGTGTGCCGGTGATTATCGGTAGTATTGAGGCCAGCCTGCGCCGTATCGCCCACTACGACTACTGGTCAGACACGGTTCGCCGCTCCGTTCTGCCTGACTCCAAAGCGGACATGCTGGTTTTTGGTAATGCTGAGTCTCAGATCATCGAGGTCGCACATAGATTAGCTGATGGTGACTCGGTCAAAGAGATTACCGATCTGCGCGGCACAGCCATCATGCGCAACACGATTCCCGATGGCTGGCATGAGATCGACTCACGTGAACTGGACACACCGGGCAAGCTAATTGAGCACCCTGACCCTTATGCCATGAAAGATAGTGCCACACAGGCCTGTGCGACTCAGGATGAGGCAGAACCGCTGCGTCTGATGTCCCGCTCACTGGAGAGTGCCAACACAGTGATTCGCCTCCCCTCATATGAAGAGGTCAAAGAGAGTCCGGTTCTCTACGCCCACGCCTCCCGTCTGATGCATCTGGAGACCAATCCGGGCAATGCGCGGGCGCTGGTGCAACGCCATGGCAATCGGGATGTCTGGCTTAATCCTCCCCCTATCCCGCTGAGCACCGGTGAAATGGATTTTGTGTTCGGACTGCCCTACTCACGCACACCGCACCAGAGTTATGGAAACCGTAGAATTCCAGCCTATGACATGATCAAACACTCCGTGAACATCATGCGCGGCTGCTTTGGGGGCTGTACCTTCTGCTCAATCACCGAGCATGAGGGGCGCATCATCCAGAGCCGCTCTGAAGATTCGATCATCCATGAGATCGAAGAGATTCGTGATAAAACACCGGGTTTTGCCGGCACCATCTCCGATCTGGGCGGACCTACTGCCAATATGTATCGGCTGGCCTGCAAGTCGAAAGAGATTGAGGCGGCCTGCCGCAAACCATCCTGTGTATTTCCCGGCATATGCAAAAACCTGGGCACCGATCATGCCCCTCTGATCAGACTCTATCGCAGAGCACGCTCCATTCGCGGCATCAAACGCATCTTTATCGCATCGGGCTTGCGCTACGACCTAGCTGTTGAATCACCGGAATATATTGAAGAGTTAGCCACGCATCACGTCGGTGGTTATCTGAAAATCGCGCCGGAACACACAGAAGACGGGCCGCTGAACAAGATGATGAAACCGGGTATCGGCAGCTTTGACCGGTTCAGGAAGATGTTTGAATCCGCATCAAAACGAGCCGGCAAAAAACAGTATCTCATCCCCTACTTTATCGCCGCCCATCCGGGCACAAGTGATGAGGATATGCTTAATCTGGCGCTATGGCTGAAAGCCAACCAGTTCAGGCCTGATCAGGTGCAGGCTTTCCTGCCATCACCCATGGCTACAGCCAGTGCGATGTATTATTCGGAGAGAAATCCGTTGCGCAAAATAAGCAACAAAAGTGAAACGGTATTTACACCCAAACGAAAAAAACAGCGAGACCTGCACAAGGCCTTTCTGCGTTATCACGATCCTGAAAACTGGCCGCTACTGCGTGAAGCACTCAAAAAAATGGGCCGCACCGATCTTATCGGTAACGGCCCGGATCAGCTGATCCCATCCACTTCGATGAGGAGGCATGAGGCAGGAGGGTCATCAGCTGCAAAACCTCAGCGCCCGTTGCATAAAAGGCGCGTGAGGAGACGTTAAATCTTAACTGTTATTTGGCAAACAGCGGCCGTGGAAACGGGTAAATGGTCTGACGCGTGTCGTTCTGATCAGCTTTCGCGTTCACTTTTTCATTTTCAACCTGTTTTTCAATCATAACATCTACTCCTTTGAAACAACGTCACTTTATCCACAGCACTAAAACTAACCTCCTGACATGCATCAACTGTGACCGACCTCACTAGTAAGAGCGTCTCTTCGATAAAGCTCTGACACCCATTCCATAGATTTGTCTTAAACGCTTCGCTTCAGTTGAGTTAGCGTGACTGAATCACCATTAAGTTGGCCCGATTTATGCGTATAAAAGTGAATCAGGTCATATTCAACGGGGTGAATATATGCGCATTCGGACCAAAGTTTCTATTCTTATTCTGCTATCCACACTGGCCATGGTGGTGATGCTGGCCGGTGTATCACTGCTCTCCTTCCGCTCCACTTCACTGGAGAATGAGAGAGAACATGGAGAGATGGCATCTGAACTGGCTCGCAATGAACTACTACTGAGCTTTCTTGCTGGCGACTACGATCATGAGGCATTGGAAAAACATATTAGAAGTCATATTGCCGATCTGCATGAAATCCGCATCGTGCGCACGCAGGCGACAGAGAAGCAGTACGGCAAAGGGACTCATGAGCCCAATGATGCAGAAAAAATAGCCCTGAGAACCGGCACTTCAAATGATCGCATGATCGAAACGGCCGAGGGTGTAAAATACCAGTACATCACCCCCTACTACGCTGAAAAAACATGCCTGCAGTGCCACGACGTCAACGAAGGTACACTGCTCGGCCTGGTAAATATCGAACTGGATCTTACAGATCAGCGTGCCAGTGCCTTATCCTCAACCTATGCTCTCATTGCTGCATTTATAGTCTTCGCCATTGTGCTCGGTTACATCCTTCGCCAACTTCTTATGCCCATTGTTGCTACCGCCACATCGATGCGTGATGTGGTTGCCCATGCCAAGGAGGGTAACTTTTCTGGCCGTATGGAAGAGGGTCGCAATGATGAACTGGGTCAGGTAGCAACCCAAACCAATCACCTCATGGATACGCTGGAGCAGAGTTTTGGCACCATTATCAAAGAGGTCGAATCGATGGAGGTTCACAGCATCACAACTGGTGAGGGTAACCTGCTCACCCGTACGGTGGACTCGGTAAAAACTATGGTGGGTGCCGTACGCTTTAAACAGACTATTGAAGAGGATCGCAACCTTGGTGATGTCTATGAACGCATTTTTCAGGCACTCACAGACACCTTCCAGATCAAACGCTTTTCACTCTATGAAGTGAACCATGACAAACAGCTGATGAAGCTTATTTATGCGCATGGGCTTCCGGAAGAGCAAACGCTCTGGTGCAACCCTGAGGTCAATGTCGATTCGTCTGCATGCAGAGCCTGCAGAACTGCCCACGATGTTAATTCTGAAGAGGAGGAGAATATCTGCACCTCATTTGCCGGTAACCGCATCTGCTCCAAAGATGAGATTCATCTGCACCACTTCTGCATCCCGCTGATGCAGGGTGGCCGTATCGGGGTTGTGTTGCAAATCATCCATGCCGACAGCGAAGCCGCAGAGATCAAAAAGAAGCTGCCGTTTATCCGTACTTACTTCAGTGAAGCTTCGCCGGTGATTGAGTCCAAGCGCCTCACAGAGGTGTTGCATGCATCGACTCTCAAGGATCCGATGACTGATCTTTATAACCGCCGTTTCCTTGATCAATTCAAATCACGGCTGATTGCTTCAGCCCAGCGCAGTAAAAAGAAGATCGGCCTGCTGATGTGCGATGTCGATTTTTTCAAAGATACCAATGACACCTATGGTCATAAGGTCGGCGACACCGTATTGATTGCTACGGCCAATATTCTTGCCAAGGCGATACGCCCATCAGATTACGTCATCCGCTATGGCGGCGAGGAGTTTCTGGTTGTTATTTCCGAGGCTGAAGAGGAGAAGACGCTGGAGATTGCCGAGCGCATCCGTAAAACACTGGAAGAGAATCAGTTCAATGCCGAGGGCAGTACTTTTAATAAAACACTATCTATCGGTGTGGCGATCTATGCAGATGATTCTGATGATCTGGACAAGTGTATTCATCTGGCTGATACAGCACTGTATGTTGCCAAGGATACCGGACGTAATCAGGTGATCCGATATCAGGAAGGCATGGAAAAAGAGGATTCCGACAACGAAGGTTAAGGCTTAATTCTGGCTGGAATAGATCTGATTGGAAAAGGCCAAACTAAATTCAGCAGACTTACTGTTTTCTGTTTCCCTCAGGGTTGATCTCTTCTTCGTTCTCATCAATCTGCTTGTAACCACAATGTGGGCAGTAATGAAACTCAGGAGCCATTGACTTTTCACAGCTCTGGCACTTCACGCCATGATGAACAGCACGGGCGATTTTAATCGACACCACACCGGTCACTGCAGCAAACATACAGATACCCACCACCATCAGACAGACAGCCACTGCACGTCCTGCCAGCGTGTGCGGCACCACATCACCATAACCGACTGTGGTCATGGTCACGATACCCCACCAGGCACCATCAAAGGCACTTTTGAAGGTCTCCGGCTCAATGGTATAGATCAGGTTTCCGGCGAGTATGGCACCCAGTCCGATGCTACCCAGCACCATGGCCAGCATCTCCATCGTGTCACGCATACTCGATATAAACAGGCGCAAGGCACGCAGATAACGCACCAGCTTTAACAGACGCAGAATTCTGAGCATTCTGATGGCCACATTCGGATCACCAATCAATAACATCGGCAGAATTGCCAGCATATCAACGATGCCATAAAAACTAAAAATATAGGCTCGGGCACTTCTTGCCGCATAACAGCGAAGAACAAATTCCATGGCAAAAACAAAGGTGACAATCATCTCAAACTGATGAACACGCTCTACCCAGATTTGTTCAAGATCCGGCATGGTCCCAGTCATTGAAACCAGCACACTGACAACAATCAAAATGGTGATGCTTAAGTTTACAGTGCGTCCCAGTTGGGTATGCACATCGAAAAACATCATATTCAAGAGGTTGCGTAGCGGACCTCTATCTGCCCTCTTGGCAAAAGCTTTTTTCGATGAATTGGCATCCAACCGCATATCGCCTCCGATACTCTTCTATCGGTCATGTTTCTGACTGCATTAATCATAACAGTGCAAGCAGGGAACGCCACAACAGGAAATCTATTCAATACACAGGAGAGATCGCATTCACCATAGTGATATAAACTGAACAAAAAAAGAGCCACCCGAATCGGGCGGCTCTTTTTATCTCTTCAATTTGCCTGTTCTATGACTTGCGTGGCGGTTTACCTCTGCCTTTCACCACATTACCACGACGCGGAGGACGATCACCGCCCCTTGATCCCGAAGGCCTGATGTTCCTTTTTTTGGCAGCAGGTGGCCTTGATGGGCCCTCAGAGCCTGAATCGCTGAGGCATGTGGCATCCAGTGTGCGACCTGCAACCCTGATCTCACGGAACTGCTTGAACAGTTCACTGGGCATACCCTCTGGCAAATCAACGGTACTGTGATCATCCATAATGTTGATTTTATCAATAAATTCAGATTCCAGCCCCATCTCATTGGCGATAGCGCCTACAATGTTGCCCGGTTTCACACCGTGGGTTTCACCGACTTCAAGGCGGTAGCGTGCCATGCCCCTCTCCGGTTTTGGCCCGCTGAAGGTTCTGGCTACAGGTTTGTCCCTGCGCGACGCACGATCTGATGCACTAACAGACGAACTTGAACGCTCAGCCCTTGGCCTTCTCTCGCCTCTACTCTCATCACGCGAATCACTGCGTTCGACACGTTCACGAACTGCACGCATAGGCTGATCCTTAAGCAGCAGAGACTTATCACCCTGTGCCATTTTTGCCAGTGCAGCTGCAATCTCAATAGCCGAAACGTCATGTTCAGCCTGATACTTTTCAACGATACCGGCAAACAACTCCAATCCATCACTGGATTCCAGTGTGTCACTGATACGCTGCTTGAATTCATCAATGCGTTTGTTGTTGATATCTTCAGTAGTCGGCATGACATACTGCTCAATCGTCTGCTTGGTCGCCCGCTCAATCGCATAAAGCATGCGCTTTTCACGTGGGGCTATGAAAAGAATTGCATCACCTTTGCGCCCTGCCCTACCGGTACGGCCAATACGATGAACATAAGGCTCAGTATCGTTGGGGATATCAAAGTTAATCACATGCGAAATACGATCCACATCGAGACCGCGTGCTGCAACATCTGTAGCAACAATAATATCGATCTGCCCCTTCTTCAGTCGGTTCACAGTCGCTTCACGTGTTTTCTGGGTGATATCACCATTAAGTGCTGATGCAGAGAAACCTCGCGCTTCAAGCTTTTCAGCAATCTCTTCGGTCGCAGACTTGGTGCGCACAAAGATGATCATGCCATCAAACGGCTCTGCCTCAAGAATACGGGTCAATGCATCCATCTTCTGACGAACGCCGCCAGCTACAAGGTAACGCTGACGAATCGTTTCTACTGTCGACGTTTTCGTCTTGACGGTAACATGTTCAGGACTGTTCAGATGCTGCTCAGCAATCTTGCGAATCACCGGTGGCATAGTGGCGGAGAATAGTGCGATCTGACGATCTGAAGGAGTCTGTTCGAGAACCCACTTCACATCATCGATGAAACCCATGCGCAACATCTCGTCCGCTTCATCGAGAACAAGAGCGCGCAGGCCACCAAGATTGAGTGTGCCGCGACGCATATGGTCCATCACACGACCGGGCGTGCCGACGACAACATGTACGCCACGTTTAAGTGCACGCAGCTGAATCTCATAGCTCTGACCACCGTAGATCGGCAACACATGGAAGCCTCTCATATGCTTGGCATAGATCTGGAACGCCTCGGCAACCTGAATAGCAAGCTCACGTGTTGGTGCCAACACAAGCAGCTGCGGAGTGCTTTTGTTCAAATCGATATGGGAGAGCAGCGGCAGCGCAAAGGCGCCTGTCTTGCCCGTGCCCGTCTGTGCCTGGCCAACAAGATCCCTGCCCTCTAAGAGCAGTGGAATCGTCTGTGCCTGAATCGGAGATGGTGTTTCATATCCCACATCTTGAACGCCCTTAAGCACGTCCGGGTGTAGGTTCAGCTCACTGAATGTAGGCTGAGTTTCTTCATTTGTAGTCATTTAATTATATACCTGCGGAAATTACCGGCCGCGAAGAGTGCCTATAATTGCATTAAGATACCATGAATATAATAGGTTTGTAGAAAAAACTGTCCCAATCCACCACAGATCGACTAAGCTTTGGCCATGACCGAAAACAATATTCTCAAGAAAATCACCATCGCCAACAACCTCAAACATTTCGAGATCAAAGAGATCTTCGAGCTTGGCGGCTTCGAATTCAGTAGCAGTCAGATCAAGGCATTTATGGCCGGATCACAAAACAAGAACTACGAGAAACTCTCTGAAGAGCAGTTTGAAGGTTTCCTCAACGGCTTCATTCTCTACTCCCGTGGCCCGGTGGATGAACCCACCCTGCTGCCGCGCACCATCGAAAGCTTCATCATCGGACTTATCGAGTCAGGCAACACAGGTGCTATCGAAGAGATTCGCTGCCTGATTGAAGATGTGAATGATGAGATCGGAACTGCTGATTAGCGATGGGTTGGCCAGCCTGACTGGCTACTCTGAATAGTTAAGCGTCCAGTTGCTCACGAATCACCCTGCTCAACATCTCAATATGACATGGTTTGGAGAGAATCAGGTAATCACTGGATGGCATCTCCCCTTTCAATGCATCCTCTTTATCGTAACCGGTTGTAAAGATCACTTTCACATCCGGATCAATGCCACACATCCTCTCTACCGCTTTCACACCACCCAGCCGTGGCATCACCACATCCATTAGCACACACGAAATAACACGATGACTGGTGCTGAATATTTCAACGGCTTCCAGTCCATCGGATGCCTCCAGCACGTTGTAACCGATGCTCTCCAACACCTCTTTGGTACTCATTCGAATGTCGGCATTATCATCGACCACAAGAATCGTCTCACCCTGGCCACTGATAATAGCGTCACAATCTTCAGGGCTGATTACAGACTGCTTCTCCTCCAGCAGCGGCAGATAGATATAAAATGAGGAGCCCTCACCGGGAGTGCTCTCCACTTCAACGATGCCACCATGACTTTCAATCGCACCATAAACCATGGCCAGACCAAGGCCTGTGCCTGTACCAACCTCCTTTGAGGTATAAAATGGTTCGAAGATATGCTCCTGCTGCTCTTTGCTGATACCGCAACCGTTATCACTGACTGTCAGCCTTGCAAACCGGGTACCGCTCATAGATGGATGCAGATGTGAGAACTCAGCATCTGCCTCAAACTCATCAAGAGAGAGAGAGACCTGCGGTTCAGCAACCGAAGCAACAGCATCACGGGCATTGTTCAGAAGATTGATCAACGCCTGATGCAGCTGCGTGGCATCACCATTGACCACCAACTCCTCCAGACAGAAGCGGGTCTTGAATGAGATGTTTTCAGGAATACTGACTTCATTGATCTTGGATACCTCTTTAATAAATGAGGTCAGGCCAAAAGGTCGCATCTCCAGCACACCCTTGCGCGCAAACATCAGCAGCTGTTTGATCATATCTGAAGCCCTGTAACTCAGACTCTCGACAACCTCCAGCCTGTGTACCACATCAGGAAAATCTACCATGCGTTTCTTGGCCAGATAGAGGTTGCCGGTCATGCCTCCCAGCATATTATTAAAATCATGGGCAATACCACCCACAAGCGTACCGATCGCCTCCATCTTCTGGGCCTGCCGGAACTTGTTCTCCAGCTCCTCATGATCACTCATATCCTGCTGGATACCGACAAAATGGGTGATTTCATGGGCCTCATTGAAGATCGGAGCAATCGACATCGATGCCGGATAGAGGCTGCCATCCTTACGACGTTCAATCAGTGAACGTTTCCATACCTCGCCACTCAAAATTGTCTGCCACAACTCGTCGTAAAACTCTGAACTCTGCCTGCCACTTTTAAGCAGTCTCGGGCTCTCTCCCATGACCTCCTCAGCAGTATGACCTGTAATGATTGAAAACGCCGGGTTCACATATTCAATGATCCCCTCTCTGTCGGTAATGATAATTGATTCGCCGGCCTGCTCGATAGCCTGAGATAGTTTGCGTAGTTGATCTTCGGCTTTTATACGGGCAGTGATATCATGAATAATCGAGTAGAGAACCTGCTCTCCATTCCAGTGCAAGGGACCTGAATAGACCTCAACATCTTTTACCTCTCCAGAAGCAAGCCTGTGTTTAAAGATGAAATGACTTCGCCCCTCTGATTTTGCATGCTGCATCTCAACCGCAATCTCTTCAGAAGAGAGACTGTTGATAGCAGAAATCGACATCGACATGAGTTGATCCTGGCTGTAACCGTAAAATAGTTCCGCAGCTCTGTTGGCGGCAATAATGGCTCCAGTATCGGGATCAATAACCAGTTCCACACACTTGTTGTTCTCAAACAGCTCTCTGAATCGCCCCTCACTCTTTTCCAGCTCATCTTTCTGATGCTGACTCTCAAGCCTGAGCGAGATATTTTGAGTAATTTGATGGTGAATCCTTAGCGAACTGATAACCAGAATAATCCAAAACAGGAAAAGCATAAAACCCATGGCATAAGCCATAGGCGTTGCCTCCATGACAAAGCGGAGGGAGAGAGGCAAAAGGCTCAGAGATAGATAAATGAGAATGGGGAGTTTTTGTGGGGAGAGTGAGGTGATCGCCCCGGCGCACATGCCACCTACCACAAAGGCGAGAAACACCTGATGTACTACAGACTGGTCGGCAAACAGAAGTAGTGATGCGCAGCCCCAGCTCAAAGCCGCCAGCGTGGTTCCTGCTAAAAAAGATATCTCCCAACGCTGAGAGTTTTGGACTTTAGCTTGATCACGTTGAAAATAGTGGCTGTGAAGCAGTCGGCCCAATGTGATAAACAGCAGGACAGCGAGCCATGCGATCAGATAGTCGTGCCTGATAACATCCCACAACATGAGCGTTAATATCGATGCGTTAATGGTAGTCGCAATGGAAGAGGAGGCCATTGCCTTAAACAGAAGAGAGACCTGCTCGGCTTTTATTGCCGCTTGCAGATGTGACATGTCAGCAACCTCTTCGCTCTTCACCATCTCAGGATATCTACCCCACTCAAATGCCATGATGCATTTCTCCTTAATCTGCATAGGAATAGTGCGACAGTAAACAAAAAAGGCCGCTCAGAGAGCGACCTTTTTAAAGTGAAGCAGTAGTCAGTTACTTATGATATTGAACGGACTCTTCGCGAACAGCCTTGAAAAACTCAATAGCGTGCTCAGGTGGCACATCTGGAGTGATGCCGTGACCAAGATTAAAGACATGGCCATTACCATGACCGAACTTGGCCAGAATATCCTTCACCTCAGCACGGATACGCTCAGGTTTAGCGTATAACATAGTCGGATCCATATTACCCTGCAGAGCCACGCGATCACCAACACGCGCTTTGGCCTCATCAATATCAATCGACCAGTCCAGACCCAGCACATCACAACCGGTATCAGCCATCGCTTCCAACCAGCCCATGCCACCCTTGGAGTAGAGGATTACAGGCACTTTACGGCCGTCATGTTCACGGGTGAGCTGTGAAACAATCCTCTGCATATACTGCAGGGAGAACTCTTTATAATCACGGGTATTAAGGATGCCACCCCAGGTATCAAAGATCTGTACAGCCTGTGCACCACTGGCAATCTGACCATTGAGATAAGCGGCAACAGAGTCGGCTAGCTTCTCAAGCAGCAGATGCATAGTTTCCGGATCATTGAATGCCATCGCTTTGACTTTGGAGAAGTTCTTGGAGCCGCCACCCTCAACCATGTAGGTCGCCAGTGTCCACGGAGAGCCTGCAAAACCGATCAGAGGTACGCGGCCATTGAGATCACGCCGAATGGTGCTCACTGCATCCATCACATAACCCAACTCTTTGGTTGGATCATCCAATACAGGCAGTTTTTCTACATCAGCACGGCAGGTGATTGGATCAGGGAACTTAGGCCCTTCACCGACACCAAAGGTCAGTTCCATGCCCATCGCTTCGGGTACAACCAGAATATCGGAGAAGAGAATCGCAGCATCTGCATCAAGAATATCAATCGGCTGCAGGGTTACTTCGGAGCACAGCTCAGGTGAGCGGCAGAGATTCAGGAAACCACCAGCGCGTGCTCGGGTTGCCCTGTATTCAGCAAGGTAACGTCCAGCCTGGCGCATCATCCATACCGGCGTACGCTCAACATCCTGGCGCAGGCAGGCGCGCAAAAATAGATCATTTTTCAATTCAGTCATTTATTATATTCCTTTTTTAGACACAGATGGACGCAGATTATCGCTGATGAACAGGATTACTATCAAAAACGATATCACCTAATCCTTCCACTCAATTTCTATCGTATTTACTGATCAAAAAAAGCACACTATCTGTGTTTATCTGCGTTAATCAGCGTCTAATTTATTTAATCCCAGATGTAACCTTCAGTTGGTGATGAAGCACTGGCAAAGGCGCGTTTTGGCATACGTCCGGCCAGATAGGCCTGACGCCCTGCCCTGACTGCATCGCGCATCGCTTTAGCCATCAGACACTCATCTTTGGCTTCTGCAATGGCAGTATTAATCAGTACAGCATCTGCACCCAGCTCCATCGATTTCGCAGCATCAGAAGCAGTACCAATGCCGGCATCGACAACAATCGGAACCGATGCGCGCTCTTTGATGACGCGAATATTGAACGGATTAGCAAGTCCACGTCCTGAACCGATCGGATTACCCAGTGGCATCACTGCCACGCAACCAATCTCCTCCAGCCGTGTTGCCACAATCGGATCATCATTGGTGTAGACCATCACCTCAAAACCCTCTGCAACCAGCGTCTCGGCGGCATTGATCGTCTCAACCACATTGGGATAAAGCGTCTGTGTATCGCCAAGCACCTCCAGCTTCACAAGGTTCCAGCCACCGGCTTCACGAGCCAGACGCAGGGTGCGCACCGCATCATCGGCATTAAAACAGCCTGCTGTATTAGGCAGAATGGTATATTTTTTCGGATCGATATAATCGAGCAGATTCTCTTTGCCAGGGTCAGTAATATTCACACGACGCACAGCCACAGTAATCATCTCAGCATCTGATGCTTCGGTAGCATCTTTGGTGGTCTGAAAATCTTTGTATTTACCAGAGCCTACAATGAGTCTCGATCTGAACTCATGGCTACCTACTTTAAACATATCATCAGACATCTAATCAAACTCCCCTTCCGCACAATCTGTACGGGAAAACGTCGCAACTTTTGCTCTTTTGTGCAAGCACGGGATGAATCATCCCATACACTAAGCAATAATTCCCTTCCGCACACGACGTGCGGCTTTTGACTCAGGCTATCCTGAGCCTTCGAGGCTGTGCCCCGCAGCATGCGTCCAATTCGGCTATTCTTCCGAATTGTGTAAACAGGCGAAAATCACACTTTCCGACTGCGAAAACAAGTAAAAGCCACGCAAGCCTTTTATGAATCGATCAAACCTTATCCGCCACCGATCATGTGAACCAGTTCAATGCGGTCACCATTTTTCAAAGCGGCGCTCTCATACTGGCTTCTGGGAACCACCTCAAGATTACACTCAATGGCAATCATCCGTTTCTCCAGTCCCATTTCAGTTACCAGTTCACTCAGGGTGGTTGCCTGCACTATCCGGTCTTCGCCATTGATATGGATGGTAATCTCGTCAGACATGCAAGCCCCTATAAAATCCACAAAAAAACAACCGTAATGATCATTTTTTGACCAGAATCGATCTTTTTTCACCTGTTTATGCATTCATCCCGATTGACCCGGTATATACGAACACTTAGTGTGAGCCGCATGCTAACAGCAAGCGCCAGCACACCCAATACCCGGCAGTTAAAAGCTAAGTCAGCCCCTGTGCCAGGCAACTGGTACGGTGTCGCAGCTGGCATGCATGCGGCAAAAGAGGCGATTGCCAACAGTGATCTAAAATCAGCTGAGAAGATTCTCAATGAATTGATCGCCTTTGCCCCTTCTGAAACATCTGCGTGGCAGCTTCTGGCTCGCATACAGAGAAAACTCGGCAAGATTGAAGCAGGCATACAGAGCGCTACCCGTGCACTTAAATTGCAGAATGCCCGCCAGGTGCCGCAAACACCCGCATCAAGCACACTGGCCAGACTGCTCTGGCAGCAAGGCGAAAAAGAGCATGCAGTTAAAATGCTTGCTCTGCTCATGATGCGTCAGCCCGAAGATCCTTCACTACAAACACTTAAGAACGATTGGGAGAGGGAGACCGACTCATGAAAAACCTGCGCATTCTTGTTCTGCATGGACCAAACCTCAACCTTCTCGGCACACGTGAACCCGGCCACTATGGACATCTCACGCTTGCTGATATCAACCAGTCACTGATTGAGCTGGGTGACAACCTCGGAATCGAGATATCCAGCTTCCAGAGCAATCACGAAGGCGAGCTGGTTGATCGCATCCATCAGGCTGCCAGTGACCATATCGATGGTATTGTTATCAATCCGGCAGCCTACACCCACACCAGCATTGCGCTTCGTGATGCTATGCTGGCGATCAACATCCCGTTTATTGAAGTGCACCTATCTAATATTCACCGCCGTGAAGAGTTTCGTCATCACTCCATGCTGGCGGCTGCCGCCACAGGTATCGTGGCTGGCTTTGGTGCAACCTCATACCAGCTGGCCCTGCGCGGCCTGCAAGACCATTTGCGTCAGATAAAAGACTAACTAAAACAAGGAGATCAACTTGGATATTTCTCAAATTCGCAAACTTATTAAACTGATTCAGAGCACCGATGTTACAGAGATTGAAGTCACCGAAGGTGCTGAAACTGTACGCATCTCGCGTGGCTCCCCTGTGGCAGCAGCCCCGGTTTATGCTGCAGCTCCTGCCGCACCCGTTGCAGCCCCTGTTGCTCCAGCAGCCGTAGCTGAAAGCCCTGCCGAAAGCACGGCCAATCAGGTTAAATCACCAATGGTAGGCACCTTCTACTCATCCCCTAGCCCTGAAGCTGATACCTTTGTTGCCATCGGCCAGAAAATTAAAAAGGGTGATACCCTCTGCATCATTGAAGCGATGAAGATGATGAATGAGATCGAGTCGGAGTATGATGGTGTGGTTGAAGCCATTCTTGCCGATAATGCAACGTCAGTAGAATACGGCCAGCCGATTTTCGTTATCACACCACTGGGCTGATCGGAGGATACATGTTTCACAAAATTCTGATCGCCAACCGTGGCGAAATTGCCGTACGCATTATCCGTGCCTGTAAAGAGCTTGGGATCCGTTCGGTCGCCGTCTACTCTGAAGCAGATCGTGACTGCATGCATACAAGGCTCGCTGATGAGTCGGTCTGTATCGGGCCTGCATCAAGCGCCCTCTCCTACCTTAATATTGCGGCCATCATGGCAGCTGCTGAACTGACTGATGCGCAAGCCATTCATCCCGGTTTCGGCTTTCTGGCTGAAAATGCCGAATTTGCCGATATCGTTAACGAATCCGGCCTTGTCTGGATCGGCCCGACGCCTGAATCGATGCGTATCATGGGTGATAAAGTTACTGCCAAGAAGAAGATGGAGATCGCTGGAGTCCCTCTGGTCCCAGGTTCAGACGGTGCAGTAAACGACATTGAAGAAGCCAGAGCAATCGCCAAAAAGTCCGGTTTCCCACTGATTATCAAAGCATCTGCTGGCGGCGGTGGTCGTGGTATGAAGGTGGTGCACTCCGAGGCATCTTTTTCAAACGCTTTCTCCATGTGCAAAGCAGAAGCCGGTGCGGCATTTGGTGATGATACAGTCTTTATCGAAAAGTTCCTCGTCGAGCCGCGTCACATCGAGGTGCAGGTGCTCGGCGATACGCACGGTAATCTCGTTCACCTTTACGAGCGCGAATGTTCCATGCAGCGCAATAATCAGAAGGTACTTGAAGAGGCACCAAGCCCGTCAATAGATTCGGAAACACGTGAGAAGATCTGTGCCGCAGGTCTGGCTGCAGCCAAGGCAGTAAATTATGTCGGCGCAGGCACCATCGAATTCCTGATGAATGCGGATAACTCCTTCTATTTCATGGAGATGAACACCCGCATTCAGGTGGAACATCCGGTAACAGAATGGATCACCGGTGTTGATCTGATCGAGTGGCAGATCCGTGTAGCCAACGGTGAAGAGCTCGCCTTCAAACAGGAAGACCTCAAGATCAAGGGGCACGCGATTGAGTGCCGTATCAATGCGGAACACCCGTTCAAGTTCACCCCGTCACCGGGCACTGTGGAGCTCTATCATGCACCCGGCGGTCGCAGTGTACGTGTCGATTCACACCTCTATACAGGTTATAAAATCCCACCCCACTACGACTCGATGATCGGTAAAATCATCACCCATGCTCGTGATCGCGAAAAGTGTATCCGTCGTATGCAGCGGGCGATTGATGAACTGGTCGTTCTGGGAGTCACCACCAATCAGGAGCTGCATCAGCGTCTGCTGGCCAATCCCGGATTCCAGAAGGGTGAGTTCAATATTCACTTCCTGGAGAAGTGGCTGAAACAGATGAGTTTATGATGAAGGGTTAGGAGTGGAGGCGTTAGGAGTGAGGGGCTCACACCTCACTCCTGACTATTCACCCTTTCACCTCACTCTTCACCATGAACCTGTAAGGGAATCAATAACAAAGAAAGGCCGGGCAAATGCCCGGCCTTTCTTGATTTCACTATGTTTCATCAAACAGATGAAGGATTAGGAGTGAGAGACTGACACCTTACGCCTGACACCTCACTCCTCTCCCCTCACACCCCTGAGTATTGCGCATGAAGCTCTCTGGCGTGCATGTTAGGAAGCTTATTCAGTGCGGCGATCAGTGCCTTGGCAGATGCCACAATAATATCGGTATCTGCCCCCTGCCCGTTCACAATACGCTCACCATCCTGCAAGCGTACTGTCACTTCACCCTGAGCATCGGTACCGACGGTAATGGCGTTCACGGCATAGAGCAGGAGCTTGCCATTGGGCTCAACCATCGATTTGATCGCCTGGAAAGCAGCATCCACAGGGCCATCGCCTTGTGCTGTCGCCTTGTGCCGAACGCCCTCGATCTCCAACTCAACTGCAGCCACCGGCGCGTCATTGGTGCCTGATGCCGCATGCAGACTGATCAACTTCACACGTTCAGTATCAATATTAGAGTCATCAGAGAGAATCGACATCAGATCTTCATCGAAGATATCCTTCTTCTTATCCGCCAACACCTTGAAGCGATCAAAGATCACAATCAGACGCTCATCATCCAGCTCTATGCCCAATTCAACATAACGGGCTTTAAGCGCTGCACGACCGGAGTGTTTACCCAGAACCATACGATTGGCTCTCCAACCGACCGATTCAGGCGTCATGATCTCATAGGTTTTCTTATGTTTGAGCATGCCGTCCTGATGGATACCGGACTCATGGGCAAAAGCATTAGCCCCGACAATCGCTTTGTTCGGCTGAATCGGCATGCCGGTAATCTGGCTAACCAGTTTTGAGGTCGGCACAATCTTGGTGGTATCAATGCCCATCTCAACATCATAACGGTCGGCACGGGTTTTCATGATCATCACGATCTCTTCCAGAGCCGCATTGCCTGCCCGCTCGCCCAGTCCATTGATGGTGCACTCGACCTGCCGCGCACCGTTTTCGACTGCCGCCAGTGAGTTGGCCACTGCAAGGCCCAGATCATTATGGCAATGCACAGAGAAGATAGCCTGATCAGAGTTTGGAACACGTTCAATCAGAGTGCGAATACGCCAGCCGAACTCATCAGGCGTCATATAACCGACCGTATCCGGAATATTAATCACACGGGCACCGGCTTTAATTACCGACTCTACGATTCGGCAGAGGAAATCCATCTCGGAACGCCCTGCATCTTCAGCAGAGAACTCAACCTCAGGCACCAGTGAGCGGGCCTGCTTCACTGCCGCAACAGCACGCTCGACCACCTGATCCGGGCTCATGCGCAGCTTGGCTTCCATATGAATCGGACTTGTCGCAATAAAAGTGTGAATGCGAGCACGATCACCAGCCGGTTTTACAGCCTCGCCAGCGCGGGCGATATCACCCTGCGCGGCTCTTGCCAGACCGGCAATGACCGGGCCATGCACTTCACTGGCAATGCGGTGAACCGCTTCGAAATCACCCGGTGATGCGATCGGGAAACCCGCCTCAATAATGTCCACGCCAAGTTTGGCCAGTGAATGGGCTACGCGCATCTTCTCTTCAATGTTCATCGAACAGCCCGGTGACTGCTCGCCATCACGCAGTGTTGTATCGAATATATACAAGCGATCAGACATTATTAACTCCTATCTTCATCCAATAAAATCAGCACCAACAAAAAAGGCCGCGGAAATCCGCGGCCTGTACATCATCAGCTGAATCCAATCAGCAGACGCACAGACCCGTTCGAAGTAGTAGGTACTTCGTTGCAGTGGTGAATGCAGACAACTGTTTGTTCATGCGACGCATTAAAGCACCATGCAACTGGCGGGTCAATTCTCTTAACCCTGATCAGACTCTTCGCCATCACTCTGCTGTTTGCGGTTGAGCTTTCGCTGCTGACGGTACTGGGTGAGGCGCCTGTTCTGCCACAGACTCAAAATCGGCCCATGCAGGCAGTAGACAAACATAATGCCGAACGGCACGCGATACGGATCAATGGCAACAAGACCGATCACCAGAATCATACCGATCAGCACACCGGTTGAGTGACGCTGTTTCAGATCAATATCTTTACCCGAAATAAAACGGACATTACTTAGCATCAACCAGGCAAGTAAAAGCGAGAGGAAGAACCAGAGCCATGGCCATGGGCTGAATTGACCATCAACATGGTAAAGTACGGCGGTGGCAATCAGCAGCGCCACACCCGGCGTCGGCAGACCCTGAAAATAACGTTTATCCTGATGCTCCAGCTGAACATTAAAACGCGCTAGTCGGATAGCTGCTCCGGCAACCAGGAAAAAACCACCCAGCCATGCCAATTTATGCAGGTCAGGGCCAAGATTCAACAGTGCCCACATATAGAGAAGCACAGCAGGTGCAATACCGAAGGAGAGCATATCACAGAGAGAGTCATACTCTGCACCGAAGGAGGTTTCGGCATGCAGAAGTCTTGCCACACGGCCATCGAGCATATCAAACACAGCAGCAGCAAGAATCGCCCAGGCCGCAAGTTCAAAGCGCCCTTGAACAGCCGCAAGCAGTGCATAGAAACCGGCAAATAAGCCCATCGTGGTAAACAGGCTAGGCAGCAGATATACGCCGCGTCGGGTAACCGCATCTTTAATTGGCACTGGCTTCTCCTGCTTGCTCTTCAAGAGCGAATAAAATGGAGCCGTGAGGCTTACCAGAGATTGGATGTTCTGTAATCATGGGCTAAGACTAGCGACAACCATGACCATACCCAAGCAATGTATGACAATCCCGTTTCATAGGCTATGCTTGCAACCATGTCACTGAGTCAACAAAAGCTCCTGCACAGCTATCTGCTGCTGCATCATATCTTCCCCGAAGATATGCATATTGTGCGTCCACTGATTCAGATGTTGCAGAAAACTGAGCGTATCAAAGAGGCACGCAATCTCGCGCTGAGCATGGCCAGACGCATGCTGGCCAGTGGCAAAGGCGGTTTTGCGCTCGGATTTCTGGCGATCTGCAAACAGCTTAATCATCCCAAAACTGATGAGATCGAAGCACTCTCGAATATGGCACAGATCACCAGCGCCGGTTTTCAGGAATCAAGTACCGGATCAGGCCACCTGTTTGCCCTGATTGATCAACTTTCTGATCAGGAAGCGCTCGATTTCATCACACAGGCAACCCTGATACAGGCTGAGGCCGGTGAGGATATTGTGAGCCAGGGTGAGGCCAGCGAAACCTTCTATCTGATCCTCGAAGGTGCGGTGGATGTTCGCCTGATGCTGGCTGATGCCAGTTCAAAAACACTGACCACACTTAAAGCCGGTGATTTCTTCGGCGAATTTGCCTGCCTCTATAAGCTGAATCGTTCAGCAACGGTGACGGCCAACAGCTTGACCCGAATGCTTGAGTTCTCCAGCCAATCGATCACCAAACTGATAGAGCGCTCCCCTCTGGCAGGTGATCAGCTTATCCGTACGGTACAGACCCGCATGGTACATGCGATGACTCATGCCATGCCTGCATTCTCCCAACTGCCTGAAGAGGACAAGCTCTGGGCTGCTGAAGAGTCTGTCGTTAATTTATATGAAGCTGGGGAAGCGATCCCGATCAGCGATCTTTCTGCACCTGTCTGCCATATCATCCTCTCCGGTGAAGCAGAGTTGAGTATACCTGATGGTCAACAGATAAACCTCTGCAGTGGAGATTTCTTCGGTACGGTTAATCCGCACATCGAGCTGCCTTTTGAGTCCGAAATAAGAACAAAAGAGCGTGCGCTGGTGTGTGAGATGCCCGAGAATATTTTCAACACCTTTATGAAACTCTACGCATCCTTTGAACAACATGTAGAGCAGGTCAATACGAGCAGATTTATCTAGGTGTCTGTTAAGGTTAAAAATAGCTGCGAATCTCTGCACTTAGCGAATTAGGATAGAGACCAAACTCGCTGTTGATGCGCGCACCAACCGGCCTTACTCCCCTTGCCACTGCCCCACTGAAAGCAAGCTCGGACTCATCACTCAATGAGTAGAGCAGGTAAACAGCCGCCAGCGCCGAGTGATCCATCCAGTTATAGATCACTGTCAGATCCCCGCTCAGTAGCGGTGTAAACTCATAGCTGGCTCCCAATGCACTATAGTTTCTCGCCAGATAGCTGCCTTGCGTAGCCAGAACTGCACCATAAGTCGCACTGTTTGAGGCACCACCACCGTGATAAAACTGCTCTGCGCGCAGGCTCAATGTACTTTCCCAACGATGCTCCAGCCCCAAAGCGAACTCCACCCGTCGCTTTAGCCCTGCCTGATCAGGGAAATTCACATGTCCCTCCGCCCTGACTCCCAACCACTCAAACAACTCACCCTGCAGATCACCACCGACCACCCGATCCTTTTTCACCGAACCAGCCAGCAGTGCCAGTTCAAAATCACCGAACAGCGCGGAGATGCGGGCCAGGTACGAATTCCTAGCCGCATCAACCCGATTGCTCCAACCATTGTCTCCGCCGGCATCAAGTCGATACCCCAGCACCGAAATCAGCGACAGCTGTGAGATATCAGCCAACTGAACATCTGCCCGCAACGCATCCACGCCGGGTTTATATGAGCGGAAAAAAGTTTGTGCAGCAAAAGGAGCAAAGAAATCGTTGGGGGTGAAATAGAAAGTAGTGGCCAGATTGACCGGCTGCCGCCCTGCTTTGATGTTCACTCTGTTTGATGCGTACTGCAGGTTCAGACGATCGATCAGCAGATGGGCCGCCCTGCTATAGTAACTCCAGTCAACAAGATCACTGCGCTCCACCCCCTGCAAGGTGAGCAGATTGCTGCCACCATGTTGCAATGTTAGCGGGACATAATTTTGCACAGCATGCATCTCAATGCTCCATGCGTCACTTATCCCTGCATCGATCATCAGCCGGCCAGAGCCAGCCAGACCTGATACAGAGCGTTTATTGTAAAAAACAGGAGCATTCGGATTCTTTAACAGCAGACCGGAACCGCGCAGCAGCCCTCTGATCTCCAGAGAGCTCTTCTCATCTGACCAGGAGATAAAGGCATACGCTGGCTGCACACACAAAAACAGCATCAACAGTGATAAGGTGGCAGCTTTAAGCGCTAATTTCATCCGACTCAATCTTGCCATCATGCACACGAATGGTGCGTTTAGCCCGATCCATCACATGCTGATCATGGGTGGAGAAAAGGAAGGTAATGCCCTGCTCCCGGTTCAACTGCTGCATCAGATCAAGTAGTGCTTCTGCAGTATGTGAATCAACATTAGCTGTCGGTTCATCGGCCAAAACAATGGCCGGAGAAGTTACGATGGCCCTGGCAATCGCCACCCGTTGCTGTTGACCGCCACTCATCTCATCAGGGCGCCGATGCTCCAGCCCTTCAAGCCCTACTGCTGCCAATGTTGCCATCACCCGCTCACGAGCTTCCGCCTCACTTACCCCCTGCAGATTCAGCACAAACTCCGCATTCTCATAAGCGGTCATCACTGGAATCAGATTATAGGCCTGAAAAACAAATCCGATGCGATTCTTACGCACCTGGGATAGCTGGCTGTTATCGAGTGTGGAGAGATCAATGCCATCAACCAGAATCTGGCCCGAAGTCGGTACATCAAGGCCACCAATCAGATTCAGTATGCTTGTTTTACCGGATCCAGACGGCCCACAGAGCACAGCAAAATCGCCACTCTCAATAGCCAGAGACACACCATTGACCGCATGCACATCGACTTTTCCCTGACGATAGGTTTTCACGACATCCTGCATACGGACAATATATCTCTCTTCAGACGGCATATCTTCGCTCCTCATATCGTCTTCAGGCTCTCAACCGGAGGCACGCGCCCTGCCCGCCATGCCGGATATACTCCTGCCAGCAGAGCCAGTATAAACAGACCGCCAAGGATCGCTATGATACTCTCTTTGAACAGTCTGGCTTTGAAGACCGGATCAACCAGTACTCCGCCATAGCTGAAATCAGTGCCGAATGCGCCGGAGAAATCGATGCCGGTATTATAAAGAAAATAGTACCAGGGTGCGGTGATGATAATACCCAGCAGCAGTCCAACAATGGCCAACCAGAATGACTCCACCATCACCAGTTTAAAGAGCACCTTCGGCGACATACCAACGGCCATCATCACTCCGAATTCACGGCTTCGCTCCAGCACACTCATCAACATGGTATTAAGAATGCCAACGGCAATCAGCAGGCCAACAAGAAACTGGCTGATATAGTTACCCGCTTTATCAAAGGCGATCACACCGGCCAGATCGGGCTGCGACTTCTTCCAGGTCAACACCTCTGCCTCATGCGCCTCAGGGAGTGCCGCCAACTCATCACGCATGGCCTCGGCATGGCGTTGATCGCTGATCACCACAGCGATCACGGTCGCCTCATCCGGCGCATATTTCAGATTCTTCTGCACGCTGCCAATCGGTAGCAGCGCCATGATGCCATCAACCATATCAATGCCGGTGGTGAAGATGCCGGTGACGCGAGTGATATCGCTGATGATCTCGCCGTTGGCATCGGTGGTGGTATAGACGATCTTTTTACCAAGCTTTACATGTAGTTTTTTAGCCAGTCTGCTACCGATGACAATGCCCCGCCCCTGTTTGTCGGAGAACAGTTCCCCTTCAACAATGGAGTGTTTGAGCAGATTGTTGGCACTGCTCTCATAAGCCGGATCAACCGCAATAAATGCCCCTCCCACACTTTTTCGAGCGCTGGCAAACATCGCCTGGCCGGTGATGCGCACAGTGACATTGGCAACACCATCCATACCCATAATGCGCTGGTGCAGTTTCTCTGTCTGTTTAAGGCGTTTATCCAGCGTCGGTTTAAGATGATACCCAACCGGCTGCACCGTCACATGGCCCATGCCCATGCTGGCCCCCATATCGATCATATTGGTATAGGTGTAATCACCGGAGCCGGTAAAGGTAACCGAGAGCATAACTCCGAAACCGATGGAGAAGGCAGTGATAAGCGTGCGTCGCTTCCTGCGCCAGATATTGCGCCAAGCCAGTTGATTGAGATTCATGGTTTCATACTCATCGGAAATAGATCGCTTTGACCGGACTTAATAGTGCGGCTTTAGCAGCCGGATAGATCACGGCCAGCGCAGCAACGAGCAGCAGGAAGACAAACGGGTAGATCAACGATTCAGCTGTTAGAGCAGCATACCAGACCGGATCAAATGCAATGCCGCCATAGGAGATAGAGCCGGCAATGGCAGACATATCAATACCATGTGTCTGATAGTAATCAGCAATCCACCAGCCTCCAAGCAGGCCAGTAAACGCAGCCAGTAGTGCCATCATCATTGTTTCGGCAAAGACCAGACCTACCAGCTGCCATGGAGAGACACCGAGCGCCTTCATGATGCCAAACTCATGGATGCGCTCAAACACATTCATCAGCATCGCATTGAGTACAACTGTTGCCACGGCGATATAGAAGATCACCAGCATGATCATAATCTGCACATCGGCAGTTTCGATCATACGGGCGACAACCGGCATCAGCTGCTTCCAGTTTTTTACCTCCAGCCCCTCCGCCAACAGTGCAATTTTTGCTGTCTCAATATCCAGATCACTGCTTCGATCCGGGCGAATCACCACGATCTCATGCGTCCCATCCGGCATGGCCATCAGATCCCTGAGTGTCTGCATCGGCATGAACATACCCATTCTGTCGATACCATCAGAGACCGACTTCAGCACCCCGCGCACCCTGAACAGCTCATTGGCCATGTAGCCATCTGCACTCTGACCGACAAAGACCAACTCATCGCCCAGCTCAACACCAAGTGTGCCGGCCAGTTTTTTACCCACTACCACGCCATTGCTATCATCCTCATCCAGCCAGACACCGCTGCCAAGATGCCTGTGAAGCTCGGTAACGCTCATCTCCTGTTTTAGATCAACACCGCGCAACTGCACGCCGCTGGAGGCCATGTTGGCCGCCAGAAGCCCGTAGCTGTAGATACGGCTGGCCGCTCTAAAGCCCTGTTTCTCAATCTCCGCCACCAGAGCGTCCGGACTCTCGATACGCGTATAGATATCAGGATCATCACGGTAGCCCTGCGCATGAATCTGGATATCCCCCATATTCATCGACACCACACTGCGCTCACTGCCCTGCATCATCCCCTCCATCAGGGATGAGAAGAAAATCATGATGAAACAGGCAAACGCCATCGCCAGCATGGTCACCAGCGAGCGATGCCAGTTTCTGCGCACATTTCTTGATGCCAGCGTCAGGATTCGCATATCAGAAGAGGATCAGCGGCGTTTCAGACTGGCTTTGGTGAACATCGCATCACTAACTTCGATATTCAGTTCCAGCTCTTCATAGATAAATTCAGTGTACTCATCGGGTCTGTCTGCAGGCACTACGCGCAATAGTGCCGGCCGCATTTTACCACTAAGCAGTTTCATATCGGTAAAGGTAAATGTACGGGCCAGCTGCATATCTTCATCGAAATATCGCTCCTCCAGCGGCGTATAGCTATCAGCCAGAATCGTCAGTAGAAGTTTGCCCCACACCACCGGTGCATCCGGTTTAGGGGTAAGCGTGAACTCAATAATTTCCTGACCGTCGCGCACCCCTTCAAAGCTGATTGAGGCGTCGTAATCCTCCTCAAGTCGTGCCTCTTTGACGAGATCATCATTCGTGAGGTGGCTGCCCATCCATGAGCCCATCATCATACCACTGGTCAGGCGTATCGTGCGATCTGTTTTGGGCAGGTAGGTGTAGATATGATTATCGGACTTAAGCGTCATCGTGCCCTTTTCACGCAGCGGCTCCAGCACACGGAATAGTGTCTTTTCCTTGCCCTTGGACCACCCCTCCATACGCATGGTGCGGGTATAATGCTCTGTCTTCACCCGCATCGTCACCACTGCATAGGATGAATCACCACGCCAGAGATCATCAACCCTGTTCAGAATAAGGGTGGTTCGATCTTCAGCTGCATACAGGTGATCAGTTGTTCCCAATATCAATAGGCATAAAGCAAGAAGAATTAGAAGCACTCTCATATGCATTAGTGTAGAGGATTACAGATAGATTCGAAAGTGGAGAAGCTGCTACAGAGCGTGTTATTTTCCGAAACTGAGAAATGGACTAAGGCTGACATAGAGAATAAACAGCGAGAAAAGAATAAGAACGATCACCATAACCGGGTGCTGCCTAAAGCGGTCGAAAAAGGTCATCTGCTCCCCTTCTGCCTTCAACCGGTTATATTCAGCCTGCTGCTCAACAGATCGCCTCTGCTGGTATTCATCAATCAAAGTTCTGGCCTGATCCTGCTTGTCATCATCGTGCAGCCAGATTGCAGGGGTACCAATGCCAAAGCCACCAGCATGGGTCTCATAAAAGGAGATATCATGCTCACTTAACAGCAGGCGCACATCCTCTGCCTCATCATCCGGCACATCCCTGAGCTTAAACAGTCTTACAGCCACAATATATCTCCATGAGCTAAGAATACCCTGAATTGTTCAGTGTATCCCTAACACTATGCACACACCGCATCTAAATAAAATACCTATATGCAAATATTGTGCTATTATTAGTCATGCAAGCGCCCTCTTTTGACACACTTTGCTGACACTTTTTGTCACAAGGGTGATAAAAAGCTCGATATAGCAACATTTATCTTGGCATCATGCTTGCGATTAGAGAGGTACACATTGCCATGGATGGCAGTAACTTAATAAAGGGAGATTCAATCCAATGATGAATTTAATTAAAAAACAGAAGGGTTTCACACTGATCGAACTGATGATCGTGGTTGCCATCATCGGTATTCTGGCTGCCATCGCAATTCCGCAGTTCGCCAGCTACCGTACTAAAGCTTTCAATACAGCATCAGCTTCTGATACACGTACAGGTGTAACTATTTTTGAAGCATTTTTCACTGATCAAAATGCTTACCCTCAGGCAGAAGCACTGTTTACAGGTTCAGCCACACTTGACAGCTCTGCTGGTGCAACGTCAACCACATGGAACCTCTCTTCTGGTGTAACCGGTGGTTCAACTGGTGGCGGTAACGCTTACGTGATCAGAACCAAACATACTGGTGGTGATGCGTGCTACACAGCAAATCAGGATGCTCCTACAGCAGTAGCTGAATCTGGAACCGCAGGTACTGCCATTACAGCCGTAGGCACTTGTCCTTGATAGATGGTACTGCTTGTTAGTAACAAGCATTGTAATATCCTAAAAAGGGCGGCTTCACAGCCGCCCTTTTTTTGCTAAGGTGGCAGCATGGATCAAGCGTGGCATATTCAACATCTGACAAAACGGTATCAGCGCGATACTGTACTGGATGATATCGACCTCACACTAAAGACAAGTCAGATTACGGGACTGCTAGGTGTTAACGGTGCCGGAAAAAGCTCCCTGTTTAAATCGATGCTAGGGCTGATCTCTCCTGATGCAGGCTCAGCCGTACTGCCCCACCCATCAAGCATCGGTTATATGCCGGATCTGACGCATCTGCCCGATAGCCTTACTGCGCTGCAGTTAACACGCCACGCCCTGCGTATTAAGGGAGCCTCCGCACACCTGGCAGAGGCCACACTTGACGAGATTGGCCTGAAATATGCAGCCTGGAACAGAAGAATAGGCAGCTACTCCAAAGGCATGCGCCAGCGTACAGCCCTTGCTTTTGCGCTGGCAGGAAATCCCTCCTGGCTTCTGTTGGATGAACCGATGTCCGGCCTTGATGCGGTAGGGCGCAAACAACTGCTCAAGCTATTAAAACTGCGACATCAACAGGGTACAGGCATCTTTGTCTGCAGCCATATCGTTCCTGATCTAGTCAGACTTTGTGATCGCATTCTCATCCTCTCTAACGGCAAGCTAGAGACAGATTTAGCTATTCAGGAGCACTCCATGGATGAGATCTCCTTTGTTGAAGATCAACTGGATAAACTGAGCCAGCCATGAATACAACCATTGAAATTAGCCGCATCACAATTTTAGAGATCATCCGCATGCGCATCTTTCAGTTTTTTGCTGTGGCCATTCTAATCACCCCAATCATCGCGCTGGTTTTCTCCAATATTTTTATATTCGATATTGGCAAAGTAAGAATCGATGTTTTTGCTGCGGCAACGCGTCTGCTGATCACCTGCTACATCCTGTTTGTTGCCATAACACTGATGGGAAGGGATATCGGTCAGAAGACCTGTTATCAGTTTCTTATGCCTCCGGTATCCAGGCATGCTTACCTCACTGGCCGTTTCGCAGGTCTCACCCTCTGTATGCTGATGTTGATGGTCGTCACCATGATCTCAGGAGAGCTCTTGATTGCATTGACCCTTGCGGAGACGACCGAGATCTATCGCCACGGCATCACACAGGGGCAGGGTTTTACGCTGGCAATCTTAAGCTTCTTTCAACACATTAGCACACTGGCCATGGTGATGATGATCTGCGTCTGGGCCACAGGATTGGCTGAAATGCTGGTCTTCTCTATTGCGGCCATCTTTCTTACTTGGACACTGCCACCAATTATCCATGCCCTGCAGAATCAGGAGGTGATGCAGCATGTTCCACCACTGATTTCATCACTGACCAATAGCATTGGTTATATCTTCCCCCAACTCAACGGGGGTGATATCGCAGTGGCACTGGCGCATGGCGTCAACATCAGCAGCAGAGATATTTTTCTGCACTTCACAGAGCATTTCAGCTATGCCTTGATGATGTTTGTGCTGGCACTGATCATTTTCTCGCGACGCGATCTTTGATGCAACGTCTGCTCTGGTCTCTGCTTCTACTTGCAACGATCACCTATGGGGCAAGTCGTATGCTGGTAAGTGATAGCACTTCAATACTATCTACAGTTGTTCAAAGCGGCCCTCTGCCAAGTGTGGCACAACAGATTGTTGCTGGCCCTTTTGTCGGCATGGTCGCCGATTATAATATCCTGGCTGTATTCACGATCTATGATCAAATCACCTACAAACTTCCTGAGTCTGAAAAACGGCATGCATGGCAACAGTTGGCGTCATATCTTCAACGCACCAGTGATATCGATCCCCTGTTTATGGACACCTATCGCCTCTCAAGCGGCCTACTGGCCTACTCAGAGCATGGCACGCGGGATGCAGTTACAATATTGGCAAAAGGTGCAGAAGCCCGAAGCTGGGACTGGGAACTACCTTTTCTGGCCGGTTTTATTGCCTATGACAGTCTGAAAGATTATGAGCAGGCCTTCTATTTCATGAAAATGGCCACCAAACGTCCGGGTGTACCTCCAATAGCCATAGGTTTGGCAAGCCGCATGCTTACTCAGGAACAGGGTATGGAAGCAAGCATCAGTTTTTTGCAGTACTTGCTTACAACGATGCCCGAAGCCTACCATGGCCAGATCCAACGACGCTTGAGAGAGCTAAAGGAGTCAGCATTGTGAATGAGAAAGGATTTACCCTGATCGAACTGATGATCGCAGTTGCTATTGTTGGCATACTTTTAGCTGTTGCCATCCCCTCCTATCAAAGTTATCGAGTAAAAAGTTATTACGCCTCTGCAGCCAGTGACATTCGTAACCTCTCCCTGTTTGAACACAGCTTTTATTCAGATCATCAGGAATATGTTGCAGTCGTCCCTTCTGATAAAGGTGCAGATGGCGTCATCTCAAAAAATGTCACGCTTAATAACGGCTCAACTGAACTGTTTGAGATCAGATCATTAACTCCGGATGTACAGATCGTAGTCAACATTGATGGAACCAGACAATATGCGAACTTTGGTGCTTACCATCCCGGCGGCGATCAGATTCTGGCTATTGAGAACGATTTTTCTGAATTTAGAAAGACTGATAAATCAGGCACACTAGTCTCTGCTGATGTTCCGGCTGCCACTGCTGCAAATGACCTCGCATCGTGGGCAAAATATTAGCCAGACGCTGTCATTTAACTAATGATACAGAACACCAGGTTCACAACTCGTATCTCCCTTTTTGCACTTTTTTTATCACCGCTTTTTGCGCCCTACCTGATCAATCCGAACGTCGTACCAATGTACAGTGTTCCGGCCATTTCACTCGCAGGTTTAATCCTCTATTTATTGGCTGAAAAAAATCGCTACCTGCCAGCACCGTTCGTTGCCATCTTTTTTTTCCTGCTCTCGACTCCCTTTTTAATCGGCTCTGATCTGCTTCTGTTCAGCTTCGCCCTGGCAGCGATCTATTTGTATGCAAGCCTGCTACCCCACCATGAGCTGAGACCACTGTATAAAATCTACACAATATCGATAGCAGCCATTATATTTATATCTCTCTATGTGTGGCTTGGCTGGAATGGCAGTGAAGCGTTACACTTTAATGGTTGGGCCCTGACCACAGATACCATCCAAGGCAAAATGAACGGGCCATTCGCCAATGGCAATATACTTGCCATCATCATTGTTTGCGCATGGTCTATCGCTGTCTGGTTCTGGCTGAACAGCGCCAACAGATATCAATGGGGTTGGTTGCTGCTCCTGCTCTTTTTCTGGACATTTATCTTCAGTTCAATGGCCCGGGGAGCATGGCTTGCACAGTTCTTCATTTTAGCATGGGTCATGTTTGAACTACTCAGAAGAAAGTGTTTAAAAAAAGTAGCGACACTTCTAGTTGCAGGATTCATTGCCTGGGGTGCAGGAGATGCACTGGCGCAATTCAATCTGCCGCAGATTGGCGGCATCCAGCATCAATTTGAGAAAAGTACAGAAGCAGGACTGGCAGAGAGAGTGACGCTGTGGAGAAGTGCATGGGAGGTGTGGAAATCATCGCCACTATTTGGCGTTGGCCCATCTCAGCTTAAAGCGCACTATCTTACCGGCCAGTCAAAAGCGCTGGAAAGAACTCCTGATGCACATGGGCTTCGCGACACAGAGAGCGCGCACAATATTCTGCTGCACCTTATGGCTGAGTTTGGTATTGCAGGTTTTCTGCTCTGGCTGGCTCTCTCCCTGTTAATATTTCGTCTGCTTTGGTTATACCGTCTCAAACTCGATTCACTGCGATGGCCTGCTCTTGCATCAGTGGTTGTACTATGGATACAAGGCCATTTCAACATGACCTTAACCGAACCCTTTCCTTTGATTCTATTCGCACTCATGCTTGCTATATGTACAAAGCCACTGCTACGAACACATACTTTCCAAGCTAGGAAAACGTGGGTATTGGCTATTACCGTTGTTATCTTTGCTTTTCTGGTGTCAGGAACTGTCCAGACTACGACAGCGTGGCATAAATTTGGCCAATGGGTGCAAATGGACTACAAAGATCCACGCAAAGGTTCAATCGCAACTGAACTGGCCGCTAACGATCAACTGTTTCCCTATATTGTTGAGTTCTCAATAGCAGAGATGGTCCACCTTCCAGGCAAACAGAGACAGATTGCAGAGATGCACTCGCTTATTCTCAGAGCACTTTCACTGCATGAGCGACCACGCCTCTACAGAGAGCTCTTCTACTCATACCTTGTCGACAACAAACTGGATGAGGCATGCATAATCGGAATATTTATCAGGAAACAGAACTGGAGAAATGAACCGAACAGTGAAGCCTATGCAGACGTATGTAGTGGCATCGCTCCAGATGCCTTCCAGCTTTAACCTGCAGTTAAAACCCAGCGTGGTGTGGCGTCCCACTCATCCGGAGCGCTGATACCTGCATAGAGATGCTGAAAACCGGCGTAGGCGATCATGGCGGCATTGTCGGTACAGTGTTTGGGGTGTGGCAGGTGCACTTCCACACCATTTTTTTCTGCCAGATCAAACAGTGTATGCCTGAGTGTATGGTTGGCAGCTACGCCACCGGCAATGACCAGTCTCGGCGCATCTTCTCTGAGGCAGGCGCGAATACTCTTTTTGACCAGCACCTCACTGATCGAAGCTTCAATGGCAGCAGCCATATCTTTCATCATCTGCAGATCAAAAGATTGGATACCACCTGCATTTTTTACGGCATACATCACGGCAGTTTTCAGGCCTGAGAAACTGAAATCGAGATTGTCTTTATTGAGCATCGGACGTGGCAGTTTAAAACATTTGGCGTCCCCACCCTTGGCCAGCATGGCAATCTCCGGTCCACCCGGATAAGGCAATCCCATCAGCCTTGCTGATTTGTCGAAACACTCTCCTGCCGCATCATCCAGCGTCTGGCCAATCACACTGTATGAGCCAATGCGATCCACCCGCACCAGCTGTGTATGACCACCGGAGACCAGAAGCGTGATAAAGGGAAATTCAGGCAACAGCCCGGCCAGTCCCGGTGCCAGCAGATGCCCCTCCATATGGTGAACAGGTGCAACAGGAATATTGTGTACCAGGCCAGCTGCTCTGGCGTAGGAGGTACCAACCAGAAGTGCCCCCATCAGACCGGGGCCTGAGGTAACGGCGATATGATCAATCTGCTTCCAGCTCAAGTCAGCCTCAGCCAATATCGACTCAACCATCGGTGGCAGTGTGACCAGATGCTCACGCGATGCCACCTCGGGTACCACGCCACCAAAACGCGCATGTGTCTCAATCTGTGAGGCCACCTGTTCAGCGAGAAGCGTGCCCCTGCCTGTAGCTGGATCACCTTCATAAATCGCTACCGCAGTCTCGTCACACGATGTCTCAATACCGAGAATTCTCATTCATCACCCTTCTTTTTTCCAAAGCCACCACCACCCGGCGTCTCAATGCGTATCCGGTCACCGCTTTTAAGCGCAAAGCTGCCCTTGGCAGGCAAACTTCGCCACTGACCATTTCGCCACAAGCTGTTCACACCAGAGCTTCCCGATTCGCCACCAGCCAACCCATAGGGCTGAGACTCTCTTCTCTCAGTTAACAGGGAGAGATGACAATCCTCCAGCACACGCCATTCGCGCACCACACCATCACCACCGCTAAAGACCCCTGCTCCACCGGAATTCTCACGCACCGCGTAAGCTGAAATACGCAACGGGTAGTGCATCTCCAGCACCTCAATCGATGAGTTTTTGGTGTTGGTCATATGACACTGAACAGCGGAGAGACCATCACCGCCAGCATATGCACCCATACCTCCGGCCAGCGTCTCATAATAGACCCAATCCTCGCCGTTGCTTTTGCCACCGAAAATCACGTTGTTCATGGTGCCCTGCGCTGCAGCAGGGATACGATCAGGAATCGCCTTGGCCAGAGCACCCAGCAGCACATCAACAATACGTTGGCTTGTCTCGACATTACCGGCAGCAACAGCTGCCCCTTCCCCTGAGTTCACCAGGCACCCTTTTGACGCACGAATGGAGATCGGGTGAAACAGTGCTGCAGTCTGCGGTGTATGGTCAGGCATCAGACAACGGAACACATAAAAGACACTGGCAGCTGTGACTGCCAGCGGGCAGTTGACCGGACCAACGGTCTGCAATGCAGTACCATCAAAATCGACAATAGCAGCTTCACCCCTGATCGAAACAGTGACCCGAATAGCCAGCGCGGATGAACCCCAGCCATCATCCTCCAGACTATCTTCAAAACAGTAGTCGCCATCCGGAATCGAAGCCACAGCTGTCCGCCCATAGCCTTCTGACACAGCAATAAGTGCAGCAAACATCTGGCGCAATTCAGAGGCTTGGAAATCGTTCAGGCGTGAAACACCGACCATAGCGGCTGCCTTCTGCGCTGCGAGATCACCCATACGTTCTGCAGGTGCTCTAACATAGCCATAGAACAATCGAGCCAACTCAGGGTCTTCAATGCCCGCCTCAAACCAGTAGCGGGGAGAGATAATCAGCCCCTCATCCTGCAGCCGGGTCTCCACCCCCATCGAACCGGGAGATCGGCCACCGATATCAGCATGGTGAGCCCGTGCTGCAGAGAATGCGACAAGTTCACCGGCCATAAAGACCGGCGTGACAACAGTGATATCGGGTAGATGGGTGCCGCCGAGAAACGGATCATTGAACACCACCACATCTCCGCTTTTCCAAGCGAACAGAGGAATGACGTCGGCCATGGCAAAAGCCATTGAACCCAGATGCACAGGAATGTGTGCTGCCTGCGCAATCAACGCTCCCTTCTCATCAAACAGGGCACAGGAGAAATCCTCACGGTCTCGGATATTTGGCGAGATCGCGCTGCGTTTCAGCACCGCCCCCATCTCCTCACAGATCGCTGCAAGCCGGTGTGAGAAGAGGCTGAGCTCTACCGCATTAACAGACACTGCTTCTCTCCAGCAGCAGATGGCCCTGAGCAGAAACCTGCATACTCCACCCCTGAGGCAGCCACAAGGTTGAGGTCTCCTCTATAATCAGAAGCGGACCGGATGATCTATAGCCGGGCCTGAGCTCAGAGCGTTGCAGATGCCCCACTTCTCCTGCCCCGTAGACAGATGAGAAAGCCGATGACTCAACAGGCTCAGCACAACCCCTCAACTCTGGAAAGCTCAGAGCCGGTCGCTCAACAAATGCGGTTAATCGCGCTGTCATAATCTCTATCGGACGCTCAAGGCAGTGGCCGTAGGAGCGCAGATGCTCAGCCTCAAACGCTTTCACCATCGTCTGCATATCCGATTCAAACGGTATGGTAAGATGAAATCCCTGCCCCGCATAACGCATATCAACAGCAGACTCATAGGAGAGGTTCAGCCCTGCCATACCATCAGCCGCCTCCTGCTCCAGTTCATCAAACATCCCAGATAATTGTGACATCGCATTTTCATCATTGACGGCAATACGCCTGCTTCTCGAGTAATCACTCTGCTGGCGTCCAGCCAACATGCCCAGTGCAGAAAAAGCACCACTGGCCAGCGGCACAATGACCCTGTGCATGCCCAGTTTCTCGGCCAGAGAGCAGGCATGAAGCCCACCGGCTCCACCAAAACAGAGCAGTGAAAAGTCATCCGGATTATGCCCTCGCTCTACAGATACCACACGCAGTGCTCCGGCCATATGTTCTTCAGCAATACGGACCACCGCATCGGCTGCCTCTTCAGCACTCAGGCCAAACGGCTTTCCGTAACGCTCAAAGGCAGCCATGGCAGCATCACGATCAAGCGGCATACGACCTGCCAGCAGCGCATCAGATGGAATGCGACCCAGCACCAGATTGGCATCGGTTACCGCAGGTGTAACACCTCCTGACCCATAACAGACCGGACCGGGCCTTGCTCCTGCAGACTCGGGTCCAACCTGTGGCAGTCCGGCCACATCGATCCAGGCCAGTGAGCCGCCACCGGCACCAATGGTGTGAATATCAAGCATAGGAATAGCAATCGGAATACCGGCAATGCCGGATGCGGTCGTTTTCGCAACTTTTCCCTGAATCAGCGCCACATCTGTGCTCGTCCCGCCCATATCAAAAGTGAGCAGATTGGTCTCCCCCAGCTGCCTGCCAATCGCTTCCGCAGCCACCAGACCACCTGCAGGCCCTGATAGTGCAAGTTTCACGGCCTGTGCACCTGCAGCTTCGGCATCCATAACACCACCGGCTGAGTGCATCACAAACAGATGTTTCGGTCGCAAAGTGTCTCTGATGCGCTTGAGGTAACGTTGAACCAGTGGCCCGACATAAGCGTTGAGAAATGTGGTTGCAGACCGCTCATACTCGCGATACTCCGCAAGCACCTGATGCGAGAGAGATATAAAAACATCGTCCGGCAGGGCCGCAGCAATCTGCTGCTCATGGCCCGCATTGAGAAATGAAAAGAGCTGGCAGACAGCCACCGCCCTGTAATCGCCCTTTGCAATCAGATCAGCAAGCCCTGCAATCTCCTGCTGTTGCGTTGCTTCAATCTCCCGACCATCACAATCCAGATGCCCGGATAAACCCAGTGCATCACAACGTGATATCCATGGCTCAGATGGTACGGGTGTCAACGAATAGAGCTCGGGGCGTGTCTGCCGACCAATGATGAGAAGATCTTCAAGGCCTCGGTTGGTGATAAACAGGGTTTTGACCCCCTTGCGTTCAAGAATCGCATTGGTGGCCACAGTTGAGCCGTGAATCAGATGCAGCTCAGCAGCATGTAAACCCAGGCTGGCGATCCCCTGCTCAATCGCCCGTGATGGATCATCCGGTGTGGAGAGCTCTTTATGAAAACGCAGCCCCGACCGGTCAAACAACACAAAATCGGTAAAGGTGCCACCTGTATCAACCCCTAAAAACATGTCAGGATTGTAGCCGTCGCAACCTTTGATGGCTAACGCTGTAAGCTGACATGAACTAACCTTATCAAAGGCAGCATTGTGAGACAGGGCACATACCTTGTAGTGTGACCACTGAGTATTGCAGACTTAAGATTTGCGAACAAAAATTCATATCTCTTGATTGGAGTGTTATTTATGAAACTGAAAATATCGGCTGCTCTCTCAGCCATGATGTTGGGCTTTGCGGGTGTTGCCAGCGCAGATGAAACCATTGCCGTAAAGGTCGGCTATATGATGCTCTCCCCATCCGGCCAGTTTGCCTCAACGATTAACAATGTAGGCACCCGTGTGGATATGGAGACCGATCTGGCACTGAAGAACAGTCAGCAGCCCACTGGTGAAATCACTGTCAAACTGGGAGATTCATCCATCTCAGCGGCGTTCGTGCCAATGAGCTTTGGCGGCACCAGCCTGCTAGGTCGCAACATCACCTATGGTGGAACAACCTATACAGCAGGCACAACAGTCAGCAGTGATTTCAAAGCTGATATGATCGATATCGGTTACACCTATTACGTCGTCAATATGGATGATCTGCCATCCCGTTTTCAGCTTGGTATTGAGACTTCTGTAAAAACCATCAACGCCAAAACCTCCATCACAAGTGCCGGTGCCACATCCAATAAAAGTGCAACCGTTCCTATTCCTACCGTAGGCCTGCGCGCCCGTGTTGCACTTGCTGATTTTATCGGTCTCACCGGCCGGGTCGGTTACCTCGGTTATTCGGGTAACAGTATCCTTGATGCGGATGCCCAGATCGAATTTTCACCGCTACCGACGCTTGGCGTCTATGCCGGCTATCGCCAGCTGAAACTTAAAATTGACAGTAACAGTGTCTACGTCAACGCCACCTTTAGCGGCCCCTACGCAGGTGCTTTCTTCCGCTTCTGATCATTCCCCACGCAGTTCACGAGGAACAGAAGACATAGAGAAGGCCGGATCATTGATCCGGCCTTTTTTATTGATCGCGATTAGTAGCTCTTTGTGAACTCGGTAGCATGACATTTCGGACATGGTGGTACGCGTCCGGTCTTCTTGAAGTGCAGCTCATTACCGCAGGCACTGCAGGTTAGCGTACCGGCACTGGTAATCTCACCAGAGCGGCAACTGATCGCTTTCTGGGTACGCTCAGCGATCGAAGAGAGTGCACTGCCAGCCACATTCAGCAAGGCCGACAGTGAAGCCAGAGCACCTGCGCCAACACGAGATGGATTAAGCTTCTCTTTCGCCTCACTGCGCATCACATCAGCCACCTGAGCAAAATCACGTTCGAGAAATTGTTTCAGGTTTTTACCCTGCTCCTCAGAAAAAGCACCTGCCGCTGTCAACTGCTTACGCGCTTTTTCCATAGCAATCTGGGCGTACTCACTACTCTTCTCAGCTCCCGCCTCGAACAGCTCCTTAAAACGCTCAGCCAGTTCATCGTATTGATCCTCAGGCTTGGCTGTTTCAGCTCTCCCCATATGAGAGATCACAGCATCACCGAATTCGGAGGTGGATAGTTTAGTAGCCCCCTCCATCTGGCGATGGAAATCATAGGTCACGGTTTTAGCCGCGATTGCACCGTTAATACCATCCAGTATGAGATCAGCTGCTTCCACCCAGCCCATATAGCGCAACATCATCTCTCCGGAGAGCAGTACCGAAGAGGGATTCACCATATCCTTATCCGCATATTTTGGCGCTGTACCGTGAGTAGCCTCAAAGATGGCATGACCAGTTGTGTAGTTGATATTTGCACCCGGTGCGATACCGATACCACCCACCTGTGCAGCCAGGGCATCGGATAGATAATCACCATTCAGATTAAGGGTAGCGATGACATCGAACTCAGTGGCGCGGGTCAGCACCTGCTGCAGTGCAATATCAGCAATAGCATCCTTGATGACAATGCCGTTAGGCAGCTTGCACCACGGCCCGCCATCAATCTCCACCGCACCGAACTCATCCTTGGCAACATCGTAACCCCAGTTACGGAAAGCCCCTTCAGTGAACTTCATGATATTGCCTTTATGAACCAGCGTTACCGACTCACGGCCATTATCGATGGCATACTGGATGGCAGCACGAACAAGGCGTGCCGTGCCCTCTTGTGAAACAGGTTTAACACCGATACCGCTGCTTTCCGGGAAACGGATTTTGCTTACCCCCATCTCATCCTGCAGAAAGGCGATCACCCTCTTAACCTCTTCAGTTCCGGAAGCCCACTCAATACCGGCATAGATATCCTCAGAATTTTCGCGGAAGATCACCATATCGACATCTTCAGGCCGTTTGACAGGTGAAGGCACACCTTCGAAATATTTTACCGGACGCAGACAGGTATAGAGATCAAGTTTCTGACGCAGTGCCACATTCAACGATGAGATGCCTCCGCCAATAGGTGTGGTCAGTGGCCCTTTGATACCAATCAGGTACTCAGAGAATGCATCCAGTGTCTCCTGCGGCAGCCATGCATCGTCAGACTGCCCGTAGAGATTCCACGCTTTTTCACCTGCAAATACTTCCATCCAGGCGATCTTGCGTGATCCTGAATATGCCTTTGCAACAGCCGCATCCAGCACACGTTGTGATGCTCGCCAGATATCGCGACCAGTGCCATCACCCTCAATAAAGGTGACAATTGGCTGATCCGGCACACTCAAAATGCCGTCAGCTCCCATATTAATTTTTTCGCCGTTTTCCGGCACACTGATTTTATCAAAGGCCATGATTTACCTCACTCGGTAGAAACGAATTATTACTGTTTTGTGGACTGTTTGATGCGTGCCGCGGCCTGTGCGTTGCGCTTGGCTTCAAGCGCTTTGCCACGTGCTGTTTCGTAGTGCTCCAGACGGATGGCTTCGGCAGCCTCTTCCAGCGCCGTTTCAGCAGACTTCAGATAAACCTCTGATTTCTGGCTGCTACCGGGAAGATCCTGTGCCGCCTTGATTGCAGAACGCGCATTGGACATCTCCTGAACTGGCGGTTTTGCCGCGCAGGCAGAGAGCAATATCATCAGGATAAACAGACCGCGTTTCATAACATGCATAATCAGCCTATTTAATTGCGATGTCAATGCACTGCCCGTTGTAAGCGTTTGATATCATTCATATTGATCAGGACAATGAAGCCGTTAACGGATACGGTATACGACAAACAAAAAAGGCCGCGTAACTACGCGGCCTTTTGATGATTGAGCGTTTGTTTGAATAGTTGGATCAGCTCTCTTTGATGGTTGGACGTTTACGCAGTCCCAGCTCTTTCCACTGCGCATCTGCAACTTCACTCGGTGCATCAGACATCGGATCAGCCGCTTTCTGTGTCTTCGGAAATGCAATCACATCACGAATTGAGTCAACACCGGCCATCAGTGCCAACACACGATCAAGGCCAAATGCCAGACCACCATGTGGTGGTGCACCATACTTCAGAGCCCTGACCAGGAAGCCGAACTTCTCGTCCGCCTCTTCATCAGAGATGCATAGTGTTCTGAAAACCCGCGCCTGTACTTCCGGTTTATGAATACGAATCGAACCACCACCAATCTCGGTGCCGTTCCAGACCAGATCATAAGCCTGTGAACAGATATTCAACGGATCGCTCTCCAGCTTGTGTAGTTCATCTTCGTGTGGTGCGGTAAAGGGATGATGCAGCGCTTCAGGGCGTTTCTCGTCCGCATTCCATGCAAACATCGGGAAGTCGACCACCCAGACGAAACGGTGATCATTCTCGGCAATCAGATCGAGATCGTGACCCATCTTCACACGCAAATGGCCCAGTGCATCGTTAACAATATTGGTATCACCGGCACCGAAGAAGAGCAGATCACCATTCTCAGCTTCACTGGCTTCCAGCAACTCAGCCAGCACATCTTCAGGAAGGAATTTAACGATCGGTGACTGCAGGCCGGCGGCAAGATTCGATTTGTCATTGACCTTGATCCAGGCCAGCCCTCTGGCACCGTAGATCGATACAAACTTGGTATAGTCGTCGATCTGTTTACGCGAGAGTTTTGCGGCACCATCAGGCACGCGCATCACCTTGATCAGTCCACCATTATCAGCCGGATCACGGAACACCTTGAAATCCACTTTCTTCATCAGCTCGGTAACATTGACATGCTCAAGTCCGAAACGGATATCAGGACGATCCAGACCAAAACGATCCATCGCTTCGTGATAGGTGATACGTGGAAACTCTTCAGGCAAGCGGATGCCGACACCGGCATCAAACATCGAGCGCAGCAGCCCTTCAGCTACCGCCATCACCTCATCCTGATCAGCAAAGGAGAGTTCAATATCGACCTGCGTAAATTCAGGCTGACGATCTGCTCGCAGATCCTCATCACGGAAACAGCGGGCAATCTGGTAATAGCGATCCATACCGGCCACCATCAGCAGCTGCTTAAATATCTGCGGGCTCTGCGGTAGTGCATAAAAGGAGCCGGGGTAAACCCTTGATGGAACAAGATAATCACGCGCACCTTCAGGTGTGGATTTATTCAGGATCGGGGTCTCGATCTCAAGGAACTTCTGGCTGTCGAGATAGTTGCGCGCCGCATGCGTAACACGGTGACGCAGCTCCATAAAACGCTGCATCTTAGGCCTTCGCAGGTCGAGATAACGATACTCAAGCCTGACCTGCTCAGAGGTATCGCAATCATCATCAATCATGAATGGCGGGGTTTCTGAACCGTTCAACACTACGATATCGGTTGCTTTCACCTCAATCTCACCGGTTGGAATGTTACCATTGACCGTTGCTTCAGAACGGGCAATCACCTCACCCACCACTTCAATCACATCCTGCTGACGCATCGCATGGGCAAGCTTGTGCATCTCAGGGGTATCGGGATGCACCACCACCTGCACCAGACCAGAGCGGTCGCGCACATCGAGGAATACCACACCGCCATGATCACGATTGGTCTGAGTCCAACCATTCAGTCGAACAGTCTGACCGATATGCATTACTGTGAAATCTCCGCAATGTGTGCGTGGTAGCATCTTTTGCACCTCCGAAAAGTCATCCGATCCCATTGAGATCAAACGGTCGCGCAGACTAGCGCCGCCTGCTGAATCAGGCAAAGAATGTATCTTTATTCATTTATTAACAGCGTGAATTCACGACAACATGCCTTCATACCAGTCAATGTGAGAGAACATGAAGTACTCCTACTTAAGTTATTTCTATAATAACCGATAGATTTCTAATTGATGTCCATGGAGGGATGTTAGAGCTGGAGGGGCCCCACCATGTTATGCAATCAGATTGAGCAGATTCATCGAAACCTGAATGACACATTTCCAGCACTGTGCCGTATTGCCGTTGTACTCTACGACAAAGAGACAGACATGCTGAAAACCTTCACCAACAGCACCCGTGATGCCACCCCTATCCAGTACTACTCCAGCAAACTGAGCAGTTCAGAGTCACTCTCAAAACTGGTAGAAACAAGAGAGATGCGCATCATCGATGATATCACCGCGATCTCCTCAGATCGAAGACACACCAAGCTGATCAAAGCTGCCGGTTACCGCTCAAGTCTCACCTTTCCGGTGTTCAGTAAAGATTCACTGGTCGGCCTCCTGTTTATGAACGCCAAAGAGGTCAACTATTTCTCCGCTGAGAGAGTTGAACAACTTAAAATATTCATCCATCTCATCTCCACCCTGCTGATTGCCGAAACCATGCCGCTGAAAACACTGAAGGGTGCCGTCGCCACAGCCCGTGAATTTAGTCGCATCAAGGATGAGGAGACCGGTGCCCACCTATCCCGCATGTCTCATTATGCCCGGGTGATCGCACTTGAGATTGGCGAGAAACACGACCTCAATGACGAGATGATTGAGTATATTTTCCAGTTCACACCACTACATGATGTCGGAAAAGTCGGCGTGCCGGACAAAATCATCCTTAAAGATGGGAAGCTAACGGATGATGAAAGATCCATTGTTCAGACCCATGTTCATATCGGCAAAAAAATCATCGATACGATGGTCGATCAATTTGACCTTGATGGCCTTGATAACGTGCAGATGTTAAGAAACATTGTACTCTACCATCACGAATGTATTGATGGTTCCGGTTACCCTGAAGGGCTCAAAGGTGAGGAGATCCCGATAGAGGCTCGTATCACCTCAACGGCTGATGTATTTGATGCCCTGACCAGCAAACGCCCCTACAAAGAGGCATGGTCCAACCGCAAGGCGCTGGCATTTATGGCGGAAAACAAAGGGCGGATGTTTGATGCTGACTGTGTTGATGCGCTTTTTGCCAGCAAACCGATCCTGAAAGGTATTCAGGAACGTTTCAAAGAGGATAAGCTGGGCTGACAAATATATCCGGCCTCTGTTTTCAACGTATGACATCCATGCTTCTGATCAATGAAATTGCCAGCGAAATAGATTAACATTCGCCCGAATTCAGATCAGGGGCCCCATTTTGAGTAGTGATCAGACGCAGCATCCGGAAAATCAGTGCGACCTTTGCGGAGGTTCGAGCTTTGAAGAGATAGGCAATCGTGACCGCCACGGCAAGGAACTGCACACCGGTATCTGCAGCAGCTGCGGACTGGTGGCGCATATGCCGGTGCCCAGCGAAGAGGAAGTATCCGCCTACTACGCCGAACAGTATCGCCGTGATTATCATGGTGAGAGCACTCCATCGACCCGCCGTATCATGCGCGCCTGGAGAAATGGCGACCGTATTCTTAAACAGCTCTTTTCACGACTGGATAAAAAAGCCAGGGTTTTTGAGATCGGTGCCGGTATCGGCTGCACAGTCAAATCATTCGAGCTGCAGGGTTTTGATGCCAGCGGCATTGAGCCAAACAAAGATTTCAATGCATTTACCCGCGAACAGCTTCACGCATCGGTAGAGAATCGTAACCTCTACGACCTGCCCGCTGAACCCACCTATGATGTGGTTCTTCTGATCCATGTGATCGAGCATTTTTCCAGCCCTACCCGCGCCCTGAATCATATCCACAGCCTGCTCAATGAAGATGGTTATTTCTATGTAGAGTGCCCGAACATTGCCGGCCCGTTCGCCACCTATGATCGTCTCTTCCACTACGCGCACATCTACAACTTCACCCCTGCAACCCTGATTGCTCTTGCCAAAAAGTGTGGCTTTGAGCTGGTCAGCCAGTTCACTGATGAGTCCCATCCCGATATTAACATGCTTTTCCGCAAGGTTGAGGCGAAAGCCCTTGAGGTCAGCAGTGATGAAGCGGCACGCACTAAAGCGGCCATCCATCGCTACAATGCATTCACCTACCACCTGCGTCCGGCTTATATCATTCGCCGCATCAACAAGATACTTAGCTATCTGGGTGAGTTTTTACTGGCCCGCGTATTCGTCAAAGGCATGCTCAAACACTGTAAAAAGTAGCGTTTGCAATGTTCAATCCTCTACGCTCACCTCGCGCATAACATCGAGCATGGGGAAGTAGAGTGCGGTTCTGAGCTCACGACCGGGCTCCAGGGCCTGCAGGATTGAGGCATAACGGGCTAGCTGAGGAGCGTGACGTTTGCTCTCCTCAGCAAGGAAACCTTCGAGATCACCGCCCTCATGGGCTGCGGTTTTGTAATCAATAATCCAGCGGATTCCGTCTCTGTCGATAAAGCTCCGATCGATAATGTGATGAGAGACAAAACTATCTCTCTCACTACTCAGAGCCCACTCACAATGCGCATCACTGTGCTCACCTGATAGTATCCAGCGCCCTTTCTCGCTCGCCAATGTCTTGCGCAGCGCTCTCTCTGCACGTTGTTTTGCCTGCTCCAGCAGACTTCCTGAGAGCCCCTCTGCCAGTAGAAGTCGACCAATAGACTCACACGCCCTGTCGTTTTGCGGATCACTCCACTGCTCCAGACCAACCTCACCAACAGATTGAAGCGCGGCATGCACAGCATTACCGACCGGTGCCGCTTCAGGGCCTGCCCAGAAGTATTCGGACTCCACAGCCAACTCCTGCTCAGGTAGTGGCTCGACAATCTGTGGTATCTGTTTGACCCGTTGCACGGGTTTAACCTCAGCCGCGTCACACCCCTGCTCCAGCTCAAGCGAGACCAGCTCTGCGCCAAAACAGCCCGCCTCAATACCATCGGGCATCAGCAGATTCAGCAGCGAACCGGAGCCAGCCACTTCACTATTCTCAGAAACATGTCCGAACATATGTAACTCAGACTCAGCCCGCGTACAAGCCACATAAAGAAGCCGCGCTAACTCATAGTCATATTTGGACTTTTCAATGCCATTCACTAGCGAGAATATGGCATCATCACTACGCACTGCAGCCTTGGCAGCCATCAGTGGAAGCACCGCTTCACCCACGGCAATATCGGTAAAGGCCAGTAACGGCCGGTCACTATTCTGGCCTCTGTTACCAAGGCCCGGCAAAATCACCGTATCCCACTGCAAGCCTTTGGCACCGTGCATGGTCATCAATTCAACCTGGCCGGCCTCCTCTCTCACATCCGGTGCAGCAAAGAGCTTTTCAAGGCGTTCATCAAAAAGCGGGAAGTTGATACGCCCTCCCTCATCAAGCGATTCAATCAGCTCAAGCGCAACCTCAATATTGAGCCGTGCTGTTTGATCAATCAGTGCAGGCATCGCCAGTCGCTGCCATGCGCTCTCAACCAGATCACGAACAGCTACCTTGCCCGATGCATGCATGCAGGGGCCGAGTGCATGTTTGAGGAATTCAATACGCTGCAAGGCATCAGCATCAAACTTCCCAAGCAGAGCCTCATCATTGAACAGCTGCCATAACGGCCTTTTGTCACCTGCCATCAACAGATGCATATCAACCGTTGTAAGACCACAGCATGGCGCCCGCAGCAGTGCTGACCAGCAAGCACGATCCGATGGGTGCAGCAGTGCACGCACAAGAGCGCGCAACAAGCGAATTTCAGGCCTGTCATAAAGTGGTAAAATCTTGATGGCGCGATAGGCGATGCCCGCCTCTTCCAGCTCCGGCATGATCGTATGCAACTGCTTACGTGAACGGGCAAGAACGGCAATGCGACGTCTGCCGCCATCATCACCAGTTTGTGTCAGCTGTTCGCTGATCAGAGAGACAACTGCTTTCGCCTCTGCAGCCACATCCTTACCCGTCTGAATGCTCAAGCGTACCAAACCGGAGTGTTTCAGTGCTGCCGTCGCTTGTGCATGGGCAACGGCACCACGCACCACATCCTGCTGATCGGGTAAAATTGATGCGAAAGCCCGATTTACCCAATCAACAATATCAGGAGCGGAGCGGAAATTGCGTTCAAGCTGCAGCGCTTCAACATAAGGCAGACCTGAGCAGTTATCAGCAGCCTGCAGGAACAGCCCCACCTCAGCTTTCCTGAAGCGGTAGATCGATTGCATCGGATCACCCACCATAAACAGGGTGCGATGCCTGCCATCACCCTCCTGCCATCCGGCAGTCAGACTCTGCAGCAGGCGCATCTGCAGCAGTGAGGTGTCCTGAAACTCATCAACGAGAATATGGTGGATACGATAATCCAGTTTCAGCAGAAGATCTGAAGGTGCCCCCACCTCATCTTCAAGCGCCTGTAGTGCTCTGAGAGCAATCTCGGTGAAATCGACCTCCCCACTACGTGCAAACAGCTGCTGCAGGCGCTGTGAGGCGAACAGCAGCAGCGTAAACAGCCCTTCAAGCACCATCCACTGCTTCTGGTCATAAACAGGGCTCACAGGCAATTTGAGCAGAGATTCAAGTGCCGCTTCCAGCCCCGGCACTGAGGCCATCATCTCGGTGAGCTCCTGCATGCACAGCTTCTCATCTTTGGCCTGCGTGCCGAAGCCACGCGCTTTGTTAATCGCACGTGCAGTCGGGAAACCACCGGTTTTTTTCAGCACTGCCCTGGCAATGCCCTGCCATGTCTCGACCATACCAATATCAACTACAGGCCAGCACTCCAACCCGCCCAGATCCTCAATGCCAAGAGTGCAATCGGGCTGATTGGCTGCATAGGCGATAAGCGCCGGAAGTTTCTGTCTTACCTCGACCGGAATCATATCATCGCAGGAGCTAATCTCATCGACAATCAGCCTGCCTAAAAGTGCTTCCATATCACTTTGGGCACTGGCCATATCTGCAGCATGGCGGCCAATCAACGGTAGCCACTGCTCACGTTTGGAGAGCATATCGGCCACCAGTGCAATCAAGGCCGGAGCCTGATGATCATGGTGCAGCAGCAGAATTTCGGCCGTCTCCAGATCACTTCGCAGCAATTGATTCAGTGCCGTTTCAGCCGCCTCACGATAGGCCGCAAAGAGATATTCACCGGGGCGAGGCATCTCGCCCAGCCCTGAGAGCAGTGGCAACTGCTTTGCCAGAGCAAAGGTGAGACTATCAAGTGTCATCAGACGCAGTCGTGCAGGGTAGTCACAGAGATTCCAGCCCCGCTCTTCAGAGCGCTTTAGCGCCTGCTGCGCCAGCAGCCATGTCTCCAGTTTATGCGACTGATCGGCAGCAGGTTTGTCCATCGACAACGCCCCTATCACCCGGCCACGCATCTCAGCAGCAGCCTTGCGGGTAAAGGTGAGTGCCAGAATCTCTTCAGGCTCTTCAACAATGGCTAAAAGTGCCAGAATTCGCTGGGTTAGCAGTTCTGTTTTGCCTGAACCTGCCGGTGCCTGCACCAGCACTGACACCTGCGGATCACGGGCAATCAGACGTACTTCGCTACTCAACTCTCTTCCCCGCTATCGCTAACAAATCCTCGCTCTTCAATTCTGCAGATCGATTCCAGCCCACAGTAGTTACACGCCTTCTCATCGCGCGGGGCCACTTCACTACGGCCAGCTACAAACTCAGCGGCCAATGCATTAACCTGCTCACGCCACAGCTGCAGTACCGCATCCCAATCATCGGGAGCACCACGCTTACCATCACAGGCAGTCACCCCTTTGATACCACTGCCCTCACCTGAGAGCCCTTCAAAGCCCATCTGACCTGTACGCACACGCCCGTATGTCACGACATCCAGCTCTGACAAACCGGCTGCCACGGCATAGAGCGGTAGTTGAGGCTCCTCAATACGCTCCCCCAGCCACTTGCGAAAACTCTGCGGCGCTCCGGTTTTATAATCGATGAGGATAGTGCGCCCCTCTTCATCCTCATCAATACGATCCGCCTTGACTCTGATGGTCACCTGCTGTGAACCACTTTGCGGCAGTTGCAACGTAAAATCGGCTTCGGTCGCCTTCACCCTGAAACCGGGGCGCAGCAGCTCTGTCTCAAGCCACTCCTCCAGAACCGTTGCCATGCGCTTGACTTCAATCGCCTTGATTGCAGAGGTAAGCGACACCCCCTGCTGCTGCCATGCATGCCTGATACTGGCAGCGATCAATAGAGATCTACCCTCTGCATCCAGCGCTGAGAGTGCAGATCTCGATCTCAGCTGCTGCCAGATATATTCCAGCGCCAGATGAATCAATGAACCTTTGGTTGTCGCCTCAATGCCGGGTTCGGTCTCATCCAGTTCGGAGATACCCAGCCGCCAGGTGGCGAAACTTCTGAAAGGGCAAGCCGACTGATCGCGAATCAGGGCTGTACCACCACGGACACTCTCATCCGCCAGCAGTGGCAGATCGGGTGCATCGGCATACACATCCTGCTCAAGCTGCTGAATCTTTTCAGGCGACACATCAGCCCTCTGTGGTGGAAGATTCCTGGCAAAAGGTGAAACATGCATCTCCTGTTCATTGCGCAGGGCTGCATAGGAGAGTTCAACAATCGGGGCTGTGTTTAAGAGCTGCTGCCAGAGCCATGTCGAGTGCTCAAAAGCCAGCTCAGCACGACTGTTGGCGATATTAAATTTCTGCTGCAACACCGGAGGCAACAGCGGCTGTGATCGCACCGGCATTGGAAACACCTCTTCATCCAGGCCGATAACATAGAGTTTATCAAAGCTCATGCCGGCCATCTGGCTGATGGGCAACACCGTGATATTGGCATATCGGCCAGGCTGGCCGAACTGTGTCTCTGAGCAGGCGGAGCGCAGCAGTGAAAGAAAAGAGCTCCAGTTCAAACGTCCGGCCACTGCATCAATCGATACCAGTGAACTCAGCGTATCGCGAAAGGCGTTCATCTGGCGAATATCACTACTGCTGCGCGGCTCGCCATCGCTGGAAATCTGCACAAAACCACTCTGTTGCAGCAGGCCATGCACCCGGCTTACCCACTCCAGCACCGAACAGGCCTTCTCATCCCAGCTTGAGAGCGTTGCAAACAGTGGCTTAAGCTCCGGTAATGCAGCCATCATCGGGCTATCGACTATCGTTTGCAGGGATAGCTGATGGCGATTGAGTCGCCGCAGTTGTCGATCAAATTCGCTGCGTGCCATCCGCTCATCTGCATAACCCTTCAACCATGGCGAGAAGAGAAGCCGTGAAAAATCATTGAATGAAACAGTGCTCTGCGCGGCCATAGCCAACATATGCAGGAGCTGGCTGATCATCGGCAGATTAGAGAGAGAGGCGGCAGGCATATTCACCGCCTGCAGTTCAGTCTCTGATCCTGCCACCGGCATAAGTGCCGCATTCAAAGCCCTGCATAGCGGTTTCGTATCTTTGATAGCATCACTCAGAGCCACACCAATACGTATCTGAGGCTCTTCATCAAGGCTGCTTCTGATCCTTTTCGCCAGCAGTTGAAACTCCTCAGTCTGATCACTGCATGCCGTAAGCACCGGTGTCGCAATCTGCTCACGCTGAATAGATAAAACTGTTGTCCCCGCACCCTGAAGCGCAGAGAGCAGAGCCTCCTGCATCGGGGTAAAGCGATCGAAACCATCGAGTATCAGCGCTGTCTGGCTTACCCGCCGGGTAATATCGGCCAGCAGATGCTCTGCTTGCATTGCGCTAAGCGTACGCCCTGCCAATGCCCCACGGCCCAGCTGCTCAGCCATGGCACTGATCCAGCCAGCCAGTGCCTCAGCCTCTTCACCTCCAAAGGCAAGTTCTCTGGTTTCAATACGATAATCTTTCATCAATGCAAAGGCATCGCGTGCGTGGCGTGCAAGTCCACGCAGGGATGAGGATGAGTGGGAGGCAGAGGAGGAGCCATCATCGCGAATCACCTGCTCCCAGAGCCTTGTCTCCTGCATGCGGTTCAGTGGCACAGAGAGGTTTGAGTCCTGTGTAGCAAGAGCATTGATCCAGTCCTGCCAACTTATCACAGCAGGCGTGATGCAGACGCTCTGATCCGAAGCCACTACGCAGGCACGTTTCCATGCCAGTGCCAGCCCGGCGCTGGCGGTGAGCAGCAATCCCCCTTCACTCAGGGCTGCTGGCAGATCAGCCTCAGCGATAGCCTCTATCTTTAGAGCTACATCGGTCTGTAGAGAAGGTTCGTCAAAAAGAGAGGGCTGCATCTCCTTCAAATCAGTCAATCAGAGGCTGGCGCTTTCGGCTGCCAATGACCCGGAATGATCTTGCCGGAATCATCGGTATAGGCAGGTACATACTCCTGCGGCACAACATCATCTTTATTTTGCAGCTCCAGAAACACCGTAACGGCACAGGTCATACTGATCATGACAACAATAATCACAAACCAGTTCGGATGCCTGTGGTTATGGATCGGCGTGATATCGATGATCTTCTGCTCAAGCTCTTTTTCATGGCGGCTCTTCAACCATACCATGCCGATCAATACCAGATTACGCGCAATAAACATCAGCAGTGCAGGGCCAATAAAAAATACGATTGAGACAAGTAAATTCCTGAACATTAGATCACCAACTCCTTCATACGCCGGGCATAGGCTTCCACATCCGGTTCTTGCCCTGCACGCTGCGCGTAGTAAACCGTTTCCGCCAGAATCTCCAGCAGCTTGTGTAGTGCATCATGACGATCCATCTTTTTCACTGTCAGCAGATGAACCATCGCATTGGCTGCTTGCGGGGGCTGCTTGGTCGCCAGCTGCTCCTCCAGAGCCAGATGCAGAGAGAGGTGCAGATAGGGATTCATACCATCATTCACCTCAAAATCACGCTCGAGAAAATCTTCCATATCATCAAAGAAGTGGTGATATTCAGGATGCATCTCAATCACCCGTGCGATACGCACCTCAAGGGCATTGATCGGAAGATCGGCCTGCGCCTTGTGCCATGCATCCCAGAAAATCTGTCTGTGTGCCCTGAGCATCTCTCTGCTCGGCCCTTCCTGTTCAGTCATTCATCCTCCAAACTATCATGCTGCCAAACTATCATGCTGCCAAACTGTAACACGATCCGGGCAATGATAAACGTGAACGATTCGCTTCACGAAGCAAAAAAAATCAGTTTGGCACTTTCTCAAATGCTAACTATGATAATAGGAAATGTACTTGCATGGGAGAGAAAGCGATGAACGCTCTTGTACCAAAACCACTTCCAACAGACCGCTCCTTTGACGGACTGTTTGCAGCCAACACAACCTATGACTATTTCAGGGACTGCGATAGCCACCCCTTCCGCTATACCTCAAACAGTTATCAATCGGTCAATGGCTGGTGGCTGGCCGAAGCATCTCTGCTGGTTTATGTGCGTGACCGGAGTTTCGTAGCAGAAAAACTGAAAAGTGCCGGGCTTCCTCATTGTCACTTCTTTGAAAACAGGGGTACCCAGAGTTTTGTAGCGCATAATGAGAACTTTGCCATCATCTGCTTTCGCGGCACGGAAGTGAGTGAAATTGAGGATATTGTTACCGATCTGGATCTCCCCTTATCAGCGCATGATGGCAGAGGCTTGGTACATCGTGGATTCAAAAAAGCACTGGATCTGGTCTGGAATATGACTGATTGCGATAGCCATAATATGCTCAACCATCTCAACACAATATGTTCCGAAAACTCCGGATTAACGCTCTGGTTCACCGGCCATAGCCTGGGCGCAGCCCTGGCCACACTGGCTGCAGAACGATCTCCCAAGGCAGATGGTCTCTATACCTTCGGCTCACCTCGGGTAGGAGACCATGATTTTGCCGATAACTACACAACGGCCACCTATCGCTTTGTGAACAACAACGATATTGTAACCATGGTACCGCCCGCCATTAGCTACCGGCATATTGGCCAGTTAAAATATATCGATGATGCAGGCCTTATTCACGATAATCCGAACTGCTGGTTACAGATGAAAAACCGCATTACCGGCCATGTCGGTCACCTCGGCGACCTCTTCAACAGCTGGAGCCATGGTGACCTGGATGCCATCCCCAGCGACTACCTTAATGATCACGCGCCGATCTATTATGTGGTGCGCATCTGGAACAGCTACATCAAAGATCGATGATCTCCTGCTACAGGTTTTATCGCATTTAGTTCATGATCGGGGCCATGCAAAGGCTTCACCTTAAAATTCCGCCACCGATTGTGGCACTGCTGTGCGGATTGATGATCTGGGGTTTAAGCATTGTATTGCCCCTGCACCACGTTGATGCAGAGATCAGAAACAGTATCGCCTACATACTGCTTGGCATGGCTGGAGTCATCGATGTTTGGGCGTTGATCAGCTTCAGACTGGCTAAAACCACGATTGACCCCCGTTATCCGCATAAAACATCAACCATCGTCTCAACGGGCATCTACAGATATACAAGGAACCCGATGTATCTCGGTTTAGCCTTTATTCTCTCAGCACTGAGTATCTGGCTTGGTGCCAGATTAGGGCTGTTTGTAGTTGCAGCATTTATCCTCTACATCAATAAATTTCAGATCGAACAGGAAGAGAAGGCGCTGGAGAAGCAGTTCGGCGACAGTTATCTGACCTATAAGGCTCGCGTCCGCCGCTGGATATAACCCCTTTTCAATTTGCAGGAGCTCTCTCCGCCATGGCCAACCTGCTGCTGCTTGCAACCAGAAGCAGCGACCAGAAACTCTCTACCCCATCAAGACCAGGTCCTTTGTAGGCCACGAGGTTACTCTCAAGTGATTGCTGTCCGGAAATAAGGAGGCGGACGGGTGAAATAATTGCTGACATCCATGAATCAAGGCTCACTGTGTATTCCACACAATCTATCGACCCTTCCCCTGCCACAACTGAACGCAACTCGCCTCTTCTGGCCTTCAGCTCGTATACCTTGCCATCGTTATAGTTAATAGCTGAAAATTTGATGTTTGGATCACCCCCTGTAGTGAGTCTGGAGGCCAGCAACTGAGGCAGTGCGCCCAGATCATAGAGGTTGGTGTGCCAAATATTGAGCTCTACTGTTTTTCCTCCCTCAAACCGGCGATAGAGCGTCGGGGTATCAATCAGTGTGCTGTATCTAATTTCAATACGTTGACCATTGCGGTGATTTTCTCGCGAGGTATAGAGAGGCCTCAGATCAGAACGGCGAATCAGATGGTCAGCGTTCATGCCCTGCCCCTGCCAACTGACGCGCCAGGCAGGAACGCCCTGAAAAGTATCCTGCTCCACACGATAACTGAACGCTGTTTTGCTTAGCCCCTGCTTCTGGTAGATAAATTCTCCGGTCACCACTGATGCATGGGCTTCCAACATCAAACCTGAAATCAACTGCACTGCAGCGGATATCGCAATAAGGGTCAGAAAGAGAGATCGCATAGGCTTGCTCCTTAGCTAGCGTAGCTACTTAACAGATCAGGAGCATAGATCTCGCCAAACAACACCTGCTCTATTTAGAGTCTCACAGAACAGCCATAACTAACTGACAATATTACATATTCAAATATCACACAGCCAATTGAGACGAACATCAGCGAGGGAAACTCTTTCCCCTTCCGGCAACATCTACCCTGTAATATAATGCAACAATATTTACACTCTTTTTTTCTGCCAACAGCCGTGCAGATCATCATGGACGCCATGGTGATTATGAATTCAGTTTATCCCTGAGCGCCTGACTTAATTCCGAAATGGCCAGTGGTTTAGCAAGCACTTTTTCAGCTTGAAATTCATCGCTTTCACCCATCGCACTGACCTTGTTGTAACCTGTAGCAAATATCGCTTTCACATCCGGATTAATCCGACGCATCTCTTTCAGCGCCTCCATGCCGCCCATTCTTGGCATCACCACATCGAGCAGTAAGAGATCAATATGATCCTGATGCTCGCTGTAAACCGAGATAGCCTCCAGACCATCTGTAGCAGTCAGCACATGGTAATTGAGCCCCTCCAGAAGCTCTTTTCCCACCTCCAGCACGATCTGGTTATCATCGACAAGCAGAATCGTTTCACCCTTACCATCAACCACTTCATCCGAATCCACGCATATATCCAGATCAGCTTTGAGATCGACAAGCGGCAGGTAAACCTTCAATACCGTTCCAATGCCGTCCTCTCCCGGCAGTGCAAATATCCAGCCGCCATGTGTCTTCACCGCACCATAGGACATTGAAAGCCCGAGCCCTGTGCCTTTACCCGCCTCTTTGGTGGTATAAAATGGCTCGAAAATATGCTCGCGATGCTCATCGCTAATACCGCAACCGTTATCCATCACCGTGATACATGCATACTCGCCATTTTTCACCTGACCGGGTTTTGCTTTGCTTTTGTTACGAACAAGTTCATGGCTCAAAATCAGACTGATCTGCGGATTTTCAACGCCCTCAAGCGCATCACGGGCATTGTTCATCAAATTCATCAACATCTGCTGCAGTTGATTAATATCACCCCTGATTTTCAATCCGCTCTCTTCAACCAGCTGTTTAATTTCAATATTTTCAGGAATAGCGACACGATGCAGTTTGATGATCTCTTTCAGGAAGGGTGCAATCGAAAGTGTACCCATATTCACCACCCCTTTTCGGGAGAAAGCGAGCAGCTGCTGGATGGTTCCTGCAGCAGAAAAAGCGAGTTTCTCGGCACTTTTAACATTGCCTATCACATCAAGCTCGGAGGATTTCTTTCTAGCCAGATAGAGATTACTGGTGATGCCAGCCAGGGCATTATTGAAGTCATGGGCAATGCCACCCACCAGCGTGCCAATCGCCTCCATCTTCTGGGCCTGCTGAAACTGGACCTCCAGATCTTCGTACTCTTTAAGGTTCTGCTGTACACCTACATAGTGAGTCACATTATCTTCTTCATCTCTAATCGGCGAAATAGTCAGCAGCGCTGGATAAAGAGTCTCATCCTTTCTCTGATCGATGATCCTGCCCTGCCATACCTCGCCTTTAGTAAGTGTGCCCCACATTGACTCATAAAACTCATCACTCTGTTTACCGCTATTTAACACACGTGGGTTTTTGCCGAGGATATCCGCTTCATCGTAACCTGTAATACGGCTGTAGGCTGAGTTGATGTACTCGATGGTGCCATTGGCATCGGTGATCACCACCCCTTCACCTGCCTGTTCAATGGCCTGCGATAGTTTATTCAGCTTCTCTACCGCCAGCCTGCTCTCGGTAATATCTTCACCCGATGATAACAGGCCGGTGATATTGCCATGCCGGTCAGTGAGCAGGGCATTATGAAATGCAAGAATTCGCTGCTCTCCTGATTTGGTGATCACAGAGTTCTCGTAGTATTTCATCAGTTCATGGCCACCAGAGATAATCTGATCAAACACACTCCTGACCTCTTCAACAGACTCTTTCGGCAGGCAGACCTCAAACCAGCTCTGATGCAGCAGTTCACTCTCTTCATAACCGAGAATATCCAAACCTTCGCGATTAATCAGCGTAACGCGCCCCTGAGGATCAAGTACAACCATCATTACACCGGCAACATCGAGATATTTCTGCGCCAGATTCCGCTCCTTCAGGATAAGTTCTTCAGCCTCGCGCCGCTCGGTAATATCTCGTGCGACAGCGTAAACCGTTCCATCCAATCCGGGCGCAGAGACCCACTCCAGCCAACGATAACCACCATTCTTACAACGATATCGGTTGGAAAATTGAAAAACCTTCTTACCTTGAACGAGAGTAGCTGCGACCTCGTGCGTATTTTTCTGGTCTTCAGGGTGTACAAACTCGAAATACGGCCTGGAGAGCAGCTCATCATCCGAGTACCCCAGAACATTGCTCCATGTATTATTAATTTTTTTGAAATAACCATCCGGCGTTGCCACACAGACCATATCGGGTACCAGATCAAAAAATGTCTCCAACTCATCCTTGGACTGCCTGACCTGTGCATCAAGGCTTTTACGTTCTGAAATATCCTCAACTGCAGAGATAAAGTAGTCCGGCTCTCCATTGGCTTTGGATAATAGTGACACCGTCAGATTCACCCAAATGATGGTGCCATCTTTGCGAAAGTAGCGTTTCTCCATGCTGTATTGATTGATCTCACCAGCAAGCATCTGCTCAACAAAATGCATATCAGTATTGAGATCATCTGGGTGGGTGATATCCTGAAAAGTCAGCTTTAAAAGCTCCTCTTCACTGTAACCTACGATGTCACAAAGTGCCTGATTCACCCGCAGCCATGAACCATCAGGAGCCACATGCGCCAGCCCCATCGCAGCCTCGGCAAAGGTGGCGGCAAAGCGGGTTTCACTCTCAAGCAGCTCTTTGGTTTTGATTGCAACCTTGCGACGTAACATCAGGTTCCAGATAAATCCGATCAGAACAATCAGCACAAGAATGATAACAGCAGTTAAAATCAGTTTGATAAGCTCTGCATTTTTATCTTCACGTGGATCGACATGGCCAAACCACTTGTCATAGATTTGATCATATTCACCACTGGCTTTGACCAGTACCAGACCACGATCAAGATGTTCTAAAAGTTCTCTGTCACCTTCATGCACAGCAAAGGAGTAACCTTTACCATATGCCTCAAGCGGCTCTCCAAAAGGTTCAATGTTATCTATGCCCAGCTCATTAAGCAGTAGAAGTCCTGAGAGTTTGGGGGCAATAACAAAATCGTGTTTGCCTGATGCGAGCAGCTGAAATGACTCACCTACGGTTTTGGTTAGTATGATTTTATCGGTGATCGCGCTGAATTTGACATACTCATGCGTTGAATCTGCACGCATAACAATTACTTCTTTGCCGCGCAAATCCTCCAGTGAGTGAAACCTCTTCTCACCCTTGCGAATAAATACAACCGCATGACTAACAATATGGGGTGTGGAAAAATCAAAATATTTTTCACGTTCAGTGGAGTAAGCGACCAGTGGCAGCGCATCGATCTCACCACGCTCGAGTTTGGCTTTCATTTCGGCCCATGGACCGACTTCGAACTTCAGTTTAATACCGACCTGTTTGGCTGCAGCCTTGATCAGATCAACAGAGAAACCGTCAGCATTGCCCTCTTCATCAACATCGGCATAGGGTGGATAATCCAGCTCACTGCCAACAAGAACCTCCTGTTGATCTTCATGAGCCTGGGCAGCAAACGGATTGAAAGACACTAGAAAACTTAGTGCGATAAGGACTGTCGAAAACAGCCTGAAAAATGCAAATCCTTTGCATCGAGAAGAGATCATTTCAATAACAGACTCCGCACCTGTGAACAGGATAAAAAGATGAAGCAATAATTGTGCCGCTTTCGACAGCGGCACAATATTTAACGGGTTATAGGGGGATTCTTATATTCAGAGATGAATAATGTGATTGCGATCAGGGCCGGTGGAGAGCATTGTCACCGGGCAATCACATACCGCTTCAATGCGCTTGAGCAGTGCCACGGCATTGGCTGGCAGCTGATCCATTGAGGTGGCACCAAAGGTGTTGTCAGACCAACCCGGCAGTGTCTCATAAACGGGGATTACTGCATCCAACTGAGAGCAGCAGGCCGGAATAGATTCCAGCACTTCACCATCCAGCTCATAACCGGTGCACAGTTTCACCTCGTCTAGTCCATCGAGCACATCCAGCTTGGTAATAGCCAGACCTGTGACGCCATTGATGCGCACAGCATGTTGTACCACAGGGCCATCAAACCAGCCGGTACGGCGTGGGCGACCAGTGGTGGCACCAAACTCATGGCCTTTTTCAGCCATATGTTTGCCTGCATTCTTCGCATCACACATGCCTTCGGCATTATACAGCTCAGTCGGAAACGGACCTGCGCCAACGCGGGTGGTATATGCTTTGCAGATACCCAGCACCGCATCCACCTGGCCCGGACCAACACCGAGCCCTGCAAGTGCAGCACCGGCAACAGTATTGGATGAGGTGACAAACGGATAAGTACCGTGGTCGACATCAAGCATCGACCCCTGCGCACCCTCATAAAGAACCTGATCTCCGGCTTTAATACGTTTCTGTAGAATCAGCGGCACATCAGCAGCAAGTGGCAGCAGACGTGCTTTGGCCAGCGCAATCGCTTCATCAACATCGGCACGATTGATCGGCTCAGCCTTCAGATATTGGGTGAGCATGAAATTCACATACTCAATATTGGCATCAATACGTGCATCCAGGTCGGCTGAGGTCAGATCAACCAAGCGAATGCCGCGACGAGCTGTTTTATCTTCATAACAAGGGCCGATACCTTTGCCTGTTGTACCGATTTTACCTTTTCCTTTGGCAGCTTCGCGTGCCGCATCCAGATCACGATGGTATGGCAGAATCAATTGGCAGCGATCAGATATTTTCAATCGATCTGCAACAGGAATACCGGCATCAAGCAACATATCCATCTCTTCCACCAGTCGGAACGGATCAACCACGGTGCCGTTGCCGATCAAGCAGAGCGTATCATCATGCAGGATGCCGGACGGGATATGATTCAATACAGTCTTCTTATCACCAAGTACCAGCGTGTGACCGGCATTCGGTCCACCCTGAAAACGGGCTACGACATCCATCTTCGGGGCCATCAGATCTACGATCTTGCCCTTTCCTTCATCGCCCCACTGGATTCCAATTGCAACTGTATTTGTCATGTTATCCCTCTTATCTCAAACGCCATCTTACGATGCTTCCCACCCACACAGGCAGGTTTACAATTAAACTGTATCGAGCAGTGCCCACAGGTCGCAAGAGAAACCAGTAGCTGGCATATCACGACCATGTGCTTTCATCATCGCATCATAACGGCCGCCGTAGAGCAGCGCCTGCGATACCCCTTCGGCAAATCCGGCAAACAGGATGCCACTGTGGTAGAGGAAACGAGGCATCACTGCCGCATCGGCATAGACACTCACATCACCTTCAACCCGATCACCCACTTCATGCACCAGATCAAGCAGTTCATTGGCAGCGATATCAAAATCAGCGCCAAACTTGCCAACACTATCGGCAATCCACTGCTCATCGCCTTTGCCTTTGGCCAGCGCCAGCAGTGCATCAGCTCTATCTTCAGAGATCGATTCAACAGCAATAACTTCACGCAGATCATCAGGTGAACGGCGAGCCAGCAGTGCTGTCCAGGTCTCCAGCGGAGCATCACAACCGGCCACAAGCGCTTTCAGCAAGCCGATATGGCCTACCTGCAGCACAGATTTAACAAATCCGGCAGCCATCATGCAGCGGGCAGCCAAATGCATCACTTCGATATCACCTGCTGCACCGGCTATTCCCAGACACTCAACACCGGTCTGCCACTGCTGACGGGAACCACCACGCACATCCGGGCGAGCCAGCATAACGGTACCTGAGTAGCTCAGTTTCAACACCGCTTCAGCCTGCAGTCGCGTTGCAGCAATACGGGCGATCTGTGGTGTCATATCAGAGCGAATGGCCAGTGTGCCTGCTCCAGCCGGATCGGAGAAAACAACAGTCTGATCAGCCAGAAAACGACCTGCACCCGATTTCAGGGCATCCGGCCGCTCAAGCATAGGAGGAATCACCTCTTCATAACCGGCATCTTCGAATAGATCGAGCATCTTGCCCTGCATGCTGCGCAGCGCTTTTGCACGTGAGCCGAATGCATCATCCAGTCCTATGATGGGTTTATGTTTCACATCGCCCCCAATTCAGCATAACGAACGGCCTGTACATGGTTCAACTCAGCCATCTTATCAAGGATCTCCTGTCCCGGTGTCGAATCCACCTGAATCAGTGCAACGGCACCACCTGTATCTTCGCGACGGCCAAGGCGGAAATCACCGATATTGATACCGGCATCGGCCAGCACTGCGCCGATTGCGGCAATTACACCCGGCTTATCCTCATTCTGGAAGAAGATCATGTTACCTTCAGGGGCAATCTCAACTTCACAGGTGTCGACACTTACCAGACGTGGGCGAGATTCATCAAAGAGTGTTCCTGAGACCGAACGCACACCTTCATCGCCCTCCACCTCAAGTTTGATCAGGGTGGCGAAGTGATCGGATGAATCACAAGCTGACTCCATCAGCTCGATACCACGATCTTTGGCCAGCATGCCGGCATTCACCGCATTGACCTCTTCCATAGATCCGGAGAGCAGTCCCTGCAGCATCACGTTGATCAACGGCTTACGATTGATCGTGGAGGCTTTGCCTTCAAAACAGACATTCACTTTTGTATAACCCGGTTTCATGGTCTGACCGATAAAGCTTCCCATACGCTCGGCAAGCAGAAGATAGGGTGAGAGCAGACGCTGCTCCTCCTGCGTCAGTGAAGGTACATTGACCGCATTAGAGACCACGCCGGAGAGCAGGTAGTCAGCCATCTGCTCGGCCACCTGCACAGCCACATTCTCCTGCGCCTCATTGGTAGAGGCACCGATATGCGGGGTAAAGCTGATATTATCCAACTCAAACAGGCGGTTTTCACGGGCCGGCTCACTGGCATAAACATCCAGAGCTGCAGCACGCAGATGGCCCGATTTGCAAGCATCATAGAGTGCAGTCTCATCAACAATGCCGCCACGGGCACAGTTGACGATAATCGAACCCTTTTTCATACGAGCGATAATATCTGCATCAATCAGATTGCGCGTTGCCGGCAGCAGCGGCACATGAATGGTCAGGATGTCGACGATTTCAGCCAGCTCAGCCACCGTCTCAACCTTGGTCACACCCATCGCAGAGGCGCGTTCATCCGAGATAAACGGATCGTAAACATACACAGCCATGTGCAGCCCTTTCAGGCGGTCACATACGATAGCACCAATATTACCGGCACCGATCACACCAGCTTTTTTACCGGTCAGTTCCATGCCCATAAAACGGGATTTTTCCCACTTTCCGCTTCTTGTCGATTCAGAGGCCTGCGGAATCATGCGCGCGGCTGCCACAATATGGGCAACGGCCAGCTCGGCAGTGGTAATGGTGTTACCAAAAGGTGTATTCATCACCACGATGCCACGCCGTGAACAGCCCTCAACATCAACATTATCGACACCGATTCCGGCACGACCGATCACTTTTACCCGTTTGGCTGCATCAAGAAGTTCGCCTTTGAGTGTGGTCGATGAACGCACGGCGATAGCATCATAATCGCCTGCAATGGCCAGCTTATCGTCATCAGAGAGACCCGGCTTGTAGTCAACTTCGATACCGCGCGCCTTAAATACTTCAATCGCACGGGCAGACATTTTGTCAGCAATCCAGACCTTGGGCACTGTTAAACTCCTATGCAGAAAAGCAACATGCTGTTTCCTGCCTCATCTTTTGCACGTCTGGGGGTCGAATGGGTGGGAGGCCCGTTTCAGGGCTATCAAGTCGAATGTGAACCGGAGTGCGTGGGCACTCTATAGCGGAAGGCAAAAGGGTCAACTTTCAAAGAGGAAGTCCCTATTTAAGGAAGGTAATCGCCCTGAACTTATTTCTGACCTCTCCTTGAGACTGTTCTTATATAAAATCGAGGCTAGGCTAACGCCATGTCCGAATCCAAATTTCAATTCATCAACACACCATCCCAACTTGAACAGGCCTGCATAGAGATCAGCCAATGCAAAGTGCTCTGCGTCGATACCGAATTCCATCGTGAATCGACCTACTATTCCGAGTTCGCGCTGCTGCAGATTTATGGTAACAGCCAGTGCTGGATCATTGATCCTATCGAACTGACCGACCTTACCCCTATCTGGGAGATCATGGCCAATCCTGAAATTCTCAAGGTGTTCCATGCCGGACGACAGGATGTGGAGATTGTGGTGAAAGAGTCAGGCTCCATGCCACTTCCCCTTTTCGACTCTCAGGTTGCCGCCGCCCTGCTCGGATACGGGCAGCAGGTAGGTTTCGGCAACCTTGTTCAGCGCATCACCAAACAGGAGCTGGCCAAGGGCGAGTCTTTCAGTGACTGGAAGGCGCGCCCACTAAGAGAGAAGCAGCTCGAATATGCTGCTGATGATGTAATCTGGCTGATGCCGATCTATCAGCATCTGAAAGAGCGTCTGGAAGCACTCGGCCGCCTCAGCTGGCTGGATGAGGAGCAGGCCACGCTCTGTGACCCCGCCACCTACGAGATGGATGAAGCCAATGTGTTCTGGCGCGTTAAAGGATCCAATCGCCTCAAAGGCAGGCAGCTGGCAGTCCTGAGAAGCCTCGCAGCATGGCGCGAGCAGCAGGCACAACGCAACAACATTCCACGCCGTCGTATGATTGGCGATGAGCAGCTGATTGAAATAGCGCGGCGAGATAAACTGACGCTGGAGGCGATGGGCAGAATGCGCGGGGTAAACCCCGGTTTTGTGAAGCGCCATGGTGATACCATTCTTGAGGTGTGGCAGGCTGGTGTTGATGCTCCCCAGGAGAGCTGGCCGAAACTTCCTGCCCGCCGCCACAACAGCCGGGGCACCGATCTGCGCCTTGAGATGCTCGACACACTGGTACGCCTGAAAGCTGAAGAGGGTGAGATCGCCTCAACTATTCTGGCCAGCAAATCCGACCTCTCTGAACTGGCATCGTGGGGTTATCGCTGTAAAGGTGAAGCACCGGAAGTGGCCTGTCTGCACGGCTGGCGTTATGAACTGGTCGGGCACGATCTGCTTCGCCTGTTGCGTGGTGAGATATGCCTGCATCTGAATCCTGATACCGGCATGCCGGTGATCACTGAATTCTCGGCTGATCAGACATCATGAAACTCTGTTTCTCCATTGATGCCCTCTCCGCATCCGGTGCTCAGGCCTGGCGTCTGCAGAGTGATGAGAGCTGGCGCGAATGCATCTATAGCGAACCACTGAAAGATGGCGACATGCGCATCACTGATAAAAAAACAGCCGAGCATTGGAGTGGCCGTCGTCTGGAGAAAGACAAGGATCTGGTTCTGGTCCCCAAGAAAAAAGCCGGCACCTTTGATTTCCTGATGCGCGGCACCTTTGCCCATGCCGTACTGCACCGAGACTCCTCCGCCCCGATTCCTGACAAGGCCCAGATGCTGGCGTGCATTGCCGCCCTTAATCCCGGCACACCATGGCTGCTCTACCTTACTGTCGCCGGTCACTTCACCGCGCTGGATTCGAGCAACACCCCGATGATCTCCAATCTCGATATTGCCGTACGTGGCGAGATCGCCTCAAGTGGTGACTACATCGGCCCACGCGCCTGCAGAAACGAGAAGATGATGAGTGAGCTCTACCTCCAGTTTCTGGCTGGCTGGCTGGATCACCTCAACTCATCCAACATGAATGTGTTCGTTCCTGATGCTGAAAAACTGAAAAATGAAGAGGATTATGCAGATGCCATTCGTAACTGGAAGCCAACATAACCAGCAGCCAATAGCATGGCATCTCCTCCGGCATATTTACACCTACTACCCTGAAGCTTCACCCATCAGCTTAATATTCCAGCTAAAAGCGAACTCCGCCAAAATAATTTACGCTGGTATTTTATCTCCGTTATTTGTAATCTTGATTCGTTCTGATGTCATGGGGAGCTATTTTTCAATGCTCCCTCCTCTTGCATGACTCATATTAAAGGAGTGGAAAACATGGAGGTATTCCGTGACTCAGCTTAGAAGTGCAGATGAGGTTCAGAAGTTAGCTGAAAGGCTGGCAAGCGTGTCTCATAACGCAAAAAAAACCGATATTCTCATCTTCGGTGCCGGTATTGGCGGCATTGCCATGCTGGAGGTACTGCACTCCTATAAAGGCGTCAATATTACTGCCATTGTTGATGTCTCTGAAGAAGCTCCCGGCTTTGAACTGGCCAGAGAGCTTGGCATTAAAACCTCTACAGATACTGATGCCACACTGGACTCATTCAGAGAGGGCATCGTGATTGATGTTACCGGTGACCATAAACTGTACGAAAAGCTTGATGTCTTCAGCGAGCCTCTGGAGATCGAACTGATCTCAGCCAAATCTGCCAAGCTGCTCTTTGAACTGGCCAACCATCAGATTCATGATGAACATACCATCCAGATTCAGAATACCCGCCTCTCGCTGCTCGATAGCATGCTGGAGGTCACCCTGCTGCTGGAGAATGATCCACACCTTCACACCATCACAACCAAATCATTTGAAGGACTGCACGGGCACATTCAAGCCGCCAAAGGTGTGGCGGTGATGTTTGGCAATGAGGATGGCGCTCTGGAATTTATTGGTGCCATTGGCGATAAAAAACCGGCATGCGGCGATCCATCATGTGATTTTTCGGCATGCAACAATATCCGCAAAGCCTGCAGCACCTTAAACAAAGATGAACGTTACAAAAAAATTGATTCCCCTGTTCGGCTGAACTGCTCTGAACTGGACGCCGAATACAATGTCATTATCCCGGTCTGGCAGGATGCAAAGCTGGCAGGTGCCCTGCTGTTTGATATTCAGGGTGAATTGAGCAAAGAGCAGAAAACCTCATTGGAGATGGCTTCCACTCATCTTAATATGACCTTCAAAACACTCAATCACCTGCAGAAGCTTGAAGAGATGGCCATCTTTGATGCGCTGACCGGTGTATTCAACCGCCGTAAATTCGATATGCAGCTCAGTCATGAGGTCAATCGCACCAAGCGTACTCGTCACGGCACCCTCTCCTGTGGTTTTATCGATCTGGATGATTTCAAACATATCAATGACACCTATGGCCACGGCGTTGGTGATGAGGTGCTCAAACATATCGCTCAGTGCATCGAGAGCAGCATCCGTGATTACGATATCTGCGCCCGTTATGGCGGCGATGAGTTTGTGATTCTCGTGCCTACCGATGATGCCATTGAAGGTGAAGGGCTTGAAGTGATCGGCATGCGCATACTGGAGAAGGTCTCCAAATTACATCTGGTCAACCATCCTGAAGTCAAAGCCAGTGTATCGATTGGCATCTGCACACAATCGGGTGAAACGGTGGATGCAGAGAAGTTGATGAAACAGGCTGATGATGCCCTCTATCAGGCCAAGAAAGGTGGCAAAGGCTGCCTGCGCATTATGGCCGATGAGCAGTTTCACTATAAAAAACAGAAACGTGATAAAGATTAAACAGGATTATACCTTCTCAACCAACCTGAGCCACAATCTCCATTCTGCCACCCTTTCTCAATCTGGCTAAGGTAAGCTTTTCACCCCAGACACAGCCGGTATCAAGGCCCAGCACATGTGGCTGATTTTTTACCAATCCTTTCGCCGCCCAGTGGCCATAGACCACACTGCAATCGCCAGCCCAGGCCAGACCAGCATGACTATACCACGGCTTGTCTTTCTTATTACTGCTCTCTCCTGTTCGTACATCCCAGTTGAAATACCCGTCACGACTACAGTAACGGGTACGGGTCAACACTGCGGCTGCAAACAGCAGCCGTGTCGGATCATGCTTGGCAGGCTCTTTGATCGGGAACTTCACATGGTGCAGCTGCCGACTGAACTCACGCCAACCGGGACCCTGTAGTTCAAGCTCGATAGCTGCCGCACGTTTCTTCGCTTTTTTCAGTGTCCAGTCCGGATGCAGACCGGCATGTACCATGCACCAACCGAGTTTTTTATTGTGATGCAAAAGAGGCTGACTGCGCAGCCAGTCGATCAATTCACCACAATCAGGGGCTTCAATAACCTGTTTTAGCGTATCACGGCGATAGGGCTCACCACCGGCAGCAAGCTCAAGCAGATGCAGATCATGATTGCCCAATACACAGATAGCCGCATCACCAAGACTTTTCAGGTAACGCAGTGTCTCAAGAGAATCAGGTCCTCGATTGACCATATCGCCCGCGCACCAGAGTCTGTCCTTAGCAGGATCAAAACCCACCATTTTCAGTAACTTCCTAAGCTGCTTATAACATCCCTGTATGTCGCCTACCGCGTACGTTGCCATTGCAAAAACTCTACTCTTTTGTGTTGAGTGCAGCCAACAAAACCGGAATAAATTCGCTAAGTTCCGAAGTCATAATCGTGAAATCTGCATCAAAGCGACTGGCCTCATCATCGCCACCATCGGCATCATCAAGCACGGCTGAATCAAAACGCATACGGCGTACAGAGAGATCCTCATAGAGCATAAAGCTCAAGCGCTCCTGCCAGTTCAGTGCCAGACGACGCACCCGATAGCCCGATGCGACATGGGCACGCACCTCATCACGGGCAATATCCACCTTGTTGCAGCGGATCACACCGGCTGTCTCTGTTGCCGCCTGCATCTCACAGGCATCCTCCAGCGTAAATCCGTGCGGCAGACTCTCATCATTGAGCAGCCAGCGGGTCATCGCGCCCTCTGGTGATTCGCCGGTGGAGGGCAGCACAACATTAAGGGTACCCAGTGTTTTTCTCAGTGTCTCAATCAGCTCCTCACTCTTCTTGGCACTGGCTGCATTAACGATCAACCAACCCGATTCAGGCAGAATGCAGGCAAAGGTCTGAGATGAGCGCACCATCGCTTTGGGCATCAGCTGCTGCAGTACAAGATCCTTAAGATCACGGCGCTCTTTACGGCCAACGGGGCGCCCGGCTTCTGCCTCAATCGCCAGTGCCTGCTCCTCCACCTGTTCACGTACCAGCGAAGCAGGTAACACCTTATCCTCACGACGCAGACAGAGCATCAGATTAGCTCCACTCTGAAACACCAGTGTCTCACTGCCCTGCCCCAGCGGCGAGGTCCAGCCCTGAGTGTCCATCTCCATATGACCACAGCGACGCGCCTTACGCGTCAACAGCGCCTCATGCAGCTGCTCTGCACTCATCTTGAATGGCGCTTCGAATTGGTAAAAGTGTATATTTTTAAACCACATAAATGGATTATCCCTGATGGTCGGAGTGATGTTCAGAAACTCCGCTATTTGCAAACCAGCCGCAATGTACCAAAGGCCCCAAACATCACAACATATCTCTCAGGAGAGAGTGATTTATGGACTGCGTGAAAACGCTGAATGAATCAAAGCCCACTTTAAACGCAACTATTCATGTTTAGCCACAGATATAAACAGACAGGAGTAATGGCCGTAACCTTAAGAATTTACACTATATCTGTGTCCACACGGTGAATTGCGGCAAGGTGAATGCCGTTTGCGTCAGAGAAGGCACCCTGCGAAAGAGATGAGCCCTAGAGCATCCGTGCTTATCTGTGTCTATCTGTGTCTATCTGTGTCTATCTGTGTCTATCTGTGTCTATCTGTGTTCATCTGTGTTCATCTGTGTCTAACTGTATTTTCAATGATTGCAGTGAACAATTACCTTTAAACTTTCATCGCATGCCGTTTATGGACTATACTAGCATTCATGGGCAATCCCGCTTCAGAGATTCCGTTTAACAACTCCCGCTTCGGCACGCTGGGGGTGGAGATGGAGTGGATGTGCGTAGACGGTGACACCGGCCTGCAGATTCCGGCTGCACCACAGGTCTTCTCTGTTGTCGGTGATACCCCCCGCATCAAACCCGAACTTTTCACCTCGATTGTTGAAACCAATACCGATATCCAGTTTAGCACTGCTGATGCCATGAGCCAACTGGCCGATCTCTATGCCGAGGTTGAGGCTATACTGGAGAATCATAACGCCGCCCTGCTCTCCTCCGGCACACACCCGATCTCCCACTGGCGGGAACAGGTGGTCAGCGATGATCCGCGTTATTATAAATTGCTCAAACGACTGCAGTGGGTAGCTCGCCGCTTTAATATCTGCGGCATTCATGTGCATGTCGGTATGCCCGATGGTGATGCCTGCATCAAAGCGATGAATCATCTGCTACCGATTATGCCGGTGTTTCTCGCTATCTCGGCCAACTCCCCCTTCTGGCACGGTGAAGCAACCGGTTTGGCGGCCAGCCGCATCAAAATTTTCGAGGGTTTGAGTCAGGGTGGTATGCCCTTCTATTTCAGTGACTGGAAAGACTTTGAACACTGTACAGAACGCCTGACTGCCACTGGCAGCATCAAATCGGTGCGTGATATCTGGTGGGAGATGCGCCCGCATCCCGACTTTGGCACCCTTGAGGTACGTATCGGGGATATGCCTGCCCGTTTTGCTGACTCAGCCGCCTATGTTGCCTATGTGCGTGCAGAAGCGATGGCTGCTGCTCAGGATTTTGTTAGACCCAAGGTTCACCCCTCACTGATTCGCGAAAACCGCTGGCGCGCCTGCCGTTACGGCATGCGTGCCACCATCATCGACCCATTTACTGAAGAGCTGGTACCGATGCTGGATTGGCTGGAGAGACGCCTTGATCAACTCGCTGATCAGGGCATCGCGGCAAGTGAACTTGATCTGGTGAAGAGTCAGATCGGCCACTGGCGCAATAATGGCGGCGGTGCTGAATCACAGCGTGAACTGTTCAATACAACGGATGATTTTTCCGCCATGATACGTGCCATGCGGGAGCTGGACGGCTGGAGTAGATGATGCATGTAGATAATCAACAACTGGCTGCTGAGGTGAGCAGTGTGATGGCTGAAGTGATACGCACCCGCCGCTATCTTCACGAACACCCTGAACTCTCGGGAAGTGAAGAGAAGACAGCCGCTCTGATTGCTGAAAAGTGCCGGAATATGGGACTGGAGGTATCTGAAAAGATTGGTGGTTTCGGGCTATTAGCCACACTGATCATTGATCCGCTTAAACCGTGGCTCGCCTTCCGTGCGGATATGGACGGCCTGCCCATTCAGGATAGAAAACAGCTGCCCTACGCCTCACGTATTGAGGGTGTCTCCCACACCTGCGGTCACGATGTTCACAGTGCCGTCCTGCTTGGTGCGGCACAGGTGATCAGTAATCTAAAAGCAGACCTGAACTATAATATCGCTTTTATCTTCCAGCCTGCCGAGGAGACCTGCGAAGGTGCAGCAGCGATGTTGCGAGAGCACCTGTTTGAGCATTTCACACCGGAACAGATCTATGCCATGCATGTATTCCCCTACCTACCAGCAGGATCCATCGGCCTGAGAGAGGGTCCTATGTGTGCGGCGGCGGATATGTTCGATGTCGAGATTGTCGGCCGTGGTGGCCATGCCGCACGCCCGCATGAGTGCATTGATGTCATCCTGATTGCCAGCCATGTCATCCAGTCACTACACCATATTGTCAGTCGCAAAGTTAATCCGCTGCACCCGGCCGTGCTCACCATCGGTCAGATTAACAGTGGTTATGCAGGCAATGTGATCCCGGACAAGGTTCACTTCTCAGGCACTATTCGCAGTCTGCATCCGGAAGCACATGAAGAGATTCGCGCCATGATGGATCGCATCATCCGCCAGACTTCAGAGGCCTGGGGAGCTACTGCCCAGTTTACGCTCAAACAGGCCACACCTGTATTGACCAATGACCTGAAGTTAATTGCTCAAGCCCGTGAAATTATTCGAAATTCTTCGCCGGAGATTGAGATTATCGAACTACCGGAAGCCTCTATGGGTGGCGAGGATTTTGCAGAGTTTATGCGTGATATTCCCGGTTGCCTGTTCAGGCTAGGCACCGGCGGTGGGCCGGAAACCCGCTACCCGCTGCACCACCCCAACTTCGATATTGATGAATCCTCCATGGCTTCAGGCATCGCCACCTTCGCAGCGCTTGCTCTAAATCAGGGATAAACAACTCAGCTCAGCTTCTTAACCATTAGAACCACGGGATTAGCAGTGATGCCGATGAAATAGGGCTCACTGCTTAGTTGTTTGAATCCATCTCGCTCATACATACGGATGGCACCACTATTCTTCTCCCAGACACGCAACCATAAACCCGAGTAGCCCGAATTCACGGCATGCTGTTTTACCGCTTGTAATAGATGACTGCCAATACCCCTGCCGTAAAAACCGGGCCTGACATAGAGCCGAATCAGCTCAATCAGCTTCTCATCCGCAAATTGTGCAGGCCTCTGGGTCTCTGCCAGCTTGGCGTAACCGACAACACCCTCATCAGATTCAGCCACAAAATAGCTGGCAGCTTTAGAGCTGATCTCCTGCTTTAACCTCTCGGGGTCAAAGCATTCGGCCAGATAGCTCTCCATATCACTGACCAGCACGATTTCGCCATAGGCTTTGGCAAAGGTGATCGCCCCTAACTCAGCAATAGCCTCAACATCATCGGAAACTGCAAGTCGAACCGTATAAACCATACCGCCTGATTCCTCATACCTTCAAAGTGAGAGATAGTTAGCCACAAAATCGGCATCTTTATCACCACGACCGGAGAGATTGACCAGAATGGTCTCATCAGCCGACATCTCTTTGGCTATCTTCATCGCATACGCCACCGCATGCGCACTCTCCAATGCCGGGATAATACCCTCCAGTCTGGAGAGCTGCATAAAGGCATCCAGACACTCCTTATCATCAATCGATTCATAACTGACGCGTTTGATATCTTTGAGGTGACAGTGCTGCGGACCGACACCGGGGTAATCAAGGCCTGAAGCGATGGAGTAGACCGGTAGCGGATTACCCTCCTCATCCTGCAGATTATAACATTCAAAGCCGTGCAAGGCCCCTTTACTGCCCAATGTCAGTGTGGCGGCATGATCAGCAGTATCCAGTCCACGTCCAGCTGGCTCCACACCGATCATCTTCACAGATTCATCTTCCAGAAAGGCGGTAAACAGCCCCATGGCATTGGAGCCACCTCCCACACAGGCGATCAGTGTGCCCGGCAATTCCCCCTCTTTGGCGAGAAACTGCGCTCTGGCCTCTCTGCCGACAATACTCTGGAAATCGCGCACTATCTTGGGGAACGGATGCGGGCCAACAACGGAACCGATGGCATAAAAGAAGTTGACCGGATCCTTGATATACTCCTCAAAAGCACTATCCACTGCATCTTTGAGTGTACGTGTGCCACGACTTACCGGCACCAGCTTGCAGCCGAGAATCTTCATCTTGGTGACATTGGGATGCTCTTTCTCAATATCGATCTCACCCATATGGATTTCACAGTCGATGCCCACCAGTGCACAGGCGGTGGCCAGTGCCACGCCATGCTGCCCGGCCCCGGTCTCTGCCAGCACCTTGGTTTTACCCATATATTTGGCCAGCAGCGCTTCACCGATACAGTGGTTGATTTTATGCGCACCTGTGTGATTGAGATCTTCACGTTTAAGAAAGATGCGTGCCCCACCGACGCTGTCACTCAGCCGTTTGGCAAAATAGACCGGGCTGGGGCGACCAACATAATCGGCATTAAGCTGCTGCAGCTCCTGCTGAAACGATTCACTTTGGGATACCTCATCGTAGGCATCATTGATCTGATTCATAATCTCAATCAGTGGCGGAGGAATAATCTGGCCGCCATACTCGCCAAAATATCCGCTGCTATCAGGCATCTGCATACTATCTAACTTCATCACTATCCCCCCACTGTTTCAGTTTTTATTTCATCACAACATTAGCAAGAGCAGCACATCTATTTTGGCAGCCGCTCTCCATCCAGCCTGTTACTCACCAATATCTTCGTTCCACAGCTCAGGCGAATTCTCGATAAACTGCTGCATCAGCTCAACACAACGCTGGTCATCTACGATGGTTAATTGCACGCCACGAGAGCGCAGATACTCCTCAGGGCCGGTAAATGTGCGGTTCTCACCCACTACGACCTTGTTAATTCCATAGAGAAGAACTGCACCACTGCACATATCACACGGTGAGAGTGTCGAGTAGAGCGTGGCACGCCGATAATCGGCTGCTTTGATGCGCCCGGCATTCTCCAGACAGTCGATCTCGGCATGCAGTGTGGCACTGCCCTGCTGTACGCGCCGGTTATGGCCACGCCCGACGATCTCCCCATCAATGACCAGCACCGAACCGATAGGGATACCACCCTCAGCCAGCCCCTTTTCTGCCTCTTCAATTGCCGCCTCTAAAAATCGGTCCATAGCTTCTCCGTTAGCAGCAGAATAGCGGTTTTAAGCAGCTCTTCCTACCTGAAAAACGCAATTCTCTAAAGGTTCAAAGCACAATCGTTCAGCAACCGTTGCTTTGATGCTATAAATCCCTGAACCTTCGGCCAATCTATTCGCATTCACTGCAGTAACCGAGGCAACATGAAGTTTGATCAATATTACATCTCCCAGGATATCAAAAAGAACCTGAAGAAACTCGGCTTCATTCGCCCTACGGATATCCAGTATAAAGCTATCCCCTCGATTCAGAATGGTGAAGATGTGCTGGCCATTGCCCAGACAGGTACTGGCAAAACTGCCGCATTTGCGATTCCCGTAATTGATAAGATTCACCGTGCTAAAACCAGTAAACGCACCCGTGGCATCAGCTGCGTGGTGATGGCGCCTACGCGCGAGCTGACCATGCAGATCGGTCAGGTTTTCGACAAGCTCTCCGCCCACACCAAGGTGAAAACCTTTGCCCTGTTTGGCGGTGTTGAGCAGGAGCGCCAGATCGTCAAACTGCAGGATGGTATTGATATTCTGGTTACTACACCCGGTCGCATGTTCGATCTGATCAATCAGAAGGTGATCAACCTGAATATCGTCAACACGCTAGTGCTGGATGAAGCCGATCACATGCTTGATCTCGGTTTCATTGAAGATATCAAATACGTCAAAAAAATGTTGCCCCGCCACCATCAGACCCTCTTCTTCTCAGCCACCATTAACGATGAGATCAGGAAACTCGCCTACTCACAGGTGAAGAGTGAAGCGATCCGTATTCAGGTCTCCCCGCAAGACAAGGTCTCCAAAAATATTTCGCACGCTGTGATGTTTGTTGATCAGGATGATAAACGCTTTTTCCTTGAGCGTTTTATCAATGAGAACCCTGAGAGTAAAATCATTGTCTTCGTGCGCACCAAAGTGCGCGCTGAGCGCGTTGTGAAGGCCATGGGCCGCGTTGGCATTGATGCGATAAACATCCATGGCGATAAAGATCAAAAAGAGCGTACAGAGGCAATGCGGCAGTTCCGTGATGGAGAGTGTCACATTCTCGTTGCTACCGATGTAAGCGCGCGCGGCATCGATATCGCCGATGTCACGCATGTGATCAACTACGATCTACCTGAAAAGGTGGAGAACTACGTGCATCGCGTGGGTCGTACAGGACGCGGCATGAACAAGGGTATCGCTATCTCCTACTGCAGCAATGAGGAGAAGGAGCTGCTTGAAGAGATTCAAACCTTCCTCAACAAATCGATCGAAACCCTCAACGTGGGCAAAGAGGATTATGCTGCCACTCTTGCCCTCTCACCTGAGGCTGTTGACCTGAAATCACTGGTCAATGAACACGATGCATGGCTGAATAAAAAGAGGCCAAAAAGACGTAAAAAGAAGTAACCCCCATAATCCTGAGCAACGCTAACCTCTGATCGCACTGGAAAAGGTTTAGACTTCAACTTCAGTTCACGTAAGCTGTCCTCATCACGAACAGATGGGATGCCGATGGCAAAGATTTTACTTGTAGAAGATAATGAATTGAACCGCGATATACTTTCAAGGCATCTGCAACGCCGTGGTTTTGAATTTGTGATTGCCGGAGATGGCGACCGGGCTGTGCAGCTTGCAGAGAGTGAACAACCCGATCTTATTTTGATGGACATGAACCTTCCTATTAAAGATGGGTGGAGTGCAGCCCGGGAGATTAAAGCTTCCACAGTAACCAGAGCTATCCCGCTTATTGCACTCACCGCCTACTCCTCGGAAAATGACAGAGAAAAAGCGCTGGCGGCAGGCTGTGACGACTATCAGATGAAACCTTTTCGCGCCAAAGATCTGTTCGACAAAATCGAGAGGCTGTTACATGCCTGATCAGCAACCCGAACGCCTGAAACGGGCCAGCGATAGCGACCTGCTCGATGCCGGGCAGCAGCTACTTGTGCCTACGGTGACCATCAGCAAGCACATCAAAGGGTTGCGATTAAACCCGAACTACAGTCCGTTTGCAGAGGATCTGGATAAAATAGTGGTCGCTACCAAGCAGCTCGCCAATCTGATCAAACAGAGCCTCAGCAAAAGTGCCCCAGGCAGGTCAGCTGCAGAGATTCATAGCATCAATGCCATCATCAAACATGATCTCTCCACCCCGCTGATTGCCGTCACCGCCTATAGCGAAATGATTCAGGAAGATCTTGAAGCTGAAGGTGATACAGAAGCCTGTGAGCTGTTAGAGCATGTACTGGATCTGTCGCAGACCCTGTTAAAACGTATTAAAGAGCTCGATTATCTCGGCGAAATGTCCCTGACAACTCCCGTTGAACCGGTATCCAATAGCCTGAATCCGACAGCTATTGCAGCAGCTGATTCAGTAGAGCGCAACCTGATGAACCTGATGAGTGAAGTGATAGCCGGTATGCGCAACAGCAGTGAACAGCGGCAAGAGGCATCACTGCTGGTGGTTGATGATAAGGAGAGCAATCGCGATTTTCTCTCCAGGCGTCTGATCAAGCAGGGCTTCTCTGTTGATGTTGCTGAAAATGGACAGCAAGCCCTGAATCTGCTGCGCGATCACGATTATGACCTGGTTCTGCTGGATATCATTATGCCCGAACTCGATGGTTATCAGGTGCTGGAGAGGCTGAAACAGGATGAGCGATTAAAGCATACCCCTGTGATGATGATCTCTGCGCTGGATGAGATCGACAGCGTTGTAAAATGTCTGGAGATGGGTGCTGAGGATTATCTGCAGAAGCCGTTCAATCAGATTATTTTAACCACCAAGATCAACGCATCTCTGGAGCGCAGCTGGCTGCGCGCACGCGAGCAGGCCCATAACAGAACCCTGAAACTTGAGCAGGAAAAAACAGAGAAGTTACTGCTCAATATCCTGCCCAAATCTATTGCTGAGCGGTTGAAAAACGGTGAAAGCTCTATTGCCGACCGGTTCGATGATGTCACCGTTCTCTTCGCGGATATCGTCAACTTCTCTGAACTCTCAGCCAATATCTCTCCGGAACAACTGGTGGAGAAGCTCAATGCCATCTTCCTCGCCTTCGATCTGTTAACCGAGTCACACGGACTGGAAAAGATCAAAACCATCGGTGATGCCTATATGCTGGTCGGTGGCATGCCCACCCCCTGCCCTGACCATGTCAACGCGGTCGCCGACATGGCACTGGAGATGCAGCAGGTCATTCATCAGATGAATGCTGAAGATGGTGGCAATTTAAGTATCCGCATCGGCATCCACACCGGCCCCGTGGTTGCAGCGGTGATCGGCAAACACAAATTCAGTTATGATCTGTGGGGTGATGCCGTAATTGTTGCCAGCCGCATGGAGTCCAACAGCCTGCCCGGCCACATTCAGATCTCCGATGCCACCTACCAGCGCATCAAAGAGAACTTCATTTTCGATAAACGCGCCCCGATAGAGGTCAAAGGCCAGGGTTCAATGCAAACCTATTTCCTCAAAGCAAAAAAAGCGCCCTGATTTTCTACCCCTTAAAAGGGCAACAGCCACATATTTCACGTAACGTTTAACCTCTGCGACTCAGCGCCAAATGATACAATGGTAGACCTGCCCCCGATCTCTTTTCATTCGGCACCCCTGCAGGGGATAGTCTATAATACATTTAAGAGACGTCAGTTACATGTTTCAGATGCATTATTATACCCGGTCGTATAGGGAGCATAGCTGCACAGAGGAGGTAATGCATGGAGAATAAAACAGAAGCCATTACCAGCCGGAGCAGATGAAAACAGTCTCATTGATGCGGAATCTCGCACGGACACCTGTAAACTGTCGTTTTAATATCAACAGGTGGCGATGGGCATATTATGCCCCCCCTCTGCAGTGGCTTGCGTTGGCTGCACTGCTGTTGTTGCCCATGCCATTGGCTGCAGACATCGGAGCTACGCAACCGGTTTCCAATCAAGCCGTGCTGGAAGTTTTCGTGCGCGATGGTTGCCCGCACTGTAGCGAAGCCAAGAAATTCCTCTCGGAATTTTCCAGAGAGCGGCCGGAACTGCGGATTGAATTTCGTCCAGTGGATCATGATGAAGCCGCCCGCGACGATCTGATGCGACACTTTCAAAACGCTGGCCTCGGGCCACCCGGTGTGCCTACTTTCGTCTTCGACGGCAGGATGCTGGTTGGTTTCGCCAGCGCGGAGCGCACCGGCTCCGAATTGGCAGCCCTGATTGACGGTCATTTGAGACCCCCGCAAGCAGTTGAGACAGGCGCTTTTGGAACGCTCACTGTTTCGAACCTCGGCTTGCCGCTGTTCACCCTGACTCTGGGGTTACTGGACGGCTTTAACCCCTGCGCTATGTGGGTACTGCTGTTTCTGCTTTCGCTACTGGTGCACCTGCATAATCGCAAACGAATGGCGCTGATTGCCGGAACCTTCGTGCTGATCAGCGGTGCTGTTTACTACGCATTCATGGCCGCCTGGCTCAATCTGTTTCTGCTGGTGGGTTTTTCAACAATTTTGCGCTGGATACTGGGTAGTGCGGCGCTAGCCATCGCTGCAGTCAACATCAGTGACTTTATAAGGCCAGGAAAAGGGTTTTCGCTCTCCATCTCGGATTCACTAAAACCTGATCTATACGCACGTATGCGTTTAATTCTGGGAGCCAACTCGCTGTTACCATCGCTGGCCGGAGTCGCTACGCTGGCAGTGTTGGTGAACTTCATTGAACTTCTCTGTACGGCAGGCATTCCGGCTGTTTATACCGCCGTTCTTACCCAGCAGGGGCTCAGCCCAGCCTCCTATTATGCCTACCTGGGGCTGTATATTATCGGTTATGTGGCGGATGATTCACTGATGGTCACAGTTGCCGTTATCGCATTGAGCAGTCGAAAGCTAACGGAGAACACCGGGCGCTGGCTCAAACTCCTGAGCGGGATAGTCATGCTGCTGCTTGGAGCAGTCATGATTCTGCGCCCTGATTGGCTGATGTAGAGTATTGCCGCGCGGCCCGCTCGTAACACTTTCAAGGCTCACGATGATAACTTCATTTTCGACAGTCGTGCCCCGATAGCGGTCAAAGGCCAGGGTTCAATGCAAACCTATTTTCTCAAAGACAAAAAAGGATCCTGATTTTCTAATTTCTGGTTTTTTAAACCAATCAGTTCAGAGACAGCAATACTCAACAAGCAAAGGTAACGCATTTAGTTTAACGATTTGCGTTAAATGCAAGCCGTGCTATTATGCCGTTATGATTCGCTCATTTGCCAGCAAGGAGACGCAATCTCTATTTGAAGGGAGATGCCCTCGCAGGTTCCTGGCGTTTCGAAATCAGGCTGAACGCAAACTGCAAATGCTTGATGCAGCAACTGATGTGATTGATCTTCGTTCCCCGCCGGGAAACCGACTGGAGAAACTTAGCGGAGATCGAAGTCACCAATGGAGTATTCGCATCAATCAGAAGTGGCGACTCTGCTTCAGCTTTGAAGGCGGAGATGTATTTGAAGTTGAAATTGTGGATTACCACTAGGAGGTACAACCATGACAAGTAATGGAATGAGAGCTATTCATCCGGGTGAGATTCTACGTGAAGAGTATCTCGTACCACTGAGCATGTCTGCCAATGCATTGGCTATTCGCCTGAGCATTCCGGCGCCACGCATCAACGATGTAGTACGTGAAAAGCGCGGCATCAGCACAGACACAGCACTAAGGCTGGCTCGCTTCTTTGATACAACGCCAGAGTTCTGGATCAACCTGCAAACCGCCTACGACCTGAAAAAAGCCAAAGCCGCCCACGGCAACGAAATCGAGCAGGACATTCGCCCCCTAGCCGCCTGATCGACCTGCAACAGTGAATGGAAAACACCCATCTGCGGAACTCTCGGGGTCAGGTCTACTATTGTATCATTACCATTGATAATCCGACCAGATCAGGTGTGCATATAATAAGGGGAAGGAGTTAATACCTTTTCTTATGTTTTGCTTTGGAGGGAGAAGGTCGTCTGGAGCCCCTGCCCTTTTTGAGTTTCTCGGCGTGAGCCTTCTCGTAGGCTTCTGACTCCTGTTTGATTTTCAGGTAGTTCTTGTAGTGATCCTGATCCAGCTCATTGCTGGCAATGGCCTCGTTGATGGCACAACCGGGTTCATTGCTATGGCCGCAATCATTGAAGCGACAGGTTTCACCAAGTGCCAGGATATCGGAGAAGCGCTCATCGATGCCCTCTCGCCCGCTCATCACGCCCAGCTCCCGCACACCCGGCATATCGATCAGCATCGCCCCGTTATCAAGCATCATCAGCCTGCGGCGAACGGTGGTGTGCCTGCCTGCTCCTGAAACACTCACCGATTTGGTTTTGAAACTGGTGCTGGCGATGTGATTCATCAGCGAGGTTTTGCCTGCGCCAGAGGAGCCAAGCAGGCAGCAAGTTTTTCTGGCAAGCAGGCGTTCACGCACCAGATCAATCCCCTCACCTGTGACATTACTCAGCTTGATAATGGTATGATCAATGCCCGCCTTGCGAATTTTGGCAATCACCTGCTCCAGCTCATCAGGTGTGATCAGATCGGTTTTGGTCAGCAGCAGTACCGGTTCAATGTTATCCTGATTAACCATCACCAGATAACGTTCAAGACGACGGATATTAAAATCGAGATGGCAAGACTGGGCGATAAAGGCGGTATCAATATTGGACGCCAACATCTGGAACTCAATCTCGGTGCCAGCCATCTTGCGACGAAGCAGTGTCTTTCTTGGCAGGACAGTCGTGATGCTGGTGAAAGCATCACTCTCATGATGTTCAAGGCAGACCCAGTCCCCGACAACCGGAAAATCGGCAGGAGATTCGGTGGCCTGCACAAACTTGCGTGTAAGCACAGCAAACAGCTCAGACTCACCGTCATGCACATCAAAGCGCTCACGATCCACAGCAATCACCCGCGCCAGTTCACACGCTGAACCGCACAGCTCTTCAGCATGCGCCTCAAACCACGCATCTAATCCAAAGTCGGCTTTACTCATGCAGAAGCACGTTTTCTGCAGTATTGGCAAAGATATAGTTGGTTGAGTGTCTGAATGTTTTCATCTCCTGATGTTCCACGCATCGAAGCTATCGACTGTGGCTCAAAAAATGAAGGTGTGTCGACGATCAATCAGGGGAGATCAACTTATTTCGGATCAGTTGGCTGAGCTCTTCAAACGAAAAGGGCTTGCCGATAATCTCGCTATTATCAATCTGATCCTCTGCAGTGAGCACATGCTCCCTGTCATAACCCGTGGCAAAAATGATGGGCACCTCGAGATCAAGTTGCCGAATCGACCTGGCCAGATCAACGCCGCCCATCTTAGGCATAACGATATCGGTGAGAATCAGGTCAATGGTTTCCTGATGGGTTTTAAATATCTCCAATGCTTGCTCGCCATCACCGGCCTCCAGCACCTGATAACCCAGACTGCTTAAAACCTCAGCCGTTGTACTGCGCAGATCCGCCTCATCATCCGCGAGAAGAATGGTCTCTTGCTGGCCTTCGATAACACTGTTTGTTTCCGGCTCCGGGCTCTCGCCTTTCTCCTTCAGTGGCAGATAAACATGAAAAGCAGTGCCCACACCTACTTCGCTCTCTATTTCAATGACGCCTTCATGCGATTGCATGGCACCATAAACCATCGCCAACCCCAGACCGGTACCTTCACCAACACCCTTGGTCGTAAAGAATGGTTCAAAAACTTTATCCAGATGATCCTTTGTAATACCACAGCCATTATCCTGGACAGTCAGCCGGGCAAAGTGCAGACCATGCAGATCCGGATGAGCATCGATAAATGCATCAGTTGCCACATAATGAGCGAGGCTGCAGCTGATCTGAGGTTGAGCCGTACCGCTAACAGCATGAGATGCATTAATTAACAGATTCATTAACACCTGTTGCAGCTGGGTGGTATCGCCGCTGACAACCAGATCTTCCTGACATGTGTTACAGATATGTTCAATGTTTTCGGGAATGGCATTTTTAGCCAGTTTGAACCCCTCTTTCATAAATGCATTGAGAGAAAACGGAGCCATCCTGATTCTATCTTTACGTGCAAAGGTAAGAAGTTGTTTGACCATATCGGCTGCACGTGTGCTCAGCCGCTCGATAGTATCCAGCTTTTCGCGAACCTCCGGCTGATTCTCCAACGCCAGCTTGGAGAGATATATATTACCCTGAATAGCCGCCAGCATATTATTGAAATCATGCGCTATGCCACCTACAAGCGTACCGATGGCTTCCATCTTTTGCGCCTGAAGGAATTGATCCTCCAATCGCTTATACTCAGTCATATCCTGCTGTGTTGAAACATAGTGTGTGATTTCACCTGCATCATTGCGCAGTGGCGCAACCGACATCATGCCCGGATAAAAAGTACCATCCTTACGCCGGTCAGTCAGTGTTCCGTGCCAGACCTCGCCAGCAGAAATCGTCTGCCAGAGCTCGGTGTAAAAGGCCGGGTCCTGAGCACTGCTTTTAAGAATCGCCGGTGTCTTGCCAATCACCTCTTCCGCTTGATAACCTGTAATTTCGCTGAAGGCCGGATTCACATATTCGATAACTGCATTCAGATCTGTGATCATTACAGCTTCACCGGCCTGTTCTACAGCCTGAAGTAGCGTATTGGCTTTGCTTTCATGTTTTTTTCGATCGGTTACATCACGTGTCACAACTGCGGCAAACTCTACCTCTCCATCCTCATCAAAGTAGGGATAAAAGCTTGCCTCATAATGCTGCAGACCAGCGGTGGGTGATTCAAAATTAAACTCATGTTTTGTCACCCGGCCGGAAAAGCATCGGTCTAATATCGGTTTGATCTCCGTGTTAAAGACCTCCTCTCCCCAGATATCTGTCACGCTCTTACCAATCACATTTTCCCGGCTCATAGCCTGTGCCTTCAGAAAAGCATCGTTTACAGTCAGGTAGACATAATCCCGATCAATCAGGTCCATAAAATCATGCGAGCTATTGACGATAAAAGAGTAGCGTTTCCAGCACGTTTCCAAACGCTTGCGCTCGGTTACATCACGCAGCATGACTGCCAGCACCATCTGACCATCACCACTGAGCTTGAAAATAGTGGCCTCAGCAAAAAAAATGACGCCGTCTTTACGCCGGGCCTGAATCTCCCGGTAGCCATGCATAGGACGCATAGCATCTTTCTCATCTATAAATTGATGAACATGCTGATGATGAACTTTGTGGAAACATTCAGGAATCAATAGATTCAAATGCTTGCCGAGCACCTCCTCAGCCCTGTAACCGAAAAGCCTCTCCGCCCCCTTGTTGAACATCTGGACAGATTGATCCTGTTGCACAGCAATAACCGCATCATGGGCATTATTCAGTATCAGGGGGAGAAAGACCTGCGAGTCACGCAATGCCTGTTTGCTATTAGAAGTGGTCGATGCAGCAACCTCAGCACGCAGCTGTCTGAGTTCCTCGATGAGCTGATCCTTGCTCTTCATTTCATCCTGCATAGACGTCCTCGCATCGATCAGGGATACACCGATACAGCTTTAATACTCATCGGCATGCGTATAAATATCTGATATGCAAGGTTGAATTTGCACTTTTCAGTGTTTTATAGCAACCCTATTAAATAACGGCTTTTCTTCGTCAGTCTGAATGCAGATCGTCCACACCCCGGTCATCAGGCCCTTTCAGATCACAGACTCTCTTCACTGCTTATAACATGCATGCCACTGAACAGAGAGTGCCCGTGCTTGTATATATCATGGGCGGCACTAAGCTGCGCCACCCTTTCAGCCAAGGTTTGAAAGGAATTCTTGCTTAATGGAACAGTGTTTTGCTCTCTACATCCGGTATTACCATGCAGTTCGGGGATAAACCCCTGTTTGAAAACATCTCAACCAAATTCGGTGATGGCAATCGCTATGGCCTGATCGGCGCTAATGGTTGCGGCAAGTCCACACTGATGAAAATCCTCGGTGGTGATCTGGAACCGACCAGTGGCAATGTGATGCTCGACAAACATGAGCGGCTGGGAAAACTGCGTCAGGATCACTTCGCCTTTGAAGAGTTCAGCGTACTTGATACGGTGATGATGGGTTATGAAGAGCTGTGGAGTGTGAAGCAGGAGCGCGACCAGATCTACGCACAGGATGAACTGAGTGAAGAGGATGGCATGCGTGCCGGTGATCTGGAGAGCCATTTTGCCGATATGGATGGTTATAGTGCCGAAGCCAATGCCGGCGATCTGCTGATCAGCGTAGGCATCCCGGTAGAGGATCACTACAACCTGATGAAATCGATTGCACCGGGTCTGAAACTGCGTGTACTGCTGGCCCAGGCGCTGTTTGGTGATCCTGAGATCATTCTTCTGGATGAGCCTACCAATAACCTGGATCTCAATGCGATTCGCTGGCTGGAGGGTGTGATCAATGCCCAGAAAGGCACCATGATTATCATCTCGCATGATCGTCACTTCCTCAACAGTGTCTGCACCCATATGGCCGATCTCGACTATGGTGAGTTGCGCGTCTATCCGGGCAACTATGATGATTATATGGAGGCCGCTGCCCTTGTGCAGGAGCAATTGCTCACCTCAAACGCCAAGAAGAGTGAGGAGATTCAGGAGTTACAGGCTTTTGTACGCCGCTTCTCAGCCAACGCCTCCAAAGCCACACAGGCACAGTCGCGCGCCAAGAAACTGGATAAAATCAAGCTTGATGAGGTCAAACCCTCCAGCCGCATGAAACCGTTTATGCGTTTTGTGCAGGACAAAAAGCTGTTTCGTATCGTGCTCAACCTGAAAAAAATGAGTAAGGGTTATGATGAGAATCTACTCTTTGAAAATTTTGATCTAACCATCCCTGTCGGTGAACGCGTTGCGGTGATCGGTCCCAACGGTATTGGTAAAACCACACTGCTGCGCTGTCTGGCCGGTGATCTGGAGCCAACCTCTGGTGAAATCAAATGGTCGGAGAATGTGAAGATCGGTTATTATGCTCAGGATCACTCGGCTGATTTCGCTGAAGATATCAGCGTTTTTGACTGGATGGCGCAGTGGAAACTCAAGGAGCATGGTGAGCAGGAGGTACGTGGTAACCTCGGACGTATGCTCTTCTCCCAGAATGAGATCAAAAAGTCTGTCAAAGCACTCTCCGGTGGTGAGAAGGGCCGCATGCTGTTTGGCAAGTTCATGTTTCTTAACCCTAATGTAATGCTGCTGGATGAGCCGACCAACCACATGGATATGGAGTTCATCGAATCACTGAACACAGCACTTGAACACTATCCGGGCACACTGATCTTTGTCAGCCATGATCGCGAACTGATCTCCTCGGTCGCCACACGCATCATTGAGCTTACCCCTGATGGCATTATCGATTATCACGGCACTTATGAAGAGTATCTCAAGAGTCAGGGCGTCGTTTAATATCATACAACTGCCATACCCCTTGAACCGGACAGAGTTAACCCTTATACATTGCCTATGTTAAGATTTCTCTTTGCTCTATTTATTCTGGTTCCGCTGCTTGAGCTCTGGCTGCTGATTGAGGTCGGCAGTGGCATTGGTGGACTCTCCACCATCGCCCTCTGCCTGCTTACTGCCGCACTTGGCGGATTTTTGATTCGTTACCAGGGTGTATCCACGCTCATTGATGCACAAAAGCGCATGGCCCACGGCGAAGCACCTGTGGATCACGGTTTTCACGGTGTGATGATCGCGCTCGCCGGTGTGCTGCTGTTCACGCCCGGTTTTATTACCGACTCCATCGGTTTCCTGCTGCTGGTTCCGCAACTGCGCCAGCTGCTCATCAACAAGGCTCTGCCGGCTGTACAGATTCCGGGCAGCCCCAACGGACCGGGCCAATCAAGACCACACGATCCGCTGGTTATCGAAGCGGAGATCGTCTCTGAAGAAAAACACCACCGCCCTTGACCCAGTTCGTTCAAACACTACATTACGTTTCACTATTCCGGAGGTATTCATGAATACAACGACAATGAGTTCAACCCAGCTGGCCGATGAACGTATCGGTTTCCTCGGCAAAACCTATGGCATGCTCGCCCTCTGCATCGCAGCAGGCAGCATCGGCGCTTACCTCTCCATCGGCATGGCATTCCCCTATGAACATCCATGGATGATGCTCTTTATCATGATTGGCGGCATCTTCGCAGTGCAGGCGGTTCGCCACGTTCCCGGCCTGAATTTCGTTGCTCTGATCGGTTTTGGTGTTATCACCGGTCTGGCTATCTCGCCACTGGTCGGCATGGTGGCTGCCAAATCAGGTTCACTGGTACTGCAGGCTTATATGACCACAGCTGTCGCGTTTGTTTCACTCACCGGTTACGCCTTTATCTCCAAGCGCGACTTCTCATTTCTGAAGGGTTTTGTCTGGACCGGCCTGATCGCCATGATCGTGCTCGGGCTCTCCAATTACTTCTTCTTCGAATCACCAATGATGGCACTGACCCTCTCCGGTATCGGTGTACTGCTCTTCTCAGCCTTCATCCTCTATGACACCTCAAACATCCTGCGCGACTACCCTAATGATGAGTATATCGCTGCAGCATTGACCCTCTATCTGGATGTATTCCTGCTCTTTCAACATCTGTTGGCGATGTTCGGCATGCTTAACGACGACTAACAATAGAGCAGCAGTGTAAATCGATTCACAATGCGGCCTGTTTTCAGGCCGCATTTTCGTTATCATACCCCCTTTACTGTTTCGATGGAGTGAACAATGTTGGATAAAGCACTGATGGAGATCCTCGCCTGCCCAAAATGTAAGGGTGAAATTCGCTACAATGAGAGCAACAACGGACTGGTCTGCGATGCCTGCAAACTGGAATATCCGATCCGCGACGATATCCCGGTGATGTTGATTGACGAGGCAAAAGCGCTGACCGACTGATCAACGACTGGATCGTCAGATTGACCTTTCTCGTTAAATCTCTTTTTTTTCTGGTACAACTGCTACCGGTGCGTCTGCTTGGTGCCATCGGCGCAGGCTTGGGCCGATTCGTTTATCTAATCGATAGCCGCCACCGCAATATTGCCCTGCGCAATCTTAACCGCATCTATCCTGATAGAGACGATGCCTGGAAAATCCGCACGGCTCACGAATCCTTTGCCGAGCTGGGACGCACCATGTTTGAGGTGCCGCATGTATTCATGCGTTCCAAAGCATACCTCAACGCCCATATAGAGGTTGAGGGTGAACCACTCTACAGAGATGCCGTAGCGCAGGGAAACGGTGTCATTTTAACCGCTATGCACCACAGCAACTGGGAGTTGGGTGCACTGGCGATCTCCCTGCTTGGTCATGATTCTGACATGATCTACCGCTCACTGAGGCAGCCTGCCCTTGATCAGTTCATACTCAGTGCTCGCAGCCGCTTTGGTACTCATCTGCACTCCCGCAGTGAGGGACTGCGCTGGCTTCCCCGCGCCATGAAAAACGGGCACACTATCGCTATCATGATTGATCAACATCTTTCCAACGGGACACCGCTCCCCTTCCTTGGACACATGGCAAACACAACCACCTTGCCCGCCACCGTAGCCAGTAAATATAACGCTCCGCTTATTGGTGTGACCCTGGATCGCATCGGCAGATCATTCCGTTTTAAACTGCGTTTCCGGCCAATATTAATCCCCGGCTCAAATGGTGAAGTGGAAACCGATGAGAACAAAATCATGCAAATGGTATGTGACTCATTTGCACCACTAATTCACCAGCGCCCTGAACTGTGGCTGTGGATCCACCGCCGCTGGCTCTATCTGGATGAACGCGAGTCTGAGCAGGCCTCATGAGTAAACATAAACCGATCTCCCGCACACGCTGGCAGGCCTCACAAGGTAAAACCCTGGCGCGATGGAAGAAGATGAGCCCCAATGTTGATCGGGAGCTGCAGGAGCAGACTATTCTGCCGATCCTGCTGCGTTGTGCAGAACAATATGATAAAGAAGAGGGTTCACTGCTGGAGATCGGTTGCGGACCAATCTGTATCAGTCAGCATCTGCCCCTGAAGCATAAGGTCTACCTTGATCCCCTGATCGATGATTTCCGGCGTCAGTTTCCCGGCATGCTGCCTGAGGGCGAGTTCCTGGCCACCACAGCTGAGCGTATTAAAAAACCGGCTGAAAGCTTTGATCTGATCATCTGCCTGAATACGATCTCATTTTCTCTCAATCCGGAATTGATCATGCATGAGATGGAGCGGCTGCTTAAAGATGACGGCACGCTTATCATTGATATGCGCACCCATAGCCCGCTGGAGGCCAGGCTGCACTACCTTGCCGAACAGCTCTTCCCCATCTTCTGCACTAAAACCCGCCCCTACTACTACTCGCTCAGAGGCATAAGAAGCACGCTCTCCCGCCACTTCAAAATACGCGAGGAGATCAATCAGAGTAAAGCCAGATTCTGGCTCCCCTTCTTTAAGCGTGAACAGCGACTGTTTATCTGCGGGCGCCATGAAAAAACTGATCTGACCAGCACTGCATGAGTAACAGACACCATCTACTGTTGATGCCTCCAAACTGGATCGGCGATGTTATTATGGCCCAACCGGCCATGGTTGCGATCTCAAGCCACTACCGACAACAGTTTGAAAACTACCGCATCAGCGTCTGTGGTCGTGGCTGGCTCAAAGATCTGCTCCCCTACCTGAATATTGAAGGGGCAGAATTTAGCGACACCATCATGGCAGCGGACACCGCATACCTCTTTCCCAACAGTTTCAGAAGCGCCTGGAACTGCAAAAAAGCCGGCGTAAAAAATATCATCGGTTATCGCGGCCAGTGGCGGTCTCTGCTGCTCTCCCAGGCCATATCCCCACGCATCGACACCCGCAGTGAACATCATCGTGGCTTTCATATGGATCTTGCCAGACAGACCGGCATCACTACCGGAGATGATGCGGTTGAACTAATTGTACCATCTGGAGATAAGCAGCGCGGCAGAGAGATGATGCAGAACCATGGGCTTGATGCTGATCGTACCATCTGTATTGCACCCGGTGCCCAATTCGGCACAGCCAAATGTTACCCTGCTGAAGGTTTTGCAGCAGTGGTTAAAACTCTGGCTGAGCAGGGCTGGCAGCCGATGATTCTGGGCATGCCCGAGGATCATGCTGTTGCAGAGAAAATTTTAGAGAATATCGACACCCCATTCTGGAATGCGACTGGAGCAACAACACTGAGCCAGGCCCTGCAATTGATCGCGGCCTCACAACTGATGCTCTGCAATGACTCAGGACTGATGCATGTGGCCGCAGGCATCGGTATTCCAACTGTCACCCCGTTCGGAGCTACCGATCCCGCCCGTACCTCTCCCTGCGGCCCGAAGCTTAGCATCCTCTATCAGCCTGCTGATTGCAGTCCATGCCTACAGCGCGAATGCACAGTAAAAGGTCATCCCTGCATGGCCAATATCACTCCAGAGATGTTAACGAAAAGCTGCCTCGCCATGCTGGCTGGCTGATTGAGTACGATGAAGATTCTGATCGTACGACTCTCCGCTTTTGGTGACATCATCCACTGCCTGCCTGCACTGGATGATCTTCTGGCCCGCCCTGAGGTTGATGAAGTGCACTGGCTGGTTGATGAGCGCTACCGCTTTGTTACCGAAGTCCTTCCCAAACAGGTGCAGGTGCACAGCGTTGCTCTGAAAGGCAAACAACCGCTGCGCTCAGCATGGCAGGTTACACGCACTCTTCGCCACATTGGTTTTGATGCCGTGATCGATCTGCAGGGGCTGATGAAATCCGCCCTGCTCTCACGCCTCTGTGGCACTCCTGTATTTGGTTTTGATAAAAAGTTCCTGCGTGAAAAACCTGCCAGCCTGTTGATCAGCAATGTTGAGTTCCATCCACAGGAGCGCCATGTTGTACAGTATTACCGCCGCATTGCAGCCGGCCCGTTCAGTGAACCAGCGCGTGATAAACCTATCCCCTATGCTGCACCCACGATTGATCTGGATAACAGCTCGATCAACGAAGATGAGAGCCTGCTTGCCCGCTTCAACCTGCAACAGAATGGTTATGTGATACTGCATAGCGCCGGTGGCTGGGAGACCAAACAACTTCCCGAAACAACCTGGCTGGCTATTGCAGAGAGCCTGACAAACCGTGATATCGTTCCACTTTTCAGCTGGGGAAATGATCAGGAGCGAGCTCAAGCGGAATATTTAGCAGGGCAGAGTAACGGCTTCGCCTTGCCCGAACGTTTGAATATGTCAGCATTGTGCACGTTGATCAGGCAAAGCCGTGCTGCTGTGGGTGCAGATACGGGGCTGCTTCATCTGACTGCGGCATTAGGCAGGCCGACAATTACATTCTGGGGCCCTTCGGCATCATGGCGATCCGCCCCACTGGAGTGCAGTGAGCATGACCAAAATCATCAGTTACACTGGCATATCGAATCCAATCCGGAGTGTGGCCCCTGTTTCAGTCGCAAATGCGATAACTTTGTCTGCATGCAAACCATCCAGCCTGAATCGATCATAAGGATATTAAATGACCTCTGAAACCACATCCGCCCAGCGCCTCCATAAGCTGTTTCTGCGCGCCCGCATTCCCGCCAGCATCCTTATGGCGCTGGCTATTATTATCTTTGCCCATCCAAGTCGGGAGAGCTTTATGGCCGGCCTTGTTGTCATCGTCATCGGTGAACTGGTTCGTATCTGGGCCTCAGGCCACATCCATAAATCTGCCAAGGTGACAACGACCGGTCCCTACGCACTGGTCAGACATCCGCTCTATCTGGGCCACCTGCTGGTTGCCACCGGCTTCTGCATTGTCTCCGACAGCATACTGGCTTTTATCATTGTTACGATCTCATTTTTCATTGTCTATATGCCAACCTGGAAGAATGAGGAGAAAAACCTGATCAACCTGTTCGGTGATACCTATGTCCACTTTATGGAGAAGAGACCGGCCCTGATTCCTCTGCGCTGGAGTAGTGATGTATCAAAGGGCTCCTTTAGCTGGGCGCTGGTAAAACAGCACCGCGAATGGAACCATGTTGCAGCCCTTGCCGGTGGTGCCCTGATGATGATTCTACTGGCCTGGTATCACGGCAGCTGGTAACAACCACCATGCGCTCACTTCTGATGATCCTGCTGGCAATCTGCATCTCTGCGCAGAGTGCTTCTGCGGAGGTCGTCGCTGCATCTGAAAACCCGGTAAGCTGCATGCCCTATAACGGTGAACACCTTAGCTTTGATGTCGGTTGGGAGTTTATCAATGCAGGCTCTGCAACCATGGATATCTCAGCCTCACAGAGTGGCTGGCAGGTCAAAACATTCGCCCGCACCAACAAGGCACTGGATATCTTCAGAAAGGTTCGTGATTACATCACTGCTGAAGGCATCTGTATCAACGGCCGCATGCAGAGCACCCTCTTTGATGCCAATCTGCACGAGCGTAAATACAAAGCTGTAAAACGTACCGATTTTCTCTGGCAGGAGAACAAGGTCACCCACACCCAGAATCAGGTTACTGAACATTTTGATGTGCCGGCAGGTCACCTGAGTGTCATCGATGCATTTCTGGCGGTGCGCAATCTGAAGCTGACGCCGGGTCAGTTGATCAAAATACCGGTCTTTGATTCGCGTAAGCGTTATGAGATCGAGGTGACCATCGCCAAAGAGAAAAAAGTGCTTAAGGCACCCTGGGGTGAAAAGGTCTCCTGCCTGATCGTCAAACCCAAACTGTTGTCAGAAGGCATCTTCACCAATAAAGGTGAGATGACCCTCTATATGAGCGATGATGAGCGTCATATCCCCATCAAACTGATTGCCAAAATCAAGTTCGGACGCATCATCGCCAATCTCACCGGTTACGCTAAAAGCGAAGCCAAGGTAGCATCGGCAACACAATAAACAGACTGGCGTGACAAGCGCGAACCCTTGCCCTGCCCCAGTGCCGGAATCAGCAGCTTTCCGGAATAGGATCAACAGTTATGAACAGAGACGTTACAGATGCCATCTTCAACCACTGCCCGGTGGGTTGCAGCAGCACCTTAGAAACCACTTCTATTGTACTGCCGGAGGGCAATCTGAAACGCTGCCCTGCCTGTGGTCAGCTGCTCAGTGCCTGTGGCAAAGCCTGGTTTGATGAATCGATGCAGGAGTTTGATGTCCCCGAGGGCACCCTGCCGACCGGTAAAAACAAAATCCGTTACCACCAGCGCATGGGTAAAATGCTCAACGATGCCAAAGCAGTGGTCGCAGCGACTCAGATACCCAAACTGCTGGATGTTGGCTGCTCCAGTGGCGCACTGCTGCTGGTCGCCAAAGAGTGTGGATATGAGGCATTCGGTGCAGAGCCAGCCACACAGGCGGCAGCAACTGCCAAAAGCCTTGGTTTCGATGTCTTCCCCGGCTTTCTGCAGGATGCCCGTTACCCCGACAACCATTTCGATGTCGTCACCCTGTTTGAGGTGATCGAACATCTGCTGGAACCTTCTGATGTGATCCGTGAAATTCAGCGCATTCTCAAACCCGGTGGTCTGCTGTTGATCGGTACTGCCAATGCCGATTCCTGGACCGTCAGACAGCTGGGCGGCAGCTGGGAGTATTTCGATATCCGCAGTCATGGCGGTCATATCAGCTTCTTTAATCCTAAAAGCATCTCACTGCTGGCTGAGAAGTGCGGTCTGGATGTACATGAGATCACGACCAAACGGGTCAATCTTGTCGAACGCAAGAATGCCTCCAAAGCTGTTTACGAAGTAGCCAAAGTGGCGCGTGAACTGCTGGCGATTCCAGCCCGCTGGAGTAAGAAAGGGCATGATATGCTGGCTGTACTGAGAAAACCCAAGCAGTGAACCCAGCCACGCTTGCTGTCGTCATCTCCACCTATAATGCACCGGACTTTTTACGTCTGGTACTGGAGGGGTATCGCCAGCAGCGTGATCTCAACTTTGTCATCTATATCTCCGATGATGGCTCCGGAGCTGAAACAAAGTCGCTGATTGATCAGATCAAAGCCGAATTCCCGGTACCGATCCACCATATCTGGCAGACGGATGATGGTTTTCGCAAAGCGCGTATCCACAATGAGACCATCAGAAGAATAAACGAGCCCTACACCCTTTTAACCGACGGTGACTGCATTCCGATGCCCGATATGGTGGCTTCCCACCGCAGGTTTGCAGACCGGAACCATTTTATCAGCGGCAGTAGAGTCCTGCTCTCAAAAAGATGGACAGAAACTTTATGCGTTCAGCCACAATTGAAGACCTCACGTTCGCTCTTCTGGTGGCTGAAGCAGAAACTCAAAGGCAATATTAATCGCCTTATTCCACTGCATCTGAAGCCTTATCTAACCAAACCAACTGAGCAGCTTGCTGGCATCCGTGGCTGTCACCTCTCCTGTCCGACTCAGGCACTGATAAAGATCAACGGTTTTGATGAGAGCTTTGAGGGTTGGGGACGTGAGGATTCCGATCTCACTGCCCGCCTGCTACATGCCGGATTCAGACGTCGCAATCTGCGCGGCACACCGGTTCTGCACCTCTGGCACCGGGAGTTCTCCCGTAACAGACTGGAAGAAAATGACGCCATGCTTCAGGCTTGCCTGAATGAGTCGCGCATTGAAGCCGTACATGGCCTCAAACAGCTTGGGGAAGCAGATGAATAAAGTCTCGGTCTACATCATTGCGTATAACGAAGAGGATAAGATTGCTGCGGCAGTGAAAAGTGCTTTGTGGGCAGATGAGGTGATCGTTGCCGACTCGCACAGTTCAGACCGCACTGCCGAGCTTGCCGAATCACTCGGAGCGCGTGTCGTTCAGATCGATTTCCAGGGTTTCGGAAAGCTTCGTAACGATGCGATTGCGGCCTGTAGTCATGAGTGGATTTTCAGCCTCGATTCAGATGAGCGCTGCACACCTGAGGCCGCTGAAGAGATTCGCACCATTATCAACAACTCTGACGCAGCCGACACATGGTATACGCCACGCAGAAACTGGTTTATGGGGCGTTGGATCAAACATTGCGGCTGGTATCCCGACTACCGGCAGCCCCAGCTCTTCCGCAAAGGTGCACTGATATTTAATGAAGCTGATGAGGTACATGAGGGTTTTGAGATTCACGGTAGTGTAGACCATATGAGCAACGCCATCTGGCAGTTCCCGTTTAAGGATCTCTCGCAGATTCAGGATAAAGGTAAGCGTTATTCAACACTTGGTGCATTAAAACTTGAGCGCCGCGGTGTAGAGCCTGGCATGGGCAAAGCACTACTACGCGGCCTCTGGGCATTTATCCGCATCTATATTCTCAAACTCGGATTCCTCGATGGCTGGGCCGGATTTGTTATCGCCTTCGGCAACTTTGAAGGTACCTTTTACCGTTATGCCAAATTGTGTGAACGCAAGCAGGAGTGGCAGCAACCACCGGACCGATCATGATACCATTGAAACTGGTGCACATCGCACGTCACTATGGCCCCGTGGGTGGCATGGAACGTTATGTCTGGGAGCTGACCAGAGAGCTGGCTCTTATGGGTCATCAGGTCACTGTTCTCTGTGAAAAGCTCGCTGCAGATAGCCCCCCGCAAGGCGTCGAGGTTATTGAACTTGGGCTGGTACACTGGCGTCCCCGATGGCTGGCACATCTGCGTTTCTCCAGAAAGGTTTCGGCTTGGGTCGCCGCCAACCCTGATTCTGAACGCATTATTCACAGCCATGAACGCACGGCAGTTCACCATGTCACCACCTTTCATGGCCCCCCCTTTGCCAAAGTAAAATCTAAACCTCTGTGGCAACGCTTCTCACCACGCATTGCTGTAAATCTCTGGCTGGAGAGGCGAGAGCTGTGTGGAGATCAGGTCAGAGCAGTGGTTCCTAACTCTTCACTCATCGCCAATGCGCTACTCAACTACTACCCCGAGATCAATGAAAGGCTGGTTGAGCCGGTCAGCCCCGGTGTCGATATTATCCCGGCCAGACCACAACGTCTGGTGGATGAAGAGGGTGGTGTAATCGGATTTGTCGGCAAGGAGTGGCGGCGAAAAGGTCTGGATATTGCCGTCGAAATCGTCAGTGAGCTGAAGAAGAGACGCCCTGCCCTGCAGTTTGTTGTGGCAGGCCCTGATCCTGAAAAGGTGGCTCACCTGTTCAGTGACTGGTCAGATGGTTACCAGCTACTTGGGCCAACCGATGTTGCGCCATTGTATGCCAGCTTCGATCTGCTGCTGCATCCGGCCCGTCAGGAGCCTTACGGCATGGTCATTGCCGAAGCCCGTGCTGCCGGTCTGCCTGTGCTTGTCTCATCCGCCTGTGGCATCTGCAGTGAACTGGAGCCCGAAAATATCATGAACATCGGCTCAGGCACACTGGAGTGGTCACATGCCTGTGAAAAACTGATCGGCCAACCAGCTGAAGTGGTCATACATAGCTGGAAAGCAGTGGCAGAAGAGCAACTGGCCTGCTACCAACGGATTATTTAATACGATCTCTGCTTTTGGCATGAATCAATGAATATCTTATGATTCGTGTAAATTCGCGTCTATTCGTGGTTCGATTTTTTTGACAACCCTGAAAGAATCATCGCTGTTGGCTCCAGCGATGGGCCAGTCTGTGCATGATCCACTGATGCACGAAATAAATCCATTCTCCCGCCACTGCAAAGAGCCGTGGCATGCGATCTGCTTCAGCCCGTCTCCAGAGGAACATGGCCAGCATAAGCATGGCAATCTGCGCCGCCCACATCGTCCAGCCGGGGAATGCCCCCTGGCTCACCTGCCGATGAAGAAGCAGTTGCGCATTGTAGATCATCACCAGCAGGGCAATACCGGAGATCAGTGAGCCTGCTTTACCGGAACGCTTCTGTGTTATGGATAACGGCAGTGCAAAGAAGAAGAGAATCAGCACGGTCGAAGGCAGCAGAATACGCCGGTTCAACTCAGCTGTAGCAGCATCCGGTTTAGCTGATTGTATGCTCTCCCAAAGCTCACCCATCGTCATCATGGTCACGTGATCTTTTGACTTTCTCTCACGCCAGTTGCCATCCGAAAGTGGTATACTCACCTGATAGTGATCAAAGCTGAGCATACGCTGGTCAGCCCCCGCCCCTTCAAGGCGAACACCATTGTCCATACGCAGTTCAAGATAACTGCCACCCATAATGAATCGGGCCGATTTTGCTGTGTAGATCACCGATATACCACTGCGATGATCCTCAAGAATCACGCCGTGATAGACCCCCTGCTCATCTTCGCCATCGACATACACCGTCACACCATCAAAACCCTGTGTAAATCGTTGCGGTGAAAAGGTAATCACCCCTTTCATGGCATAAACTTTTGCCAGTATATTGTTGAAACCAAGCTGGCCTTGTGGAAGCAGAACCATTGAAGTGAAGCTCAACCCAAACCAGAGCAAAAGAACCACCACAAAAAAACTTCGAAGCATTCGAGTATAAGAGACGCCTGAAGCACGTAAGGCATCCATTTCACTATTCTGCTGTAGCGATACAATGGTGTTCTGCATTGAAAGAAAAAAGGCCATTGGTACAGTCAGAATAAGAAAGTACGGCATCGTCAGCACGAGCAATTCACCGATTAGAATCCACGCTTGCCCACTATCACTGACTGTTCCAAGCAGTTTAAGAGCACGCCCCAATAACAGCACACTCAACACCAGAACCAAACCACCCACAAATGACACGAGCCATTGTCGAAGTAAATATCGATCGAGAATCATATCACTCTGGTCCCTTCAGTTTTGCCATCATGCAATGATAAGGTTTGTCACCACGAATGAAAGTATTGGCTAGTCCTACATTGCTTCTCAAACCCGCAAGAATTTTTTCGCATGAAAATTTGTTACTGTAATATGAAAGTATTTTGATAGCTTATAGGCTAATTTTAGTGCTACAGCGGCTACAGGATTGGATATACTGAGGCACTACAATGAGTCAAGCCTATGAAATATAGGTTAAAACAAAATCTACTCTGATCACACATCGGAGTGAATTAATAGGCCGGAGTTAACACTTGTCGCATCTATATTTGAGTGCAAAATAGCCACCATGAAACAAACAACTGATTCAACCAGACAGCTTTCTATTGTCGTTCCAGTCTATAACAGTGAATCCATTTTACCTAAACTGGTCGAAAAGATATTTGTCGAAGCACAGAAAGAAGGTTTTAGCGAACAGTTCGAGTTAATTCTAGTTAACGACAGTAGTCCTGATAATAGCTGGGAAATCATCTGCGATTTGGCTGAAAAGTATCCGTTTATAAAAGGGATATCACTGCGCCGGAATTTCGGCCAGCACAATGCAACCATGGCAGGCCTGAATCATGTATCGGGTGACATCGTAATCATCATGGATGATGACTTGCAACATCCACCTGAAGCCATTGGTGAAATGATCGCTGAAATTTCAAGTGGTTATGATGTTTGTTACACCCACTACCTTAATAGAAAGCACCCACTCTGGAAAAAGCTGGGCAGCCGCTTTAATGACTGGGCATCGGCAAAATTCCTCGGCAAACCCGAAGGTTTATATCTCTCATCATTTAAAGCCATGAGCAGAGAGGTGGTAAATGAGGTTATTTTGTATGATGGCCCCTACGCCTATATTGATGGTCTGATTCTCGATGTCACCCGCTCAATTACCTCCATTGATGTAGAGCATCAGCCTCGCCTTCAAGGTGAAGGCAACTATCGGCTGTTTAATTCGATTTCTCTATGGATGAAGATGGCGACAAGCTTCTCTGTTTCACCGCTGCGTTTTGCCTCATTGATGGGTTTTGCCCTCTCGCTGCTCAGTCTGATTATGATTGGCATCATCATTATTCAGAAATTGACCGACCCGGATATGGCTGCAGGCTGGGCATCACTGATCGCAACCATCCTGTTTATCGGCGGCGTGCAGACTCTCTGCATCGGTATGATCGGTGAATATCTTGGCCGCACCTATCTCAAACTCAATGGTAAACCTCAGTTTACAGTTGCGGCTTTAACTTGGAAAAAGAAGGAGCAGCGTAAGCGTGCAAACCCGTAGAGTTGCTGGTTCTGACATTGAAATGAATAACTCGCTCATGATAGCTTCGCACTCATCACACCTATGAACTCCATCAACACACTAAAACCCGCACTGCAAACATTTCTGGAGCAGATTCCATTTGAAGCCATTGCCTCAGATGTGGCATTTAAAACTGGTAAACCTGCCAGTGAAATTCTGGCACTACTCAACACATACGCTAATGAGAGTCAGGTCTCTCTTGAACTGGTTGCTGATCACCTTGCTAAAGCTGATTGTATCCTTGAAGTTGGCGCCGGTCTCTGCCTGCTGAGCCTGTTTCTCAAACAACAAGATTATCCCATCACTGCGCTGGAACCTGCTATCGGTGGTTACGGAATCTTTGAGCAAACTAGAGATGCGATTCTGGATCACTTCTCCACACTACAACTTGATCTACTGACCATACCAGCACAGCAATTATCTGAGAATGAGCATGGCAACTTTGATCTGATCTTCAGTAATAATGTCATGGAGCATATTCCCGAATGGTCTGTAGCCATCGCGGCCATGGCCAATGTGTTAACTTCTGATGGAAAAATGCGCCATGCCTGCCCCAACTATACAGTTCCTTATGAACCCCACTATGGCACACCTGTGTTTCGTCACTTCCGAAATTTGAGTGAACGCCTGTTTCTCAACAGAGATGCAGACCTTGAGATCTGGCACTCACTAAACTTTATTACCTGTGGCCAGATAAGATGTTTTTGCCGCAATCAGGATTTGATCTGTGCTTTCGATAAAGGACTATTATATAAAGCCTTTCAGCGCATTCATGATGACCCAGTCTTCCAGAAACGCCATCAGGGATTGATATCATTCATTGCTAACCTGGTGGTCAAGTCGCCATTCAGGCAGTTGGTCAGCAGCATCCCGGCCTCACTATCGACACCGATGATCTTTGAGATTCATCGTGCAGGAATTAAGTAATGGCACAGATAACCAGCGGCATCCGCAGCATTCTATCGCATCCGGCCATCTACAATTTTACACAGAATTTCTTAGGTGTCAGAAAAGCCAGACGACTACTGGTTCGTGACTTTTTTCCAAAAGACAAAGGTTTAAGAATCCTCGATATCGGTTGCGGCACCGCTGAAATTCTTGAATTTTTGCCTGAAGACATTCACTACGTCGGCTTTGATGCCTCACCTGAATACATTGAGCAGGCCAGATCCCGTTTTGGCCACAGGGGTAAATTCTTTGCTGACCTGGTGAACAGCGCACATCTGGATCACCTGGGTAAATTTGATGTCGTGCTCGCCTTTGGCGTTTTGCATCATCTTGATGACCCTGAAGCTTCTACCCTGTTTGATATTGCAGCCCAGGCTCTGGATCAGGATGGCCAAGTCATTACGGTCGACCCCTGCTTTGCACCCGGTCAGTCATCGATCGCCCATTGGCTAATTGCCCATGACCGTGGTCAGGATGTTCGCGATGAAAAGGGATACACTGAACTGGCTTCTGCCCACTTCGGTGATATCTCATCGACACTGCGACATGACCTGCTGCGCGTCCCTTATACCTATCAGATCATGGTTTCGGCTAAACATGTATAATCTAAACTATCTCAAATATACCCTGCTGGCTGCAGCCATTGTCATGTTTCTGCCCCTACCGGTCATGCAATATGTGGCGGAAGAGAGCTATTACGCACTCGGTTCTTACGAGATATTTGTCGATGAGCACTGGTGGCACCAATCTGTTTTTGGCTTTGCTTGGCCCAAGACACCTCTGTTTAACTGGCTAATTATCGCAGTTGCTCAAGTGATTAGCTGGCAACATCTGGAGATTGCCACCCGAATTGTCTCGGTATCAGCCACACTCGGATCTGCTACTGTGGTATTTTTCATGACTCGCCGCCTCTTTCCTGAACAGATGCATGCCCCATGGCTGGGAGCACTGATCTACCTGACCATGGGTGAGATCTCATTCTGGTATGGCTGGCTCGGTTATGCCGATGCCACCTTCGGCTTCTTTATCTTTGCCGCCATATCCGCTCTCTGGGTTGCCGTTGAAGATGAAAGTGTGAAGTGGGTGCTGATCTCGCTACTGCTTATCTCGCTCGCCTTTCTGACTAAAAATATCAGCTGTTATGTCATGTATATCTCAGCAGGACTAATTCTTCTCTGGCGCTATCAACGCTGGCATTTACTGATAAAACCACTGTATATCATTCCGGCTCTGGCTAGTTTCACGCTGCCATGGATATATCAGAACCTGATCCTTGATGGCGGCGGTAATACCAGCGTTGCTGTTGGTGATGCGCTGCGCAATTTCCTGGGTTACAGTCTGATGAGTTATGTCAGCCACTGGCTTAGCTATCCACTGCTCTTTCTTGGTCGCGCCTTTCCTCTCACCCTGCTACTTATCTGGTTCTATCTGAAAGAGAAACAGCGCTACCATATTGACCGTGATGCCAAGACCCTGATCTATATCCTGCTGTTGTGCTTGCTACCCTTCTGGCTCTCTGCCACCGGCACGGCACGTTATCTTGTTCCATTCTATGGACTGCTGGCGCTGGTGCTTACTGGTCTGACACTGCAGCTAAACAGCAAGCGCACTGCGCTTATCTTTAAGGTGATGATTTTCATCATCATTATCAAAATTCCATTCAGCTTTGCTGCCCTTCCCTACATCAAGGATTGGCGACCCGAACGTGACATTCGCGCAGTTGTTGAAGATATTATGCAGATTGCCGATGGCAAACCCATTCGCACTCAGAATGATGTCTCCACAGGTTTGAGTATTGGCTGTTATATAAATGTGCGTACGCCGCATGATGAGTATATGCGCTGGTATGATAGTAAGGAGCGCGGCGTCTACATTATTAGTGAGGTAGAGGATCCGAAGCTCGGTGAATTGAAAAAGTATTGGCGGCTTCAGGGCAACCATACCTACCTCTACTGGCAACCTTAATGACGGGGAGCGAAACCATATGATTCTGGTTATTGGCGATATCATTGTAGATGAATTTATCTGGGGCGATGTCACACGTATTTCGCCTGAAGCCCCTGTTCCGGTGGTATCGGTCAATGAGATTGATCGAAGACTTGGCGGTTCAGCCAATGTGGTGCGTAATCTGCATGCACTGGAAACCCGGTCTGCCATGTTCGGACTGGTTGGTAATGATGAAGCGGGCCAATGGGTACACACCAGACTCTCCGAACTCGATTCAGATAATAGTGGTGTCATCACCAAAGCCAATGACCGCCCTACTGCCATCAAAACCCGCATTATCGCCCGCCACCAGCAGGTGGTGCGTTATGACCGCGAATGGACGCAGGCAGCACTGCCAGAGACTCAGGCACGCATCCTCACCCATGTTGAAGACATGCTGCCAAGTGCCACTGCCACCATTCTCTCTGATTACGGTAAAGGGGTACTTACCCCCGACTTCATTCGTCAGCTTATTGAAAAACTTCAGGGCGGCATTATCGGCGTTGATCCCAAACCGGAACACACCGACGCCTATCGCGGTGCCACCTTCATTACCCCTAACCTCACTGAAGCTGCAGCCATGGCAGGTATGGAGGCGATCAACAGTGATGCTCATGCCGAAGCGATTGCCGAAAAACTGCATGACGATCTCGATCTTGAATATGTGCTGCTTACCCGCTCTGAGCGCGGCATGACACTCTATGACGGCAAACAGAGCCACCATATTCCCACTGCTGCCCGTGATGTGTTTGATGTAACCGGAGCAGGTGACACAGTGATTGCTGTATTCACAGCCTGTCTGGCCAGAGGGGACAATGCACTGACTGCGGCCCAGATTGCCAACCGTGCTGCTGGCGTGGTAGTCGGTAAAGTCGGCACGGCAACCGCTGACTGGTCAGAAATCGAGGCGCACTAATGGTTTTTAGACACAGATATACGCAGATATTCACAGATGGTAATAACCTAGGTAAAGCTACTTCAACACACTTGGGTATAAATGTTTACTTGTTTAAATCAGTGTTCATCTGCATCGACAAGGTGAATTGCGCATGCGCAAGAGAGAGTGCCCTGGGGCATCAGTGTCAAATATCATGAAAATCGCCATTGGTATTCCTGCCCGTATGGGCTCCACCCGTTTTCCCGGCAAACCACTGGCGCTGCTGGCCGGCAAACCGATGATTGTTCATGTCATCGAAAAAGCTGTGGCTGCAGAGCTTGGGCCTGTGTTTGTTGCCACCGATGATGATCGCATTGCAGCGATTGCTAAAAAATGTGGTGTGATCGCCTGCATGACCGATGCTGATCATCCCAATGGCAGTAACCGCCTTGCTCAGGCAGTGCGTGATATTGCCTGTGATGTGGTGGTCAATGTGCAGGGTGATGAACCGCTGATTGATCCGGTGGCTATCCGCGCTGTGGTGGAACCGTTCAAAGATGATGCCTACCTGCCGATGGCAACACTGGCGCATCCGGTCAGAGAGGATGCTGATCTGCATGATGCCAATGTGGTCAAGGTGGTCTGCAATGCCAAGGGGCGCGCCCAATATTTCAGTCGCGCAGCGATCCCCTTCCCCCGCTCAGGCAGCTCCAATGCCCTGCAACATGTCGGCCTTTACGCCTATCGCAAAGAGTTTCTGCTGATCTACCCCTCACTGGCAGCGTGTGAAGCAGAAGAGACCGAGCAGCTGGAGCAGCTGCGCGTATTGCATCACGGCTACGATATCGCCGTTACTGTTGGTGATTTCCACTGTATCGGCGTTGATACCCCTGCTGATCTGGCCCGTGCCGAGAAGATTCTGACCGTAAAATAGTGAAAACAAACCCTGATTCGAGGGATCACTGCACTACCAGTGCAATATATCACACACATATATATATCACTTGATCTATACTCGCCTCAGTCACCCGCAGAGGAGAGCCCAATATGAAACTGAGAAACCGATTTTCACTGATCACTATCATGATAAGTACCCTGTTTATCTCCGGTTGCGCCACATTGATGCAACCCACCGACCTCTCCAAAGTGAAGTTCTCGCTTGATCATGTCTCCGCAGTACGCCTGGCAGGCATCGACCTGATGCAGATCGATTCACTTGAAGAGATCAATATGTTCCAGATGGCCCGAGCCAGCATGGCTCTCTCTCGTGAAGAGCTGCCACTAAACCTCACCCTGCATCTGAAATCGGAGAATCCACTGGCCAACCAAGTGGCTGCCAAGTTGACCCGCATGGATTGGACGCTGGTGCTCGATGGCCGCGATACCATCAGCGGCAGCATGGAGAAAAACATCAGACTGGCAGCCGGAGAGTCGCAGGATATCCCGCTTAATCTCAGCCTGAATATGTTTGAATTCTTCAATGAAAAATCGGTGATGGATATGCTTGAGCTGGCTCTCGCTTTTGCCGGTGAGGATGGCGCCATTCCTCAGGGGGTAGCCCTGAAGGTGCGCCCCACCATCGACACCATCTTCGGCCCGATCACCTACGGCAAAGACCTGTTGATCGAAGCCCATCCGAAAGATGATCTGCAACGGCAGGCGTTCTAAGGAGATACTGATTTGTTGGCTCCTGCCAAAAATCAGTTCACAAAAGAAAAAACGTCGTTTTTCTCTTGCTTACAAACCAGCCACTTACGCGGCCGGCTTGGAAGTCCGTCCATGGACTGCACGGAATCGCTGAATAAATCAGCGATTCCTTAAGCAACTTCATGTCATAGCTTGAGGGATTTATTCACAATTAATTGCAAAACAGTCCTGCGCGCAGTGTTGAGCATCCGAAGAGAAGGCCCGTTTCAATTTTTGACATTTAACATCCGCACCTGAGGCATGTGCCTCTTCGCATCTGGATATCGTACCTGCTAATTCGAAAAGAGTATCAGGGGAAACAGGTTTCGTTAAAAAATGACAAACCTCTCTATTGCGAGCCTCATCCCCTCTATCATCACCGGAAACAACGATAACTCTCTGTTGAGGATACCTCTCCCGCACGCTGTCGATTAACTCATAACCACCCATCTTAGGCATTCGGACATCTGTAATAATAGCTAGAGGCGGAAAATAATGGCTGCTATCTACAAACTTGAGATATTCAAGTGGATCTGAAAAATCTACTGCCTGATAGCCTGCCGACTCCAACAGCTCCACCATTAACGTAGAGAGAGTCACTTCATCATCTATAATGTGAAACATTGTATTCACTGCCATATCCTCCAAACATCTTCGAACTAATAAGGAGTCGGAGGAGCAACCAGTTTATTACAAATTAAAATAATGGCGCTGTAGATATTTTCTGTTGAACAGGGTTTTATTAGTTAGCCGCAGCCTGTGCAGCTTTAATGCGCTTTTTCAACGCCTTGAGAGTCACTAACTCTTCAAAGAGTTCTGAGTCCGTACCACCAAAGGTTGAGACCATAGATTTGATTGCCGAAACTGCACTTTTAAGGGCTTTATAGTCTGCATCCGTTACTTCTACTGAAACTGTATCTGACATCATCATCCCCTTTTTATTAGGCACCTAAGGCCCAAAACAAGCTTCATAAAATCTACTGTAACGACTGGAATCCATCAAGGAGATCATGAAAGAAAACAGCTTCAAATTTTCCGATTAAACCATTAAAAAAACAAAACGATTAAACACCCTCTTTCGCCCAAAAACAGGACCAGTAGAGCAAGTTCAATATCAATCGTGTCTGACCCAATCGATCACTATGTTCTGAAACTACTCTAAGAGTCAGCTCTTTTTCTCGGGCATATTCTCGGCAAAACCTTCGAAGAGGCTGGCCAGTACGCTTTCAATGGCTGGCGCTTCAGGATATCCCTGATTATCAATCCCGATCATTGCATTTAAGAAGTCATCAACAAACTCATCCCGCCAGCGGTTCTGCTTATTGAAGGTGCGCGAGGAGTCATTGCTGTTGGTTTCAGATTTCACGACATAACCTGACCAGGCGACAACATGCTGTTGCAGATCAAAAATAGTAAGTCTCGCCCCGACCTGACGGGTGGTGGTCAAAGAGATATCCACCTGCACATATTCATACTCACCCTTCTTTCGATCCTCTTCAGAATCGGCCACATCAGTTTCACGCTCGCTATGCTCCTGCGTAATACGATTCTCTTCGATGCGACAGAGCATCAGATAACGGGCTTTGGGGAAACTGACTTTTACTGCACTGGCAAAGGGTTCACTGATCTCACCGGTTAACTGGAAAGCATCCAGCCATGCCCCATACTGCTGTAGCGAGAAGGCTGAAATCAGTGCACCACTACGAATAAAGCTGAATCCGGGTCGTTCATCAGCAAACTCACGGACCATGATTTCGCTGTAGAGCATGCGCTGCTGATCATTCAGGCTATCAACCAGCGAGACAACGCCACCAGCAACAAAGCCAGCCTGCAGAGCATTGGCGTAGGTAAATGAGTGATCCTGCTGCAACCCCACAACCTGCGTTTTACAGGAGACAAGCAGCAGCATGGCGATCAGAACAATAGAGAACTTTTTCATGGCAAACCTCCCATGAAGCTAAGCATAGCAGCCTAAATCAGAATTACCGGTGAGATTTTTCCACCTCAGCGAGCAGAAGAGTCAGCGCTGCGTTAACTGTGCGCCACTGAATCTCGGAGCGGCTACCACAAAGGTTTAACAGCTGACTCACTGCCTTTTCACCGGGCAGTGCGACAGCAATCCAAACTGAGCCGACCGGTTTATCATCAGAGCCGCCAGCAGGCCCTGCAATGCCGCTAACCCCGATGCAGGCAAAACTATCGGCACTGCCACCTTCTGCCATCGCAGAGACAACCTCAGCGCTTACAGCACCAAATTCTTCGATAAGTTCAGGTGTTACGCCAAGCTCCTCTATTTTCGCCTCATTGCTGTAGGTCACCCACGAACGATCCAGTACATCCGATGCGCCGGGCAGTCGACCGATGCGCGCTGCAATGGCGCCGGATGTACACGATTCGGCTGTGCGCAGACGAAGTTTATGCTGGCGCAGAAGATCAACCACCTGCTCTTCGATCAATCGCCCTTCGGTATTGATGGCAAACTCAGGCAGAGGCTGTTGCGGGATAAGTAAGCTCCCAGTCAGCCCCGGCTCCAATGCAAACTCACCGCCCTCATCGGCAAAGACAGCAAGCTGAAGCAGCGGTTTATTGCCATTGATATGTTTCAGGTAAGCGGCTCGCTGATACGCTATATCTCCGGGCGATATAAAGAGAATGGATCTATTCCCCTGCCGATAACTCCAACAGATGCGTTGTGGATTCTCCAGCAGCAGCGGAGATGTGTCATACGCTTCATGGCTCTCTTCATGTTCGGCATCGAGCTTTAAACCGAGCAGTTGAGCCGAGTGAACCAGCTCCATCTCATCAGCAAAAAAGATACGCCACTGTGCCGCCTCACTTTGCCAGCCGGAAGATTCCAGAGGATAGATCGAGACCGATTCAGCACCAGCAGAGCGAACCCATGCTTTTAACCAACCGGTTGTTACACCTGCACAACTGAGATTGTGCAGTGCACTTTCACTGATAATCCATTGCGCATGTATCGTCATAACAATCCCAGCATCAGGCAACCAGCGATCACCACGGCAGCTCCGATCAGACCGGCAGCAATATCATCGGCCATAATCGACCACCACGGTGGTCCCATGGTTTCAATTCGGGAGATCGGCCACGGCTTTAAAATATCAAAACCCCTAAACGCGATAAATGCGAGGCATATCGCAGACAGCAGCGAAATATTGAGCAGCAGTAGAATCAGCGCCAGCGCCAACCACTGCCCTGCCCACTCATCAATTACGATCCAGCCGGGATCTTTATCCTTGAGCGTTGGCAGCACAACATAACAGTTCCAGCATCCGATCAGCAGCAGCAGCAGCGAACCCGTCAGCAGGGTCAAAACCCCAAACTGTTCGATGATGAGCCAAGCAGGCAGCAGTGAAGCCAGAGAACCCCATGTACCGGGCGCTTTCGGCAACCAGCCACTCCCTAAACCGGCGGCCAGCCAGTGGTGTATGGATCGCGCCTCAGCCAAAATGCAGAAACCCTCTCTTTTTCACACTGCAGCGTTCACCATCCCGGTAAAGGTGTACGCCCTCACCTTCGCGACAACTGCCGATGTTTACAGCCAGTTCATTATCAAAGGTCATATCGGCAGGTGCGGTAAAGAGCAGTGCATAATCCTCACCACCATGCAGTACCGAATCCATGAATCGTTCCGCTCCAACAGCCTCACACATCTGCTGCCACTGCGGCACCTGCGTTACCTCGATATTGATACCAACTCCGGAAGCAGCCGCCAGATGCCCGGCATCCTGCAGCAGGCCATCACTGACATCGATGCAGCAGGCCACGCCCATCTGACGTAACTGCATACCTGCTGAGAGCAGCGGTCTGATCTCATCCATGCAGTGGACATATTCGCCATCGCACTGGCCATTTAGCCACTGTTGCAGGCCCAGCGCATGAAAACCAACCCTTCCAGCCAGCCAGAGGTTATCTGCAGGATTTGCAGCATCGCGCCGCATGGCAGAGCCCTCGGCAAGCTCACCGGCAACTGTGACTGCCAATGCGTTCACCTTTGAGCTGCAGGTATCACCACCCACCAGCTCGACGTTGTAGCGCTTCAGGGCACGGGTTACACCTTTGGCCATCTTCTTCACCGATCTCTTATCCCGAGCCATCACATTAACCCAGACAGCAACAGGAGTCGCCCCCATCGCGGCCAGATCAGAAAGGGCCGAGCAGACAGCGCGATCCGCAGCTTTCACACGCGAGTAGTCATCCGGCCAGTGCACACCTTCCACTGAGGTGTCGGTGCTAATCACCAGCTCCATGCCGCTACTCGGACGATGAATAGATGCATCATCACCAATAGAAAAAGAGGTGAATGGATGTGCCTCCCCCCCTTTGCCCTTAAAATGGCTGTCGATCAGCGAGAATTCGTTGTCACTCATTACGATTGACCACCACCGATACGGGCAAAAAAGAAGCCATCATGCTCTTCAGAGGGAAACAGTCGCCTTTGATCCTTCACTCCGACAACCGATTCAATCACCTGCTCATTCTCTTGCGGGTGAATAGAGCAGACAGCATAGACCATCGCCCCATCGGCTCTGAGTACCCTTAAGGATTCACTCAACATCGTCTTCTGCAGGGCAGCCAGTTTTGTGACTTCCTGATCATCATGCAGAAATTTGGCATCGGGGTGACGGCGCAGAATACCCGAAGCAGAACACGGGGCATCAAGCACAATGGCATCCACACTGCCATCAGGCAGCGGCAGATTAAGACCATCAGATTGCACAATGGTGACATTCTCACACTGCAGTCGATTCAGATTTTCAGCCAGACGAGGAATGCGCCGTGCATTGAGCTCCACCGCAAGAATAGTAGCATCGGGAAAACGGTGGGATAAGAGCGCTGTCTTGCCACCGGGTGCAGCACAAACATCGAGAATCAGGCCATCGCCTTTTGACGGCTCAAGCGCCATCACAGCTGCCTGTGCTGCCTGATCCATCACAGTGAAGTGACCTTCCTCATAACCGGGCAGAGACGTGACATCAGTGCCTGAATCGAGCAGTACGGCGCAGGGTGACAACTCCCCTGCTGTAGCTTCAAAACCCATGGCTCTGGCTTGTTCAATCCAGCTGTCGCGATCAATAAACAGAGCCAGTGCAAGCTTGGGAGGGCTCTTCAGCGTCTGACTGAACTGGTGTACAACATCTGCACCAAATGCGTCGCGCCATGCGGCATAGACCCATTTCGGCAGCTCATCGCGCTGATGCGGTCTCAGTTTTTTCGGTGGCGCACGCTCTGCCACCTTGCGCAGAACCGCATTGACAAAACCTACGGCTTTCGGGCTCATCTTATAGACTGCCGTTACCGTTTCAGAGACTGCGGCGTGGCTTGGAACACGCATATGCCGTATCTGATAGGTGGCGATCAGCAGTGCGGTATGGGCAACCGGATCGGGTTTTATTTTGCAGAAACGAGAGAAATCTGCCTCCAGCGAATAGAAACGACGCAACACGCCATAGACCATCTCATGCAGCAGGCGTCGGTCACGATCAGTGAAAGAGGAGCCAAGTGATTCAAGCGCCTCACCCGCCTTTACCTTGTTGGTAAAAACTTTATTCAGGATTTCAATAGCAGCTTGGCGTACAGACATGATCGGCAAGCTACATCCAGCCGCCGGATTTACTAGCTGAGCAAACCCATTCAATCAATGGGTGTTGATTGAATGGGTGCGATAGTTATAGAGAAACAACGCCGAATGGGCTCATTTGGGGCTAGAGCTAGTCGAGAACCAGACGGAAGCCGCTATTATTGTCTGATCTGTCGGTATCGTTCCAGAGACGTGCGGAAATCCGGATATAGTCCTCGGCATCGTACCATGAGCCACCTTTGAGCACTCTGGCCGTACATTTGCCACTGCTCATAGCAGAGCCATCAGCCGGTGTGTTGTTGCGATGCTCACTCCAGCAATCAGCGGTCCACTCCCAGACATTACCACTCATATCATAGAGACCGAGTGCATTGGGTTTTTTGCCACCCACCGCATGTGTGCTGCTACTGTTTTTCATATACCAGGCCACATCGGCAGCTTTTCCGGCAGCGCCGTATTTCACATCCTGACCACCGCTACTGGCGGCATATTGCCACTCCGACTCACTGGGCAGCCTGAACTGATTACCACTCTTCTCATTGAGCAGACGCACAAACTGACGGGCATCGAGCCAGCTCACTCGCTCAACCGGGTAATCATCCCCTCTCTTGAACGCCGAGGGATTACTACCCATCACCTTCTCATACTGACCCTGTGTCACTTCAAACTTGCCCATCCAGAAAGCCTTGTTATGACAGACCTGAGCGGTTTGATTGGTAATCACCTCTGTCTGCAGATCATCAGCAGCCAGCAGATCGCCCTCATCAATGGCTGAATTTTCATGCACAAACTCTGTACCAGGGCCGTTATGCATAATGAGCGATGGTTTAGAATGCGCCGTTTTAGCTGAACTGCTCTTATCTGCTTTGGCATCAACCGAGATCGTGAAACAACCGGCAGACACCCGTACAAACGCCATGCCCGTTAGCGGATCAACCATCTCCGTTTCGCTCGCAGAGGCTGTGGAGAGGCCCAGCATGAAGACCCCAAATATGGCAATAACTCTGATCATAACTCTCCCCCACATCACGTTAGCCGATTATGGGCTGCAGCTTAACAAGAGCAAGTTTCAATTCGTGGCTGAAATAAGAGCGTAGAAGATCATCTCTTCCCAATGGATATCGACTGTTCAAATAGCAGATAGTCGTTTTTATCCGCATGCGCTCTGGCACGTTTGATATGGACTTTTGCTGCCGGTTGCTGATCACCGGATAGCAGGCTCTCATATAGCCCCTTATAAAAATTGTCCGGAATAACAGTCACAGAGAAGCGAACACTTTCCGAGCTGGCAGGCAGGTCATTAGTCATAAACTTACGGGTTTCGCCAGATGCCAGGCGCGTATCCCGTTTCTCCTGCCAGCCGTTGTCATACTCAACTTCACGCACGATCTCCCACTGCCAAGACTTCAGCAATTCACCACTGCTGCCTTTCGCCTCTGCAGAGACAATCACCAGAGGTGTTACATAGGTGGGAAACGCGTGGCCAATCCATGTTGATGTGATGGAGAAGATCGCAACCTCCCCCTGCTGTTTGAGATCAAAGGTAAGCCCCTTTCTGACCATCTCCGGATCGTGAATGCCTCGAAACTGATGCTTTCTGTCCGGCATATGGCACTGTTGGCAGGTCACGCCCTGCTTAGAGAAAGCACTCTCTTTCCACTCGGTTACGGTATTCTCAAGCGGTTTACCATTAATCGCCATTGAATCTGGAAACTGATGGCAGGAGGCGCAGAACTGTGATGATTCAAAATCACGCGTAGCGGTAAAACCACCGTGCGCAGAACCCTGTTGAACGCCAACTGCGCCAGTCGCTTTAGGTGGAGGCCCGAAACGTTGCCAGCCACGCACATGACAGCTCGCACAGCTTACGCCTGCATGGGTGAGCGGGACTTTTTTACCATCAAGGTTCGCATCGCTATCAAAACCCTGCTTCTGTTTGAGCAACAGCGCTACCGATCTATGCATTGATTCATCATCGCTGAATTTCTGTTCAGCAAGCGGCGCATGGCAATTCAGGCATGCATTGGCAGCGCCATGCCCCATATCGGGAAACTGGCCAACTGTGCCTGGCGAGTAGGCTGCGGCATGCAGACTGCTCTTCCAGTCATCAAACTGTTCACTATGACACTGCGCACAAGCTTCCGGCCGCATATCTTTCTCAAGCTTCGACCATGCATGTGGCGCTTTACCAGCTGTGGCTTTGGGGTTGTCCCAGTAGTTCGATGGCAAGCCGGGATCGAGTGCAGCAGCCGTCAGCATCAGACCGCAAACCATCAACCCCAATGCCATCAAAATCTGTTTCATCTACGCCCCAGATAAGAGAGGCAGCCCGCAGACTGCCTCTTTATAATTCACTCTATTGAAAAGTTACTTACGATTCTCTTTCATATACTGCATGCGATAGGCACGGAAGTAGGCAGCCATGGCAGTCATCTCTTTAGAATTCTTCTCGAACTGTTTGCCTTTCATAGGATTGATCATGCAGTAGTTGATCATCTGATCAAGTGTCACCACATCACCCACCATCTCCACATAGTGAGGATAGTTCTGGTTTTTACCCAGGTTCAGCAGTTCATGGTCGGAGTGACAAGAGAGACAAGCCATACCGGATGTGCCGAGATTTTCATCGTTCCACATCTTTTTACCCACAGCGGCAGCTTCGTTAAAACTTTTAAAGGCTTTATCTCGAAGTGGTGCCTTCTGACTTGTTGAACATGGGTTCATGCTGCATGGATTGCCAGCACCACACGGGTTCATTGCACATGGATTGGCACTTTTTGGCATGGAGCAGGGATTCATCGCACATGGATTAGCTTTTTTCGGCATAGCGCACGGATTCATACCGCATGGGTTAGCATGCTTCTTCATCGAACAAGGATTCATGCTACACGGGTTTTTCATTGCACACGGGTTACACGGATTATGGCTACCAGCAGATGCAGATGTTGCCACCATACCCAGACTCATGATCAAAACAGCCATCATGGTAATTAATTTATTCATCGTTCTCTCTCCTCCATTGTTTGGGCATCTGTTTCTGAAATGGCCCTAATGTTGTAGTGGTCGGATGAGCAGTTCGTTTCTTACATAAAACGAAAAAGAGCCACACTGCCTCAGGCAATGCGACTCTTTTCATTCAAACACTCAAACTGGATTAATGTTTACCGTGATCGTTCATAGCACATGGATTGCATGGGTTGTGGCTCTTCATGTCACACGGATTCTTCTTGCCCATATCACATGGGTTTTTCTTCATCTCACACGGATTATGCTTCATGGCACACGGATTCGCTGCGCATGGATTACAGGGGTTTTTGTGGTGTCCGGCAAATGCCGGTGCCGCTGAGAGGCCAATTGTCAGCAGCGTCGCTATAGCCAAAGTGGTCATCTGTTTCATGATTCTATCTCCTCTTCATGCCCCTTTGGGGAATTGATGAACGATAGGTCGAAACAGATCTCAGATTATTACAACGGTTTCAAATAATTATAAACAAACCCTAACAGCACCCGGAATCACTACAGCAGCCACCCGGTTTCACCGCTTCAATATAGGCAGAGACCACATACGCCTCCACGCCCCGTCCCGGTGCCCAGTCACGAATAAATTCACGCGACTCATCCTTAGGCTTAATGCTGATCTTCTCAAAACCGGCCGCAGCCATCATGGCTTCCAGCTCATCGATCAGAGATGCACCTGCCATACAGCCGGCATGCAGCACCGGATCATTTTTCATCTCATCCGGCATCTCGGCTGTGGCGACCACATCAGATATTGCCAGTCGGCCACCGGGTTTGAGTACGCGAAACGCATCGGCAAACACCAGCTCCTTATGCGGTGAAAGATTGATCACACAGTTGGAGATGATGATGTCAGCCGTGTTGTCTGCAATCGGCAGATGTTCGATTTCAGCAAGACGAAACTCGACATTGCTGAACTTACCTTTCTCGGCGTTGTGACGCGCTTTAGAGAGCATTGTGGGGGTCATGTCGATACCGATCACATGACCGCGCTCACCAACCTCATGGGCAGCCAGAAAGGCATCAAATCCACCACCACTACCCAGATCAACCACCACTTCACCCTCTTTCAGGCTGGCAATGGCACGCGGGTTTCCACAACCCAGTCCCATATCAGCACCATCAGGCACCTTGGTCAGATCATCCTCGGAGTAACCCAACCGTGTTGAGATCAGTGTGTTGATAACCGCATCATCGGATACACCACAACAGCTTGATTCAACGCCACAGCAGTCACCATCATTACTGGCTTCAGCCACCTCCGCATAGGATTTACGTACATGTTGACGCACGTTATCGGCTTTTACACTCATCATCTTCTCCGTCTTACAGGGTCTTAAGTATGTTAATAATTTCGGATGGTTCCATGCGTTTGGTGTAGTCCACATCAACAAAGGCATGGGCAACGGTGCCATCAGACGCGACAATATAGGTGGCAGGCATCGGTAGTTCAAAGTCGCTGTTGCCATGACTGGCTGGAAGATCGATACCAAAACCATCATAAATGGGTCTGAGGCTCTCAGGCAAGGTGAACACCAGACCATACCTTCTGGCTGTCTCATTGTTGCTATCGCTCAGTAGTGGAAAGGTAAGGTTACCCTTATCCCGCGTCTGAGATGCAAACTTCGGCAATTCGGGGGCAATAGCAATCAGGCAAGCTCCGGCTGCTTCGATCTCAGGCAGCGCAGACTGCAAGGCCTGCATCTCCAGATTACAGTATGGGCACCAGCCGCCACGATAAAATGTGATGACAACAGGGCCAGCATTGAGCAGTTCACTGAGCCTGATTCTCTCACCACCAATCTCCGGCAGATCAAAATCGGGAGCGTGCTGCCCCTCCTTTAGTGCCAGATCGACAAGACCGGATGAAGCCAGCGTCTGCACCGCACTGTTCATGGTGCTTACTACATCTTCGGCTACCTGGGCAATGAATCCACTGTTAAACTGTTCAAGCTCTTCTCGTAATGACATTTAATCCTCCAGTGCCCCGCCGCAGCTGGAGCCCTGCCCGGCAGTACAGCCGTAACAGTGATCCATCACAACGATGGGCTGACCAGTGATATCGATCTGCATCAACTCGCAAAGATGGGTTCGTTCTCCATCACGGCTGTGCATCGGCAGATCAAGCATCTGATTAAAATCGCAGTCGAAAACATAACCCTGCCAGTCGATACTGATCAGGCTTCTACACATCACACCGGGCAGGTTACTTTCACTATAAGCCTCTTTAAGCAACTGCATGTAACTTGCGAATTTACCTTGAGAAATAAGTGTACTTCCAAATCTCTTGATCGGCATGTTGGTGATAGTGAACAGCTGGTTAAAGAGGATGCCATAGCGCAGATGAAGTTCCCGCTTATAGGCAGCTTCAAGCTCATCCTGGGATGGCGGCAGGTTTGCCCCCTGTGGATTATAGACCAGTGTCAGTGTCAGTCCCGAATCCTCAACGCCGTAGCCCAGCTCATTGAGTCGCTTCAGTGCCTGGATACTTTTTTCAAACACACCTTTGCCACGCTGGGCATCAACATTATCACTCAGATAACAGGGCAGTGATGCCACCACCTCGACCCCATGATCAGCCAGAAACTGCCCAACCCACTCATACCCCTGCTCTTCAAGGATAGTCAGATTGCAGCGATCAATGACACGCACACCAAGCCCCCTCGCCCCACTCACCAGATGGCGAAAGTGAGGATTCATCTCCGGCGCACCACCGGTCAGATCGAGTGTTTTGATGTGATGTGTTTTGAGATATGTGAGCACGGTCTCTACTGTAGTTTCATCCATTAGCTCTTTTCGCTTTGGTCCGGCATTTACATGGCAGTGCAGACAACTCTGATTACAGAGATAACCAAGGTTCACCTGCAGAGTCTCCACCCGAGCTCGACTAATCGCCGGAAAATCGCTCTCTTTCAACAGTGGCAGCGTTGCATGCATTCAGTTCTAACCTCGCTTCAATATCACAATCGAACCATAGGTCGAACCAACCGTAATTTCATTACAAACAAAATCACTTTGAAAACGAGAAACAGCAGTAGCGCTTCCAGTATGGTGCTACAAATCATTGAATCGCCTTTTTATGTCAACACAAAGAAACAACGAATTCATCCAAGAGCCAGACATATTGAGATCATAGAATATGTACCAATCACAAGAAAAACAGTGCTATTACGAGCTAAGTGACATTTCGTGTTGGTCGAGTTTTTCGATATCCCTTGTCCTGATTGGGTTTGCGGGCGAAATAAGCCATAATTAGACAAGGTGTTAGTCTAATCGCATGAAAAAAACTCTGTTCAATA
>NZ_VWNC01000007.1 GCF_013387455.1 Mariprofundus sp. NF
TTCAACCTGTTCGACAATGCTCAATTTAAAGCCCAATGTATAATCACGCTGACTTCGTCTGCGCCTTGCTGTTTCTTCCTTTCCCATAATAAGTCCTTTTTGTGTCAACTTATTTCAGGACGGGACATCTCAAGAAAAAAAGCCCCGACTTGTTAGTCGAGGCTTTCAAAGACCCTCACCTGTGAGGGGGGGGGAGAGGTGAAGGTCTGTTTTCTCCTGTTTGGAGAGTATATATGGCCATTGAAGCGTTGGCCTGTGAACTATTTCACAAGCCAGCTATCTATCTGCAATTAAATCAATTTAGCACAGGAAAGAGTTCTCGACAGCAGTCTGACCAAAGAATTGAAGATGAATATTCTGATTCTAGGCTCAATCCTTAGTAATTGATGTTTGACCCAATGTGTTGGTTATTCAGGTTGATTGCGCATGAAATCTGCGACGCTGTATAGGGCGGCGTAGAGTTCAGCAGAGAGGGTTTTGTCTGTTACTACGTCAGCCAGTGCGTGTTTCATGCAGAGCATCCATTGATCACGTTCGGATTCGCCGATCTTGAAGGGCATATGACGCATACGCAGGCGAGGGTGGCCGAACTTCTCAATATACAGGGATGGGCCGCCCATCCAGCCGGAGAGGAACATGAACAGCTTATCTTCGGCGGATTTTAGATCGGGGGCATGCATACGGCGGATAGTCACTGTTTCAGTCAGTTCATCCATGTGACGATAGAAGCGCTGCACCAGTTGGCGCAGGGGCTCTTCACCACCGATTCTTTCGTAAAAGGTGCGGCTATCACTCTGGATTTGCATGCAGTGGACTCCTTAGTAAGGGGTGAGGTGTTAGGCGAAAGGAAGGGGCATGAAAAAGGCCGAGCAAAAGCCCGGCCTCAGTTTCATTGTCTGCTCAGATGGTTTTGGAGAAGCCTGATCCCTCTTTTTTCTTCTGCAGGTACTCATCGAATACCATGGCAACGTTACGGATCAGCAGACGACCTGCTGGTAGGACGGTTAGACCATCATCACGCAGCTCTACCAGACTGTCTTTGGCCATCTCATCGAGATCAGCAATGCCATCGGCAAAGTGCTCTTTGAAGTTGATGCCGAACTCGGACTCAAACTGCGTGTAATCGAGAGCGAAATCACACATCAGGCGCATAATCACCTGACGACGCAGATGATCCTCATCCGAGAGGATGTAACCGCGGAATACTGCGAACTCGTCGCCATCGATCTTCTCAGCGTAGGGGTCCATCTCTTTGGCATTCTGGAAGAATCCACCACCAACATAACCGATGGAGGTGACACCCAGACCAATCAGGTCGCAATCTGCCTGGGTACTGTAACCCTGGAAGTTTCTGTAGAGCTTGCCGTTTTGCTGGGCAATGGTCAGTTCATCTTCAGGTTTGGCAAAATGATCCATACCGATAAACACGTAGCCGGCATCCAGAAGCTTGTTGATGCTGTGCTCAAGGATATTGAGCTTCTCTTGCGGTGTAGGCATGGCTGACTCATCAATACGGCGCTGTGGCATAAACATGTGCGGCATATGCGCATAGTTAAACAGAGCAATACGGTCAGGGTTAAACTCGATAATGGTGTTCAGGGTGACATCGAAGGTTTCAACCGTCTGATGAGGCAGGCCATACATCAGATCGATATTCATCGATTCAAAACCGTGCTGACGCGCTTCGCCAAGCACACGCAGGGTCTCCTCTTTGGACTGAATGCGGTTGACCGCCTTCTGCACAATCGGATCGAAATCCTGAACGCCCATGCTCATGCGATTAAGACCAATCTCCTGCAGAACACGTACAGTGTTTTCATCACACTCACGCGGATCGATCTCAATACTGAATTCACCCTCATCCTTGGGTACAAAGTTAAAACGCTCACGCAGACGTGTCATGATGGCACGCATCTGATCGTTGTTCATGAAGGTTGGTGTGCCGCCGCCAAAGTGCAACTGGGTGACAGGGCGACGGGTGTTGCCCATGGCATCAGCAACACGATCGATCTCTTTGAGCAGCAGCTCAAGATACGGGGCTGCACGATCATATTTCTTGGTGACAATTTTGCTGCAGCCGCAGTAGTAACAGACGGTATTGCAGAATGGGATGTGGATATAGAGCGACAGCGGAGCATCGCTATCAGCCACATCACTCAGCGTCTGCGCATACTCTTTGGCACCAATTCCGGTGTGAAACATCGGAGCGGTGGGGTATGAGGTATAACGCGGCCCGGCCTTGTCGTACTTCTTGATAACTTCCAGGTCAAAAAGATCAGCGCCCCCCAATTGGGAGGCGCCTCTATCGGAGTGTAACGTCATTATTTAGTACTCTTCCTCATATGCGCAATGATATCGGAGATGTCATCAGCAGAGAGTTTGCCAACATCTTTACCGGCACGATCAACATGGCGACCGTGAGTAATACGCAGGTCCAGCAGGCGATCAGAGAGATCAGCAAGGGTACGCTTGGATGCCGCATTACCGGTCAGTTTGATCGCTGAAGGCGTAGCGTGGCAGGAGGCACAGTTTGAGGCGTAGAGTTTCTTGCCCTTGGCCGCATCTGCTCTGTAGCGCAGTGAGTGTGCATAGTGTGCCACATCTGCAATATCTTCGTTGCTCAACTGATGACGTTTGCTGGTCATCTTGGTGCCAGGACGACCATAACGCATGGTGTGTGCCATCTCCTGCAGAGTCTGTGTTGAGTAGACGAGATTTTTGGCGCCCATACCGGTTTTGGCGCGACCATCCATACCATGACAACTTGCACAGACCGCCTCGAAACGGACTTTACCATTGGCCAGGTTAGGGGTGTATTTGAAGGTTTCCATATAATCGATAACCGCTTCGATCTGCAGACCATCGAGATCATACTTCTTTGGAGTCATCTCTGTGCCGGCAATACCGTAGTTGATAATGCGGCGCAGCTCATCACGCTCGACCAGACCAACAACGGCCTGATGGTTACGTGCCGGGAATGGTTTTAGTTCTTTACCAAACTCCGTAGGCATGCCGTCAGTGCCATGGCATGCGGCACAGTTAGCCTGGTAGAGTGCCTTACCATTGAGGCTATCGTCTGCATTTGCAGAGAAAGGCATAATCAGAAGGGCAAGTGCAACCCCTGTTATTCGTTTGAAATCCATAAGTAATCTCCTCCCGTGTGAAGTCCTAACTATTTACCACACGGATTCTTAGCGCAAGGGTTTCTGCTGCAGATTAGCCAAAGCCAATCAACTTGTTGAAACTTTTAAAAAATAGAGCCCCGAAATGATCAGGGCTCTACCATGTTTTTTACTGATTGCTCTGGATGAAAGCAACCAGTGCATCAATCTGTTCGCCGCTCAATTTCTTGCCATAGGTTGGCATCATTTTACGGCCATCTGTGATGGTAGTTTTAAGAGAAGCTGCATCAGTTGTCATCTGTTTCAGACCTGGCCCCATCTTTTTACCATCAATCTTGTGGCACATCTTGCATTTGCCGTTGAAGAGCTTGGCAGCATCAATATCAGAGGCCAGTGCAGACTGGGCACTCAGACCAAAAAAGGCTGCTGTCATCATCATCACAATTGTTTTTTTCATGGGGTTTCTCCTTGTTTTCTCCGCTATGGGAGGATTTTAATCTCTTGCTGCAACTGCTGTGAGAGGAATGTTTGCGCGACATGCCTCAAACATTGCACCTCTTACATCTCAATAGGTTCCACGTTGGGATGGTAGAACCACATCTGATAGAGCGAAACCAGAATCTGAATGGTCAGGGATATACCCATCAGACCACCGGCAATCACAACAACAAAGGCAAAGCCGGGAATAAACTTGGTAATATACCAGGAGAGGATATCAATAAGGATCGCCAGAAACGGAATAGCAACGGTAATGCGTTTGGTCAATACCGGCATCTCACAGAGGATAAAGATGCGGCCAACGAAGAAGAGGATAAAGGCGATACCAAACAGGTGGATATGGGAGACGCGAACCAGACTCTGGATTGAAGCACCGGTATCGGCATGGGTCAGGTTCACAACCTCTTCGTAACTGGTCAGCGGTGGTAACCCCATCTCAGCTTCGGCGGAGTGACAGGCAATACAGTTGCTGTTCAAAATCGGAGCTACATTGAGTTCAAATGCAGCTTTATCATTACCACCCTCAATCCAGTCAACGATGACCTGTTTCTGCTCATCATTATCAAGGTTGCCAGCCATACCACCGTTAAGTGCTGCACCCAAGCGGGTTTGCTGGTGCTCTCCATAGTAAGCGATCTTCACATCTTCAACGGAGAGGCCTGATTGACCATCGCGTCCCTCATGTGAAAAGAAGGTGTGGCCCAGGGCAAACAGGTAGCCCAGGCCGATGGTGATAAGGAACATGGTATCAAGTATTTTTTCACTGACTGAGGCATCGGTAAAACGACGATAGTGGGGCATGGAAACTCCTGATTTTGATTGCAACGGCATTATAGCGGCATGAATTAAATCGTCAATGAAAGACCAATAGAATCAAATAGTTGACTGTTATCCTTGGTTATCGCCCTCTGAGCCCTGATTCCAGGGCCTGAAATCGTGGTACCACTGCATGGCCGAAGGCTGGTCGAAAATAGTCCCATCCAGTTGGGCCTGATAGGCTTTACTGAGGATTTCTCCCATGCCAGGGCCCGCTTTTTCTCCAAGCTCTAGAAGCATCTTTCCGGTAAGCATTGGTTCGGGCCTGTTGTGTTGGTGCTTTAACTCCTGAGCCAGCTTCAGCCAACCAAGTGCCGGACGTGATGGCGGGGCAGGATAACGGCCTGAGGCATCAGCCTCGACCAGCATCTCCCATAACTCGATATTGGCAGGCACCAGTCGATCAGCCAGCCTGCGTACAGCCCGTGCGGTCGGTTCACCATGCAGGTGGGTAATATGCTCTTTAACAAGTGGAAGAATCAGATCGATTAGCTTGCCAGGTGCCGTAATCCGCTTGAGAAACAGTCCTGAGATGCCAACGCCCACCTCGGCATGGCCGGGGGAGCAGATGCGCCCTTTATCATTGATAAAAGAGCTCTTCGGCTTGCCTACATCATGACAGAGCGAAGAGAGAACAAGCAGCATGCGTTTATCATCAGTCAGACTTTCCCGGCTGGAGATCAGCGCAGCCTGATCGCAGACCTGAAGCGTGTGTTTCCAGACAGTGCCTTCCGGATGCCAGTAGGGTTCCTGATCACACGTCACCATTGGCTCCAGTTCCGGATAACAGCTCAGCCAGCCACAATCAGCAAGCAGTTTCAGCCCATAAGAGGGGTAGCTGGATAGCGCCCACTTCTTCCATTCATTCCAGATGCGCGCCTCTGGGAGTTTATCCGCCTCCCCAAGCAGGCTATGGCAAAGCAGGGCTGTTTCAGGATCAATGTTTAGCTGGAAACGGCTGGCAAACTGCATGGCACGTAGCGGGCGCAGCGGGTCTTCGCCAAAAGCACTGCTGACATGTCTGAGGATTCGATCATTCAAATCCTTTTGCCCGCCATGAAAATCGAGCAGTGATTCAGTCAGTGGATCAAACATCATTGCATTGATGGTGAAATCGCGGCGCAGCGTGGCTTTTTCAGGGCTTAGATGCGGGTCTGTCTGTATGGAGAAGCCGCAATGACCAGCAGTAGTTTTTTTCTCAGTGCGGGGCAGGGCAACATCAATCTCAAGGTCACCCATCCAGAGCTTCTGGATGCCAAACTGTTTGCCAACGGTTTCTGTTCTACCCATTGATGTTAGTAGTGTTTCAAGCTGATCGACCTCAAGCCCATAGACTTCCAGATCAAAATCTTTGGGGGTCAGGCCCAGTAGTATGTCGCGCACAGAGCCACCAACCAGCCAGCCCTGACCTCCAGCCCCGTTGATTCTCTTGCAGAGCATGATGAGCTTTGCAGGAAGGGTTGTGGTTTTTAACTGCTCTATTGCGCTGTTCCGGTTTAGCATCGGCTCATTCCACGTATGAACATCAGCAATGGCAAGGGCTCATAACAAAAGAGCCGGACACAAGGCCCGGCTCTGCTGAGCAGTCAATCAAATAATTAACATTAACTATTGGCATATAATTTGCTGATTATTAAAGATTATTTGAAACAAACTTCCAGTTCACAAGCTTCCAGAATGCCTGCAGGTAAACAGGGCGGGCATTGCGGTAATCGATGTAATAGGCGTGCTCCCATACATCACAGGTGAGTAGTGGTTTATAGCCGTCAGTCATTGGATTGGCTGCATTGCTGGTATTGATAATCTCCAGTCCACCATCCCCGTTTTTTACAAGCCAGGTCCAGCCTGCGCCAAAGTTGGTGGCGGCAGAGGTGGTGAACTGCTCTCTGAATGCCTCAAATGAGCCGAATGTCTCGTTAATGGCATCAGCCAGTGTATCGGCAGGTTCACCACCACCTTCAGGGGAGAGGCAGTTCCAGTAGAAGGTGTGATTCCACACCTGTGCTGCATTATTAAACAGGCCGCCACTGGAGGTAAGAATGATCTCTTCCAGTGAGCTCTCCTCATGATCAGTTCCGGCAATGAGGTTATTCAGGTTGGTCACATAGGTGTTGTGATGTTTGCCGTAGTGGTAGTCCAGCGTCTCTTCAGAGATGTGTGGTACCAGTGCGTCACGGGCATAGGGCAGAGCAGGCAGTTCAAATGGCATCGGTTATCTCCTGTTTGGTGTTCATTGAGAGCCCGAAGGCCCATTAGATAGTTATTGTAGTTCAATATGGGCATTTCAGCCAACCCCATGCAAAAAGCGGTTTTGCAGACCAGCTGCTGATATGGTGTGGATTTCAATCACCAGAGTTTATGCCTCATTCACCAAGGGTTGAATTGTTACCGCGATTTCTCAATGATTAAGTGATGAGCAGATCTACCATATTGAGAGGGCGCTAGTGTCAGGACACCACCACCATCATCACGACGGTCCTTCGCATCACCATCATTTGGATATGGCTCTGGCCCTGACAGCGCTGTTTGCCATTGTCGAATTTGCTGGTGGCTGGATATCCAACTCGCTGGCGCTGCTGGCTGATGCTGTGCATATGAGCTCCGATGTTGTGGCGCTGGGCATTGCTGCATTTGCAGGGCGAGTTGCCATGCGGCCGGCACACAACGGCATGACCTACGGTTATGGCCGGGCGAGGGTGCTTGCTGCCCAGGCCAATGGTGTGGCGCTCTGGTTTTTGAGTGGCTGGATAGTCTGGGAAGCATTCGGACGCCTGCTTGATCCTCCCGATGTACAGGGCTGGATCGTGATTGTGATTGGTTTTATCGGCCTCGTAGTCAATCTGGTGATTCTGAAATGGCTGCACGGCGCAGACGATATCAATACACGTGCTGCCTATTGGCATGTGCTAGGTGATGCGCTGGGTTCAGTCGCTGCTATTGTTGCCGGTGCAACCATTTTTCTTACCGGCTGGATGCCGATTGATCCGATCCTCTCATTTCTTGTTGCAGGAATCCTTGCCTGGGGCGGCTGGAATCTGTTGCGTGAGACCACTGGCGAGTTGATGGCGGCTACCCCTTCCGATGTTGATGTTGTGGTGCTTGAGAAGGCCATGTGTGGTGTAACAGGTGTATCGGGAACGCATCATATCCATCTCTGGAAGCTGCCGGGTGGTGGCCGGGCGCTATCAGCCCATATCGTTGTTGAAGCCTTGCAAGAGTGGGATCAAACACTGGCACTTCTGCAGCAGCATCTGCGTGAAGCAGGCATTGAACACGTCACGTTGCAACCGGAATCAGATTCTCAGGATTGCAATCACCACTGTTGTGAGCCCTGTGACCACTAACATGGATGCGGATTTTAGCGTGGCGCTAAACCATTTTATCGGTCAAGAGGGGCTGCCGGAAGATTATATGAACCTTGCTCAGGAACATTTGATCCCTCTGGCTGCATGGATAAACAATCGCAAACAGGACAAACCACTACTGATTGGCATCAATGGTGCACAGGGAAGCGGCAAATCGACCATGACTGCGGCACTGGCAATCATCCTTAAACAGCGTTTCGGATATAACGTTGCTACGCTCTCTATCGATGATCTTTACCTGACAAGGGATGAGCGTAACAAGCTCTCAGAGTCTATCCATCCACTGCTCAAAACCCGTGGTGTGCCGGGGACCCACGACATTCAGCTTGGAATGGAGAGGATCGATGAGCTGATTACAAAAAACGGAGAGGTTTCATTGCCTCGCTTCGATAAAAGCATGGATGACCGAATGCTTGAAGCTTTATGGCCTCGCTACAAGACACCGGTTGATATCCTGCTCTTTGAGGGGTGGTGTGTCGCAACACCGCCACAGTCACAAGATGAGCTTGTCAGAGCCGTGAATGAACTTGAGGCATTAGAAGACAAAGAGGGGAGTTGGAGACGTTTTGTAAACGAAACACTGGCAGGCAGTTATCAGCAGCTCTTCGAAATAATTGATGCTCTGGTTTTCCTGAAAGTTCCAGGATTTGATGCTGTCACGCAGTGGCGGGGCAGACAGGAGTCTAAAACATTCAAGACAGGTGAGGGGATGAATGCTCTGCAGCTGGCCCGATTTATTCAGCATTTTGAGCGTCTGACACGTCAGAGCCTGGAGAAACTACCCGAGCTTGCCGATGTGGTGCTTGAGCTGGATGACAATCAAAAAATTATTCGCAGCGTTTACAGATAACTGAGTCACAAATTTTGATTGACGCAAAAAAAACGTTCGCTATTGTTCGCCGCGTCCAACAGGTCCCCATCGTCTAGTCGGCCTAGGACACCGCCCTTTCACGGCGGCAACAGGGGTTCGAATCCCCTTGGGGACGCCAACATAAAGCACTTGCGGGAAACCGTGAGTGCTTTTTTTGTTTTAAACGTCAGGGGTTTTGTTGCTTAGCGTGCTATTCCCCGGTTTTTCTATTGGGAAACGAAATCAACAAAGAAAATATCCCGGATGGGATCATGTCCAACAAGTCTGTTGATGCGGTCAATGAGGTCTTTTTTCAGGGCTGATTTCCCTTCCTGAGTACGAATGTTGGAGAAGGTTTGTGCCGAAAGGACGTTCAGAACCAGATCTGTTACCTTTGTAATATTCTGGGTGATTCGTTCCTCTGCATCACTACCATTAAGTGAAACTTTAATTTTTATGCGCAGGAAACTGTTGTCAGAATCACCTCCACTCAGATTTACTGTTGTTTCGCCCAGATCCATAAAAACGACCTCGGCTTCCGGAAGTGCCTCTGTCTCTGCAGCCACCTCATCTGTTGTCTGCTCGGCAGCCGTGCTCTGATCATAGAGTTTCCACGCAACGAACCCTTCAGCAGAGAGCGTGATAAGGAGCAGGAATGTACTGATAATTGGCAGCAGCTTGTTCATGAAAGGCAATCATAAACCACAAGCTGTTAGGTACAAGTGCCATTAAGCCATATATAACGATGAAGGTTCAGTTTTGGCTAAATTCTGGTCGCAATTGTGATCTCCTGTTATCTTGCAGAGATGATCTCCCCATTTAGTTTTGCCTCTACCCCTCACATCCATTTTGGCGCTGGAACGCGATTTAAGCTTGCGGTAATCCTTCAGACCTATGGCTCCAGAGTCCTACTGGTAACCGGCGGCAGATCATTTGATGACTCAGCATTGTGCAGTGATTTGATGCAGCAGCTTGCCTCAACGTTTGAGATTCGCCGTATTAAAGTCACTGGTGAGCCTTCACCACAACTGGTGGATGGTGCAGTCGCTGAACATCGCGCATGGGCTCCTTATGCCGTGGTGGCAATCGGTGGTGGCAGTGCCGTGGATGCAGGTAAAGCTATTGCAGGGCTGCTGCCCTCAGGGGATTCGGTGATGGAGTACCTGGAAGGGGTAGGGCGCGGAAAGAGCTATCAGGGACCTTCCACTCCTTTTATCGCCCTGCCAACAACGGCCGGAACAGGTGGTGAAACCAGTAAAAATGCAGTGCTGTCGGTGATTGGTGAAGATGGTTATAAAAAGTCATTCCGTGATGAAGAACTGGTCGCAAAACATATTATTCTTGATCCTGAACTGACACTAAGCTGCCCGAAAGCTGTAACGGCCTCCTGTGGCATGGATGCTTTCACGCAGTTGCTTGAGTCTTACGTTTCCACCAGAGCCTCCGCGATGAGCGATGCGCTGGCGCTAAGCGGACTTGAGAAGGTAAGGGATTCGCTGCTTGAGGCCGTCAACGATGGCAGTAATCTCGATGCGCGCTCAGGTATGCTCTATGCCTCATCCATCTCAGGGCTGACACTGGCCAATGCAGGGTTGGGATCGGTGCATGGACTGGCTTCTCCACTGGGTGCCTTTTATCCGATTCCCCATGGCGTGGTCTGCGGAACACTGCTGTATGAAGCAACACGCATGAATATCCAGGCCATGCTGGATCGTGAACCTGAGAATCCCGGACTATTCAAATATGCACAGGTGGGGCGCCTGCTGACGAATCAGCCTGAGCTAGGTGATAGCGAGGCGCGTAGCGGGCTTCTCAAGCTCATAGAGGCGTGGAGCCAGAGACTGGAGATGCCTCTACTGTCCCATTATGGCATCGGTGAGGCTGGATTTAAGAAGATTATTGCCAATATCAGTGGTGGCAGTATGGCCACCAATCCCATCGTGTTAACCGATAGTGAAATCAGGGAGATTCTTCATTCCCGTCTTTAGGTTTTTGAGGATTGTCTTCATCTGATCGGCTCATCAGCTCGGGCCAGGCCCCTTTGATATAGTCGTATCCCGACCATAGGGTGAGTGCTGCGGCGACCCACAGCAGGGTTAGTCCGATATCGTGCATAGATATACCAAGAATATCGACGTGCAGGAGCAGGGCGATGATCGAGATCATCTGCAGGGCGGTTTTCCACTTGGCGATCAGGGACACATGAACCACGGTAGAGCGTTCTGCCAGCCATTCACGAAGTGCACCAATAGTGATTTCACGGCCAATAATGATCACCGCCAGAATCGCAGGAGCCATCTCAGCAGAGACAAGCATCACCAGCGCTGCAGCCACGAGCAGTTTATCTGCTACAGGATCAAGGAAACGACCGAATGCAGTGACTTCACCACGGCTTCTTGCCAGGTAACCATCCAGCCAGTCTGTAAATGAGGCGAGTGTGAACAGCAGGGCGGATATCCAGTAGCTAAGCTCACCGGGAAGATAAAAGGTGGCCATGAACACCGGGATGATAACAACACGGCCAAAGGTAAGCTGATTGGATATAGTCCACTGCATGGTGATAAGTATTACCGTCCTATTTTTAACGTAAAGGGTTAATCGTAGCTACGCGGTTTTAATGGGTTTTTATCTTTGTCTCAGGTACCGCAGACAAAGGATTCACCTTGATTTCACCGAATGTGGCTTCGTAGCGAATGATATTCTCCTGAAGTGCCGCAATCATACGTTTGGCATGCGCTGGAGAGATAACCACACGAGAATTAACAACGCCCGCCGGTGGTGTTACGAAGATAAAATCGAGAATAAACTCCTCGGGACTATGCGCAACGACCAGTTGATTTGCATAAGTGCCTCGTTGCACCTCAGGCGGAATCTGAACCTGAATATCCTGGGGTGCCTCTGGATTGTCGTTGGTGTCCATTATAACTCCTTGTTTTATAACGCTTTCTTTGCTTCTAAGTATAGATCTTCCTGTTGATCAAGGTTGAGAGCTTTGAGTGAAATATCTTGTTGTTCAGCCAAACGCTCCATCATTCTAAAGCGATCAGCAAATTTTCGGTTGGTACTCATAAGGCAGAGCTCAGCATCAAGATCGAGTTTGCGGGCCAGGTTGGCCAGGGTGAACAGCACATCTCCGAATTCATCCTCAATGCGTTTGAGATCTTTACTATGGGTAACTTCATGCTCAAGCTCATCAAGCTCCTCACGCATTTTTGCCAGCACATCCGTAGCCTTCACCCAGTCAAAACCAACGCGGGCAGCGCGCTGCTGCTGTTTCTGGGCATATTTCAGCGCCGGCAGAGGAGGGATCTCATCCATCAGACTTTTGCGACTCTGATGCTCTGCATCCTTAAGGCTGTTCCATTGATCGGTCAGATCTTCCGGATTCGCCTTGCCGAACACATGTGGGTGACGATAGATCATCTTATCGATCAGCGCATCGATGACATCGGCAAGATCGAACTTGTCCGACTCCTCAGCAATGCGTGAATAGAAGAGCACCTGGATAAGCAGATCACCCAGCTCGGATTTAAGTGGCTCCCAGTTATCATCGGAGTCAGCGATATCAATCGCTTCGAGTACTTCGTGAACTTCTTCGAGAGTGTACCGACGTAGAGAGAGGAGTGTTTGCTCTTTGTCCCACGGACACTCTTCACGCAGAACCTTCATAAGTGCATATAACTTCTCGTAATGATTATCTTTACCTTTAATACGATCTGGCACTCGCTCTCTCCATTACTTTACATAATATCCATTATGCGACGTTATGTGTTTATTATGAAACCGACCTGAAGGGCCGAAAATGAAACTTGGCTGAATTGTAACATACATCCTCCCTCTCGTTCATTATGACTATTCGTACGCTATAAACACTCAGAGATTAAAATAAGAGCCTCTGCTTATCATCGGAAAAAGATTGTATCAAAGCATAATAGTGCACAACAGCCATTGTTGTGATCAGCAGGAAAAAAGAAACAACCCTTAATCCTGTTCCTGTTCGGTTGTTGCTTCAGGTTTCTGAATGCCGGGAATCCATACACTACCTTGTGATGCATCTAATCCGGGCTGTGTTAAATAGATGCCCCATAGCGCTCCGCATTTAAGTTGAACCGCGTGTTGTTCAGATAACCATGCAAGATCGGTACGCAGGCGATCAAATGAAATTTGAAATCCCTCTGAATGCAATGACTCAAGCAAGGCCGTTTCATTTGTCGTGTAAGCCCTAGTGCGAGCAATAATACTTAGAATACGCAAGCGACGAGCTTCAAGCATACGCTGTTCAATTTCATCAATTGCCACAGGTCGCTGTTGCACACTGCGTTGATTGGATTCTTGCACTGATGTTGCTGAATTCTTTTGTTCTACTGCTGCCCGGATCTCCTGGCGCTCCTGCTTGCGAAGCTCTCCAGGATCAATGTTGTCTGCCAATAGCGCTTTGGCCGCCTCACGCTTTTCACGAGCCTCTTCCAGCCCCACGGCAGGATGAACGCCAAATGCCAGTGTCTTCTGTTTACCATCAAAACGGTAAGCCAGCTTCCAGTATCGGCCTGAGGATTTCACCAGCAGATAGAGTCCGCCACCATCACTGACCTTAAACTGATTTCTTCCATACGGAACTTTCATTGCTTCGATCTCTGCTTCAGACAGTGCCATGCTCGACCTCACTGTTGGTTCTTTTATAGGCTCAAAGAACCAACATAAAGACCAACAATTTAACGTGTTGGTTCTTTTGTTGGTTGTATCATATTTATATGCAGTAAAAACAACAAGATAAACATTTAATACCAACCAGATAAATAAAAGAACCAACAATGAAAGCCGTGTTCTCTTTCATTATCAAATGACTGAATGAGAGCATTTCACCTTATTCTTACAGTCCTAAAAGAGGCCATAATCAAGCGATAACGTCCCCTTCTCTCAGGTTATATTATTTGTCTGACAAGTGTTGTTGTTGGGATCTAGAGCACAATTGGATGCTTCTTACTGATGATCCGAAGTAGGTTTTTGAATGCGGAGTGACTTCCGATGCGATCAACACCATTGGGAAAATTATGAATAGATCGAGTTGAACGAACCCTTTTTTGTTCAGAATGAATCAACAGGCATAAAAAAAGCACTTACGAATTCACGTAAGTGCTTGATTTTATTGGTACTCCGTAGGGGAATCGAACCCCTGTTTCCGGCGTGAGAGGCCAGCGTCCTAACCGCTAGACGAACAGAGCATTTTGCGGAGGGCGATTTCTATTGCGATCACTCCCCTACGTCAATGCCCAGAATCGATCTGATTGTCTTATTTAGAAGATCTTCATGCCCTTTCAGGTGCCGTTTACCCAGAAATGCGTTGGCACCGGCTTGCATAACTCGTTTTTTATCTTTTTCTGCTTCCAGCGTGGCAATCACCATAATCGGAAGCTCGGCATGGCGCTCATCTGCCCTGACTTGTTCAATCAGCTCAGCACCATCAATGCCGGGCATCTTCATATCTGTAACCAGAAGCTGGTAGACCTGCAGGCCGATCTTCTCCAGTGCATCCATACCGCCAACGGCAGTCTCTACAGTGAATCCAAGCGATTCGAAGATCATCTTCTCTATTTTAAGGGCGATCGTTGAATCATCGACAAGCAGTACCCTGTGAGAGAATTCAGGAGTCTCTGCAGTAGTAGCCTCATCAATAAGGCTGGAATCATACTCAGGCGAGGTGCGCCACATCTCTTTGAGTCCATTGGGTTCGATAAGCAGCAGAACGGTGCCATCTTCAGCAATGGCATTACCCATCAGCCCTACTGGCTGGTAAAACTTCAGGTATGGATCAATATCACGCACGATAATTTCACGTTCATCATGCACTTCATCAACCAATACCCCGAGAAACCCTTCAAAATGCTCAACAATCATGATACTTGAGCCATGTTGATTCCTTTCTGTTGTATTGAGTGCCGGATAGAGATCAATAATGGGTACGCGATGCCCCTCATAACTGATATAACCCTGATGGTAGGCACCGTGCCCCTTCTCAACGGTCTGTGTGTCCAGAGAGAGAACTTTCACAATCAGGTTGGAGAGCATGCCGAAACGGTTGCCGGCAACAGAGAATGTATTGGCCTTCTGAATGGCCACACTGACCGGCAGATTAAGAATAAATTTGGTTCCTTGGCCAGGTTGGGTTTGAAAATGAACCGAGCCGGTCACTTCCCGCATGGCATTTAATACAGCATTCAGACCGACACCCCTGCCCGCCGCCTCATTGGCTACAGCAAGCGTAGAAAAGCCGGGGTGGAATATAAGTTCAAGAATCTCTGATGAGTCCATCTCTTCTGCTTCACTGGCACTGATGATGCCTGAACTTACTGCTTTATTGCGCAGCTGTTCAATTTCAATACCCCTGCCATCATCAATGACCTCAATGCAGACTTCAGTGCCCTGCTGTTTTGCTGTAACGGTAATCTGTGCCTCTTCAGGTTTACCTGCTGCAAGCCTCTCTTCGGGCGTTTCAATGCCGTGGGCTACTGCGTTGTTGATAAGGTGAATCAGAGGCTCTGATAGCGATTCAGCAGCCAATTGATCCATCTCAATGGCATCACCAGAGATAAGCAACTGCACTTTTTTACCACTTCGGGCCGCAAGATCACGTACTGTTCTTGGAAACACTGAAAACAGGCTGCTGATCGGGCGCAACATCAGGCCGAAAACCTGCTTGCGCAGATCATCCAGCATGGCTGAGGATCGCCTCTGCTGCATGCGTAGCTGCTCTCCGGTTTTATGCAGTTGACGCAGTCGCTGGTCAAATTCAGAGCTATGCTCCGGGCGTCCCTGAGTAGCTCCGGATTCAAACAGTTGTTGCCTTAGTTGCTTGAAATCGAGCATCAGCCCTTCCAGCTCTGACTCTAACGCACTGCTGCGATAACGATCAGAACTGAGTTCGATAATCTGGTTGGAGAGTCTGTTTAAGCGCGATCTATCCACACGCAGAAAGTTGCCTGAACTCTCATCTGCAGCTTTGTCAATTTCATGTTCAAGCGAATCTATTGCAGGACGAAAGCATATCTCTTGCGCTTTGGGCTCTTCTACAGGCTCCTGAATACTCTTCTTCTCGACTGTCGCTTCATCTGTAGCCTTTTCACCCTTGTCATCATCTTTCAGAGAGCCCTCAATAGAGCCCATCACTGCAGCAATAATATTCTTATTGATGCGCATTTTTACAGCCGGTTTGCGTGCCCTCTTTTTCGTTGCCGCTTCAGCCCCCTTCTGCTCTGCCTCTTTGTTGACCGCGGCTGCTGACTCTTTGGCGGTTTTGGCTGATAAGCCGCGCAGCGTGTTGAATTGATCGACATAGGGTGATGTATCAAGGCGCGATTCAGTGTCCGGATATTTGAGCCTCTCCTGCAGCTGGTCATGAAGATCAAACAGGAATTGCGTCATCGGGTGAGAACCGGAGTCCATTTTTTCAGACCTGACAAGTTCAACACCATCTTCAAGAAGATGGCTCAGGGCACTGATATCCTTAACGCCAAGCATCTCTGCTGAGCCCTTGATGGTGTGTGCATCACGACAGAGCTGTGCCAGCCCCTCTTTATCAAGATTGCCTGACTCAAGAAGTACCAGCCTGCGGTTTACCGAAGTCAGACGCTCATTGGCCTCGTCAAAAAACTGAACAAGAAATCCGGATAGATCAAAATCTGTCATTGAAGGGCCTTATGCCTTTACGACATGTTCTGCAGACTTTCAGATGCTTCGCTTAATCGCACAGAGGCTTCATTGGATGCATGGAGTTTATTGCCAGAGATCTGCAATAGCTCCGAAATATGTTTCAGTGCCTGCATAATTTTCTGATTACGCTCATTTTGACGCGCCGTGGCTTGAATGACCAATCCAGAAGAGAGACCGCCCTTCTCCGACATGTTGTGAATCTTGCTCATCAGATCAGTGACGCGATGCGAAAGTTCTTCAATATTATTAATACTCTGGACTCTGTTATCCGTGCCTGAAGCTATCACACCATCACGCAACTCCTGAACAATGGCACGAATTTCATCGCTGCTTAAGCGAATCTGATTTGCCATACGCTCCATCTCATCAACCACCGAACTGGATGATCCGGATGATTCGATAGAGGCATTAACAGCCATCAGCTGAGCTTCATCTGAAACCTCACTGATCTGCTCAAGCACTCTGATCAGCTGGTCAGATTTACTGTTTACCAGGCCAGCAGTGCCACTCTCATCTTGAGCCCCCTCTTTCAGAGTCGTGACAGATGCGAGTATCCCCTCCATCTCCATCAGACCGCCCTTGGCAAGGGATGCAGAGACAGATGCGGCCTTCTCTGCACTGGTTGCTGTCGTTGCGATATTTGTTCCTGAGTCAGCAATGAGCTCCAGCCCTTTGATTACCTTTTCCATGAAACGTGTCTGTTGTTCAGAGGCACTGGCCTGAGCTTTATTGGCATCAAGTATGTCTCCGATACCTGTGGCCACACTTGAGGATGCTCTGGAGAGCTGCTGAGCATGATTGACCAGCTTGCGGCTTAAAAACTCCAGAAGGAGCACAATGAAAACGATGAAAGCGAGCAGAATATAGAGCTGCATGGTCGCCTTCTCCTGACGCTCGGCGGAACTGCGATTGAGCTGCTCCTCAAGCCCCTGCACTATCGATTCAAGTTTAGCCTGTGCACCGAGCACCAGATTTTGAGCAAGAATGGTCACTGTGCCGGTCTGGTTGGCTGCAATCTTCTGGTTGGCCACATCACTGGCGATATTCATCACCTCGGTCATCAGCTGATGCACCTTGGCCAGTGACTTGTGGTTCTCTGCTGTCAGATGTGGGATGGTTTTAATGACTGCGTAGGTTGTTTCGTAATGTTTGATGGCATCTTTGAGCTTCTGAAAGTTTTTCTCATCAGAGGTCAGGGCAAAATCATTCAGTGGTGAAATTACATCAAACAGTGTGGCTTTGAAATGTTCAATATTAAACTGGTCGCGATAGACATCTTCCAGAGTGGACATGGAATCCCGGTCACGCTGGAAAGCGACGAAAATGATGGCGATAAGAGCAACGAAAAGTAACAGCGAAAACACTGAGTTGCGTTTGGCCATCTGCATCAGCGAAACCTGCTTTGCTGAGCTGTTTTCAATAGTCTCTTCCATGATGCTCCCCTCTCTACTTCGGCAATTCCCCAACCGAATCAACTTTAGCAGGATATTTAAAAACAGTTCAATACTTTATGGTTCAATGGACAGGCTGATCAGTGAAACAGCTTGCTGGTGTCGAGAACATCGAATGTAAAACCATCGATCTCTACCACATATACGGCATCGTCACCGTTTTTTTTCCGATTTAACATTTGGTTGTCAACTTTCCGTAGCCGTTTGACTTCATCTACCCGTAGTCCGACATGCATAACCGGATGGCGCAGGACAAGAAAGCGGGCCCTTGAACTATTATTATCACTACTGTTTATGGACGGTAGCGATGATACTTTGCCCGCATCGATAACAGAAACGATCTGGCCATGGATATTAGCCAGCCCTAAAATGTGATCAGGCCCCATCGGCACCTTTGTCAGGGGTAGTGGTCTGACCACCTCGCGAATCTCGGATGAGCGAATCAGAACCTCACTGCCAGCAATAACGACCTGAAGCATATCTGTCTGCTCACTAGCCACCTTTGCTGCGTCACTTTTATTCATTTCAGTTGCCATCAATGTAACCTTGATCGGAAGTTTTGATACAGGGCCAGGGTTTTTCTCACCCGAGCCTGTAGTTTCAGAGGTTCAACCGGTTTGCCAATGTAGTCATCTGCACCCGCTTTAAGACCGAAGACTTCATCCTCTTCACTCTTGCGTGCTGTCAGCATAATAATCGGCACATCATTAAAGCGCTCCTGTTCACGCATACGTTGCAGCAGTTCCACCCCTGTCATGTTCGGCATCTCATAATCGGTAAGTACAAGGCTTGGTTTTACGCGCTGTAACATCTCCCACGCCTGCTGACCATCCTCGGCCTGAATCACCTTATAACCATCGGCATCAAGAATAAACTCCACCAGATTGCGAACACTGCTGGAATCATCAACGATCAGAACAATCTGCTGGTCAGTTTCCGTAAACTCCTGAAGCTGCGCCTTATCTCTGCGTCGCTGCAGCTCACCAAATGAGATCAGTTGCTGATTCTCATCCAGATGTTCACTTACCTTATAATCTTCCGGATGCGGGCAAACACGCATCACCTCTTGAATACTGGTCTGGCCAGAGAGTACTTTAGAGAGTCCATCCTCAAACATGGTGAACATCCCCTCCTCGCGGGCAACGTGCATCAGTTCACGATCCGTTGCTCCTCTGGCGATAAGTTTACGCATGCGATCATTAACATAGAGCACCTCATGGATACCCAGTCGTCCTTTATAACCGATATCCATGCACGATTTACAGCCCACCTTGTCATAAAACACAACATCTTCGGGAATATCCAGCCTCTCAATCAGTTCAGGCGTAGGTTTTATCTGTTTTCGGCATTTAGGGCAGAGGCGGCGAACCAGCCGCTGGGCGACTACCAGATTAAGTGAGGAGGAGAGCATCATCGGTTCGATGCCCATATCGATCAGGCGTGTAATGGTAGATGGTGCATCATTGGTATGCAGCGTGGAGAGAACCAGGTGACCGGTCTGTGCTGCATGCAGTGCAATTTCAGCGGTCTCCTCATCTCGAATCTCACCAATCATCACGACATCTGGATCCTGTCGCAGAATCGAGCGCAATACAGTGGCAAATGTCATACCTGCTTTGGGGTTGACCTGAACCTGATTGATACCCTCAATCTGAAACTCAACCGGGTCTTCAATGGTGATCAGGTTCATCTCCTCATCTTTGATGTGGTGCAGAAATGAGTAGAGCGTTGTGGTTTTACCACTACCTGTCGGACCTGTGACCAGCACAGCACCGGTAGATTGGCCGATACACTCTCGAATGCGTTTGTAGGCAAGTTCCTCAAAGCATAATACATCAAGATTCAGGGCAAGACCGCCCTTATCCAAAATTCGCATCACCACCTTTTCGCCATGCATAGCGGGTAGTGTCGAGATACGCATATCGTAACTCTTGCCCCATAATTTGATTCGGGAGCGACCATCCTGAGGTGTTCTGGCGTTGGCAATATCTAGCTTGGACATGATCTTAATGCGGGAAACAACAAGCGCATGCGCCTTGGACGGGAACCTCAGCATGGGCCGCAGGCGCCCATCAACACGCAGGCGTACCACGCTCTGACGTTCGCCCGGTTCAATATGGATATCGGAACTGCCAATTTTCATCGCCTGCACAATGACACCGTTAACCAGTTTGATGATGGGCGAATCTTCAGCGCCGCGTTTGAGTTCATCCAGGTTGGCGGATTCAGTTGTGGATTCCATCTCCTGGGTAAGGGTGTGTTCCTCATCGAGATCTTCCATCGCCGCATCGAATGCGCTATCACTATCCTGATACACCTCTGATATTTTACGGTGAATGTGATCAGGTCTGGTAAAGTGAGGAATAATTCGTTTGCCCAGCTTAAAACCGAGCGCGTTAAGCATGTTCACATCCAGCGGATCTCCCGTGGCGATATGGATATCAGTAGCATTGTGCCTTAACGGCACAAAATGGTAATCCAGACAGAGTTTTTCCGGACAGATCTCCAGCAGCTCGTCATCGATTTTAATGTTGGTGAGATCGATATAGGGCGTTTTAAAGATTTTGGAGAGTGCTGAGAGAAGTGCATCAGGCTCGATATCCGGCAACTCCAGAAGGCAGAGCAGAAGCCCCTTCTTTCTATTGGATTTAGCCTGCTGCTCAGCCTCAGTAATTTGAGCCTCAGAGATAACACCCAGCTGAATCAGTTGCCGTTGCTGCTTTAAATGCATAGATCCCTTTTAAAACCCCGAACATTGATTTGATACGTTAATGACTTTAGCCAACCTACCAAACATAAACCACTTTTGCGAAACTGGAAAGAATTCCTGTAATTCTATGCAGAAACTATAAACAGATGGATAAAAAAAGAGCCGGACTCAAAAGAGCCCGGCCAGTTCTGATTTCCAATAAACGGTTAGTGAACGCTTACGTTGGCGTAAAATGCGGTGCCGCTGGCTTCATCTTCATAAAGCATCACCCAGGCATCAACACCCTGTGCAGTGTCGGGAAGCCCTGTCATGGGGATAATCGCCAGAAGCTTATTTTCACGGCCATCACCAACATCAAGGATCTTACAGAAGCCGCCTATCTCATACGACGTGCTCTCCGGTGTGCTCTCATCCAGATAACTGAGTTGGCAGTTGATGCCAACGTCGCCAAGACCATCTTTACCCTGCCTTAATACATCCTGCTGAATATTGATGACATCGTTGTTAATTGAGTCGGCTGTATGGGAGAGAATAAGAATCTGCGCGCCATCCATCACCGCGATAAAATCACTGAATTTACCCAGCACGATCGGATCAAATTCAAAATTCGGATCAACCTTCTGAAAGGCAGCGAAATTCACATTGCGGGCATCACCAGCCACTGCTTCTGTTGAAAACATGGCAATTCCTGCAGCCAGTGTGATCAGTAGAGCTCTTTTTAATACTGTTAATCCACTCAAAGCGCCCCCCTACAGACTACGGATAGCGTAGATGGCGTCTTCCATCATCTGACGGATTTTAGATTCCATTGCCTGGCGCATGCGATCCACATCTTTCTTGTTCAGCCCGGCCTTTTCCAGTTCATCAAAGTCTTTCATGCTGCCCATGGCATCACGCAGCTTCTTAATAATAAGATTCAGACGTTTCATGCCATCTATGGAGCTCTCAGCTGCTACTGCTTGCTGATAACCCATCGGCGAACTGGTTCCTGATAAACTGAGTGGTGCTGTCAAAGCAAATGCAGCCGCCAATGTCATTGCAATTAAATGTCTCTTCACAGAAATTCCCCTTCCCGCTTTTACAATTTAAGAATGTGGATAAAAACAATCTTGTGCTTTGATGTCAAGCTGTACAGCGACAGGTAGCACAATAACGTCAAAAAATTCACACCAAAGAGACCTGTTTTTTTTAATGCGGCTCAGTATAGTCCACCCGTGACCCAATACCTGTTGAAACGACTTGCCGGCATGATTCCACTGCTGTTCGGCATCACCATTATCTCTTTTGGTATGATGCATCTTGCACCGGGCGAACCGGTCGTGGTTGGTCAGGAGTTTAATCCCAAGGTTTCAGCGCAGGATATCGAGCGCCTGCGTGCCTATTACGGTCTGGATAAACCACTGTATGAGCAATACCTGAACTGGCTGAATCGCCTTGTTGTGCTGGATTTCGGTAAATCATTCTCCGCCGATGGCCGCGATGTGATCGATAAAATATCAGAACGCATCCCTGTCACCCTGTGGATCAATATCCTCGCTATGCTGCTGATTATCGCTATCGCTATTCCCATCGGCATTATTAGTGCGGTTAAACGCGACTCATGGCTGGATAAGTGCATGACCGTATTCGTTTTTATCGGTTTTGCCATCCCCTCTTTCTGGCTGGGTCTGCTGTTGATGATCGGCCTTGGCGTGAATATGAGTTGGTTGCCAATTTCCGGTCTGCATGATTATAACTGGCAGCAGATGGGCTTCTGGCAGCAGCAGATCGATCTGCTCAGTCACCTGATACTGCCGATTTTTGTTTCTGCAATCGGCGGCCTTGCCGGCATGAGCCGCTTTATGCGCTCAGGCATGCTTGAGGTAATTCGCTCTGATTACATTACAACAGCCCGCGCTATGGGCGTGCCTGAGCAGAGCATCCGCTACCGCCTTGCCTTGAAGAATGCGATGTTACCGATCATCACTCTGCTCGGCCTCTCCATTCCGGGATTGATTGGTGGCTCGGTGATTGTTGAACAGCTTTTTTCACTGCCGGGCATGGGCTTGCTCTTCTTTGAGGCGGTGATGTCACGCGATTACCCGCTGGTAATGGGCATTACCGTTATAGGTGCAGTGCTTACCCTGCTGGGTAATCTTATTGCTGATATCTCCTACGCATGGGCCGATCCCCGTATTCGCCACGGGAGACAAGGATGATCACATTTGCCAGATCCTTCCCGTTGATGTTTGTCGGTGGCCTGATTGTTGCCTGCGTTACACTGCTGGCGCTTCTGGCACCCTGGATTGCCCCCTACGACCCGTCAGAGATCAATGTTAAAGTGATTTTGCTGCCACCATCGTGGGAGCACTGGTGCGGCACAGACACCCTTGGCCGTGATGTCTTCTCCCGCATGTTGTACGGCGCACGCGTTTCATTGGCTGTTGGTTTTGTTGCCGTCGGCATCTCACTGGTCATCGGCTTGGTGCTCGGTGCCGTGGCCGGCTTCAGTGGTGGCCGCATTGATGCGGTGATGATGCGACTGACCGATATGGTGCTCTGCTTCCCTACCTTCTTCCTGATCCTTGCCGTGATCGCTTTTCTCGAGCCCTCGATCTGGAATATCATGATTGTTATCGGTTTAACCTCATGGATGGGTGTAACCCGTCTGGTTAGAGCTGAATTCCTCTCCCTGCGTCACCGCGAATTTGTCATGGCTGCACAAGGGCTTGGTGTCTCCTCAATCCGTATGATGTGGCGTTATCTTCTGCCTAATGCCATGGGTCCTGTTCTTGTCTCGGCAGTTCTTGGTATCGCTGGTGCGGTACTGGTTGAGTCCGGTCTCTCTTTTCTGGGGCTTGGTGTACAGCCACCGGATGCCTCATGGGGCAATATTCTGACCGAGGGTAAAGACAATATTCAGATCGCCTGGTGGCTCTCGATGTTTCCCGGCCTGGCTATTCTGATCACTGTGCTGGGTTATAATCTGCTCGGTGAAGGGTTGCGGGATTATTTTGATCCCAAGTTGAAATCGTGATGAAAGATGACAATTACTACATGAGCAAAGCGCTGCAACAGGCTGAAATTGCAGCTGAAATAGAAGAGGTGCCCGTTGGTGCCCTGCTCCTGCTGGCTGATGGTAGTGAAGTTGTTTCCCACAATGCTCCGATCGATCTGCATGATGCATCCGCCCATGCCGAAATGCGTGTGATTCGTAAGGCCTGTCGACAGAATGGAAACTATCGTCTTGCCGACAGCACTCTTTATGTGACGCTGGAGCCCTGTTTGATGTGTGCCGGAGCCATTGTACATGCCCGTATTGGACGCGTTGTTTACGGAGCCAGTGATCCTAAAACAGGCGCTGTCGCGTCGCTCTATCAGGTCCTGTCTGACAAACGATTAAACCATCAACCTCAAGTAACATCAGGGGTTATGGCTGATGCGTGTGGAGAGCTACTGAAAAGCTTCTTCCGCAGCAGGCGAAAAAAGGTTTGAACTAAAGATTCACCTCAAGACGATTTGTCTTGCACAAGCCCGCATTAACATCACTTTTTTATAGTTTTTCTCTGTGCCCTTCGTGTTCTCTGTGGTAACTATTTATCGGCCTTGAAATCGAGTCCCAGAATGAAGAATTCAGGAGAGGTTTTGCGGCTGGCTGCAGGTTTGATATTTTTAATACGCTTAAATGAGATGCCCATTTCACGTCTGAAGGCGTCATAACCTTCACCCATAAAGGTTTTCATCAGGATATCGCCACCTGGACGCAGATGCTGGCGAGCAAAGTGCAGGGTCATCTCATTAAGCCCGATCATACGCATCTGATCGACAAGTTTATTGCCACTCATCTCAGGTGCCATATCGGAAACCACAGCATCAATCTTCCTGCCACCCAGAGCCTGCTCCAGAGCAGCCTGACCGGCAGGTGAGTCAAAATCACCTTTAATCAGTGTTACACCGGTAATCGGGCTGAGCTCCAGCAGGTCAATGCCGATCACCAACCCTTCAGGGCCAACCTTTTTGGCAAGCTCAACACTCCATGATCCCGGCGCACAACCGAGATCAACCACCACCGATCCCCTTTTGATATCAAGTTGGCTCTGCTCAAGGATTTCGGTCAGTTTGAATGCGGCACGCGAACGCTTCCCCTCTTTCTGGGCCTGCTTTACATGCGGATCTTTAGAATGGCGCTGAAACCAGGCAGAGGTTTTTCGCGCAGCTTTACTCTTTGAACTGAATCCCATAAACCACCTTAACCACGAATAGACACAAATGAGCACGAATGAAAAGACACTCAACCAGAACTGCATCTCTTATTCGTGTTAATTCGAGTGCATTCGTGGTTCGATTTTATGTTTTTTGTAACTATACTGAATAGTTACTTTTTTTTATTGAACTATTGCACCAAACAGAGCAACCCCATTGCTTTGTTTTTGTTTTAACTAGCGCACCTCAACAAAGCAACACCCATTGCTTTGTTGAGGTTTACTCCTTCATTCTCCAGCCTGTTTGCCACAAATACCAGCAGGTCAGAACCGTAACCACTACCGAGCCAATAACAATAGAAATTGATGCAAAGGGATCGGTATCGCCGATACCAAGGAATCCATAACGGAATCCATCAGTAAGATAGAAGAATGGATTGGCATAATTAAACTGCTGCCAAATCTCAGGCAGCTGCTTCACCGAGTAGAAAACACCGGAGAGAAAGGTCAGAGGCATAATCACAAAATTGGTAATCATGGCGATATTATCAAAATCCTTGGCCCACATGCCGCCAATCAGCCCCAGACCACCCATAATAATACTGGCAGCAACACCATAGAGCAGAATGATGCCCGGATGCAGCAGCTGCAGATCAACAAAGGGGTAGAGCACAGCAAGGAATACTGTAGCCACAACCACAGCCCGTACCACTGCAGCCGCGAGGAAGGCAGCAACGATCTCAATAGAGGAGAGTGGTGCCATCAGCAGATAAATATGCATGCCCATCACCTTACCCATCATCATCGAGCTTGAGGTGTTGGCAAAGGCATTCTGCATCATCGCCATCATCGCAAGACCGGGTACCAGAAAGGTGAAATAATCGATCTGCATGCCCGGCACTTCCCTCTCTCCCATCGCATAACGAAAAATCACCAGATAGAGTATTGCTGTCAGTGCAGGGGTGAAAATGGTCTGCATTTTCACTTTAAGAAAACGGCGAATCTCACGCTGAAACAGTGTCCAGGTACCACGCGGATTAACAGGCATCATAGCGCTTGATCCTTACTCTGTTTAGCTGTCAGGCGCAGGAAGACATCTTCCAGGTCTTCAGAGCGCACACCTGCATCAATGGGTGGGCCAAAGCGATCTACAGCCGCCTGATAGGCATTATGAAAGGTTGTTTTTCCCCCTTCCAGCTGTCCGAGTTTCAGACAGACGCCATCGTCATGACTTCTGGGCTCAAATCCAGCCAGAGCCTGTTGATCTTCAGCCGTCAGCGCTATTTCCCTGCCATAATTCAACCAGAGATGTGAGGAGGCGATCTCTGCCATCATCTCTTTCATTGGACGTGCCGTCAGCAGATTACCCTGATCAATAATTGCCACATGATCACACAGCTCCTCCGCCTCATCGAGATAATGGGTGGTGAGCAGTATGGTGATGCCCTTCTCATTAAGCTCACGCATAAAGGCCCATAGACGCTTGCGCAGCTCCACATCCACACCTGCAGTCGGCTCATCAAGAATAACAAGCTCAGGGCGATGTACGAGTGCTTGAGCCACCAACAGTCTGCGCCGCATGCCACCAGAGAGCTGGCGGGTATTCTTAGCCTGGTGCTCGGTCAGCTCCAGGCGCTCTAAAAGCTCATCAATCCAGGCCTCATCAGGTTTACAACCAAATAGCCCTGAAGTGAAACGTAGCACTTCGCGGGGTGTGAAAAAGGGATCAAAAGCGATCTCCTGGGGCACCACACCCATGCGCCTTTTGCACTCTTCCCGCTCCATAAACAGGTTGCGACCAAAGAGTTTTACCTCTCCGGAGGTAGAGCGAACGATATCGGCCAACATATTGATCAGGGTGCTTTTACCTGCACCATTTGGCCCGAGCAGTGCAAAAAAGCTGCCCTGCGGCACAGACAGTGTCACATTGTTCAAGGCAGTTTTACCGTTGGCGTAGGTTTTGGTCAGGCCATTAATTTCAAGCGCGCTCATGCAATCAATCCTACTCCTTATAGCGGTATAAACAAAAAACGGACGACTCCATGGAGGGAGGAGTTAGGGCGACGCAGGATGCCAAAGCCGAGCCAAATAGCCCCGCCTTCTATCGAAATAAAAATTTATCAGTAACCGGCGTTGGCGCAACCACCACCGGAATCCGATGGTGTAAAGGATTTGCCGCAACCGCATGTGGATACGGCATTGGGATTGCGGATGACAAAGGATTCACCCTGAATCGAGGTCTGATAATCGATCTCGGCACCATCAAGCAGATCAAGACTGGACTGATCAACAAGCAGTTTAACACCATGATTTTCAACGATGGTATCGTTATCATTGATCTGGTCATCAAATGTAAAGCCGTACTGGAAACCGGAGCAACCGCCACCGGAGACAAAGACGCGCAGATTCAGCTCATCATTATTCTCTTTATCCAGTAGCCCTTGCACCTTATCGGCTGCAGCCTGGCTTAGCGTGACTGTCATATCATTTACCTCACAAAGGGATCAGGAAAAGCTCTCATCCAAATATCTGAGCGGAAATATCGGTTATTTCAGTCAGGATATCAAACCCAGAAGAATTATTGTCTCTTGCTTACGCCTGTTTTGAGATAACAATGGCGCTATGTACCGCCTATGCATACCCATTTTGGCTCTTCTTCTTGCCGCCTGCTCTGAATCTGCCGATATTCGCGATAGCCGCTTTATTATGGGGACACTGGTGGAATTTACCGTTACTGGTGCAGATGAAAGCGTTGCATCCGCTGCGATCAGAGCTGCAGCCAATGAGATGCAGCGTATCGAAAACGCTTTTACTATCTACGGAGAGGTTGATAACAGCGTAAAAAGATTCAATCGCAGCGACGTTGGAGAAACGGTTCAGTTGCCCGATGAGGTCAGCACTCTGCTTGCAGCTGCACTGACCATAAAAAGGGAGAGTAACGGTGCCTTTGATCCCGTACTGGGCAAGCTCAACCAGCTCTGGGGCTTTTCTCTACCGGAAGCACCAACGTCCCCCCCCTCTTCCCGGGCAATCAGACAGGCCACTCCCCCTCCGCTCTGCATTGAAAAGCGCGATCAGGGTTGGGTTCGTTTGCATGATAATTGCCAACTGGACTTCGGCGCCATAGCCAAAGGTTATGCCATCGATCGTGGCATTGAGATCTTACGCAGCCACGATATTTCAAACGCCATCATCAATGCCGGTGGAGATATTCGCCTCATCGGTTCCCACGGAGATCGCCCATGGCGAATTGGCATCCGCCACCCTCGTAACAAATCTGATGTGATCAAAACTCTGGAACTGCAGGGTGATGTAGCAGTGGTAACATCAGGTGATTACGAACGTTTCTATATCTTTGAAGGAAAACGTTATCACCATATCCTTGATCCAAAAACTGGATGGCCTGGAAACTCGGTGCAAAGCGCTACAGTCATTGCCCGTTCCGCGATGCTGGCCGATGCATGGAGCACGGCGCTGTTTATCTCAGAAGATCACCCGGATGCTTCAAAGGACTTTAACAAAAAGGTGTTAATAGTGAATAATAGAGGCGAAATCATTAAAGATACTCTTTAGTTCTACCTTGAAAACAGTGTTAAATTGTAACCAAGAGAGAGGCTCAGAACTTTGGCTCGGAAGTTTCCTTTGGGTGCTGCCATATAGCCATATTGAGCAATCAGGCTAAACTCATCTGAGAATTGATAACCAAGGCCAGCATTGCCTTGCCATACAAAACCACCACCAACAGCCAGGCCGCCTCCACCAGCTGCGCCAACTAACAGCTCCCCGTCGATAAAGAGAGGCGAGCCAAACAGAGGCAGATGGACTCCGCCTCCGACAAGGCCTGTCATGTAAGCGCCAGCCTGACCTTTGTAGGCAGCCAACCCCTGCCCAGTCAGATAGAAGTTATCATGCAGGAAGTAGTCCATCTGAATGCCGAGAAGGTCGACATTCAGGTTGGCGTGATGGCTACGCCAGTTGGCAGCAGCTTTATAATAGGTTTGATGCGTTGTCCGCATTCTGAAGTGGGCGGCATCAAAACCAATCAGGTCGGTGAGATCTACGCTTTCACTTCGGACATTGGGCGTATAGAAATGATAACCAATCTTTCCTGCATAACTGACTGCTTTAAAGGAGGTTTCAGGAACTTTGACATAACCGGCAGAGATCTCAGCAAACAGATTATCACCCAATCTCTGCTGCAGGGAGGCGACAGCATCAATGATGAGTCCTCCGCCTGTGGCTACATCTCCGCCTCCGGCCACACCTAGTGATGATGAGAGCTTGAACCAGGTACCATCCATAAGTTCAAAACGGTAGCCAAGGCCAAACAGTATCTGCATATAACCATTACTTTGGCCTCCCATGGCCCCTTCTGATTCGATTTTCAGAAACAGATTATCATCCAGATAGCGATTCCACTCAATGCCCATCAAGTTAATGGTTTTATACTGAGCCCTACCACTATCTGTCAATACGCCTGTAGGTATTTGATATGTACGGAAAACAGTTGCAAACTCCTGCTCTGAGAGACTCCCACGACCGATCATCGCCCCTTCCCAATCAGGAACATCGCGTCGACCGGAAGCAATCAGCGTGGTAAAGGGAAACTCATAAGAGATATAGGGCTGGCTGCTATGAATTGCGCCGTCTGGAAAATCGATATAACTGATGCCGCCACCAAAATCACCCATGAAGGTTTTCAGCTTCGCTCCTAAGTGATAACGCAGCATCAGACCGCCTCCCGCCAACTGGAAGCCTCCACGCCCTCCTCCTGCGCCAACAAACATACCTGCATTAACTTCAAAATTATTATCAAACAGTTCCTTTCTAAGTTCGGTTGCCATGCCCAGGGTTATAAAACCACCGCGCTGGCCTACAAGGGCACCATATGCGGATGGACCAAAGGATAACCAATCGTTTACGTCATAAAGCGCGGTGGTTCCAAGAAACCCCATTTTTTCACCAGCTGGCAGACTCGCATTGTCGTAGGTGAAGCGGAATTTTGCAGGGACAGAGTCAATGGATGAACCCTCCTCCTCAGCAGAGGCAAAGACAGGGAGCAAGAAAACCACTGATATAAAAAGAGAAAAAGCAATAAGAGCTATTCGGCCTTGTGGTGATAAATCACCTTCGCATCTAATAGGGAGAGACATCGGGGCATATTGCATAATGTAGAAGATAACGTCCAATGATGTGATTTAAGAGCTGCATATAGTTGGCGATAAACAGTTGTAAATGTGTAAGCTTTGCACCCTAGACGAATTAGACTACAATCATAAAGCACACTCGATTTTAACATTAAGGATTTAAATAGTTATTTATGTACGAATACAGTTATCTCTTTGGAATAATCGCCTTCATCCCGATCTGGCTATACTGCTTTATTGTCAGGCCTGACTTGCGTCCTGCCATGCTGATCCTCTCCTTTCTGTTTGGTATTGGCGGCGTTCTTTCCAACTTTTTTGTCTATGGCCATGATTGGTGGGAACCGCAATTTGTTACGGGCACAACCATCGGTATTGAAGACTTCCTGTTCGGCTTCTTCTTCTCTGGGTCGGTAGCGGTTTTCTATGAAATTGTATTCAATAAAACATATCAAGAGAGAGAGCAGACCCCCAGATTTCCCATTAGATTCAGGTACATTGCCCTGACTGTCTGCTCGCTGTTTTTCGGAAGCGCCATAATTTTCAATTTCCACTCATTCAGCGCCACAGTATTAACCTTCGGAATAAGTACTTTATATCTGTTAAGTCAGAGAAAGGATCTTGTTCCCAACGCCATTTTTGGTGCCCTCTTTGCCGCCTTTCTGGCTTTCCTGTTCTTCGGTATCCCCGAGTTGTTAACGGCCGGATGGGTAGAATCAACCTGGTCGTTCCAGAACCTCTCCGGCACCTTTATCCTTCACGTTCCCATGGAAGACTTTGTCTGGTTTGTCATGGCTGGAGCTTTTATTGCACCGCTATATAAATTCTGGAAAAACTTCAGATCGGTTAAATTCGTTGCTCAGGAACGTGCAAAAACTGTCCGTCGCGCTTCAAAACTGGCCACTGAACCTGACCGTGATTAAAAAAGGCTGATCGCTGCCAGGATCAGTAACGAAACCAGCATCTGTGTGTTCCTTTTAGGCTGACGCCTCAATACAATTTTAGCAGCGACAAGAAAGATCACCGCCTCTACACAAACAACATACAGTGAGGCCTGTATATCTGCCGAGAACAGGTTGAATCTGCCGATCAGCCAGGGCGTAACCCATGAAAAAACAAGCAGCAGACTTTCCAGACCGGTTGTTAAAAAGACGCGCATATTCCTTTTGAAGTAGAGTTTAAGAACCACCCAGAGTGCCAGCAATCCAGTCATCACAACCATGTAATTCAACACCCACGACTGCTCACTCATATTGATCTGAAACAGCAGTGCGAAAATCAGCAGGTAGATAAGCCCTTGAGACCAGGTGGCATCACGGCCTTCTCTCCAGGGATAGAGAATAACGACCAAAACCATCATCACAGCCATGCAGAGAGCCATTGTGGTTGATCGCTCAATCATCACGACAGGCAGTAGCAGAACCAGTGGAATCACCCATGTAACAACAGGTATAGAGCGCCCCAGAGCACGGGTCATGCTGTAGTAGCTCGAGCTGTGGTGAGCTGCAGGCGAATCTGAAACCTCATCATCGGCAGGCATAGCAAAAGAGAAGGAGCCGCGCTCCAGTAGTGCCAACGTTAAATATGTGCCAGCCACCAGCCCGAGCAGGACCAGTGACTGCATCCATTCTGCACTTCCCGCAAAGAGTGCTGCTACAGAAGCGTAGAAAAAAATAAGACCGTAAAATGTGGCCACCACACCTTTATGGGAGAGTCCAAGCTCAATCAGGCGATGATGAAAGTGTGTCTTATCCGGCTGGAAAGGACTTTTCCCTTTCATAACACGTTTGGTCATGACATAGAGTGTGTCAGAAAGCGGAAGCCCAAGAAGAATGCCCATGCTTATCGGTGATATGACTGCCCCCTCCCCTGACTGTAACAGCATAAGGCAGAGGCAAGCCAATACATAACCAAGGATAAGACTGCCGGTATCGCCCATAAATATACGGGCGGGATGCGAATTGAAATAGAGGAAACCGATCATCGATCCGAACAGAACAATAGCAATTATCAGGCTGGCTTGATCACCAATGGACAGGGCAAAGCTACCCAAAAAGTATGCAGCAATCAGGGTAATGCCTGCTGCCAGACCATCAAGACCATCCGACAGATTCAGTGCATTAATAAAACCGACCATGCCGATCAGTGTTAATGGTATGGCAAACCAGCCGGTTTCAATATTCCCCATGTCGAACAGATCGCCCAGATCGTTTATCGCAGTTCCGCTCATCACAATGAACACACTGGTTCCCGCAATAATACCGAGAAACTTCAACCGGGGAGAGATATCAAAAATATCGTCTGCAAAACCTGTACAACCGACTATAAACAGACCAAGAAGAAAACCCTGTGTAGCCGGAGTGACATCCAGCATAGTGAATGGAATCAGCAGTAGTGAGATAAAGAATGCCACCCCACCCATACGTGGTGTGGCAATAGCATGAACCTTGCGCTCATTCGGCTGATCAACCGCACCGAGCCGCTGTGCCAGACGAACAACGGCTGGCATCACCAGTAGCGTCAACAGAATCGAAGAGAGCAGCGGCAATGCGTAGGTAATAAACATATTGTTCTGCATCTAAATCCTCTCGTTCAGGTTTACCCAACCTTTATCAATCATTGGCAATATTGGCTGTAAACAGAACGAATCCCCTCTTCCAGCCCTACCTGGCTCTGCCAACCCAGTTTTCTGATTCTGGAGACATCCATCAGCTTTCTGGGGGTACCATCGGGTTTGGATGCATCCCAGATCACCTCACCATCAAAGCCGACAATACGCTGAACAAGTTCAGCTAAATCTCGAATGGTAACATCCGATCCGACACCGACGTTAAACAGTCGCGAGGGGTGTGATGTTAACTGTGATGAATCTAACTGCATGAGAAATAGAGAAGCATCCGCCATATCATCAACATGCAGAAACTCGCGACAGGGGGTGCCAGAGCCCCAGAGCATGACTTTGGGTGGCACGTTAGAGGCCATGCCAAGGCTATCACGGATATCAGCAGGAACAGGGCCATAGCGGGATTCATCGGCCATCACTGCTTCGATATCGCCTGCCTGCGCCAGTTTAGCCAGATGAAACTTTCGTATCAGGGCTGGCAGTACATGCGAGTTTTCCAGATCAAAATTATCATTCGGGCCATAAAGGTTGGTTGGCATGGCTGAGATGGCATCAAAACCATACTGTTTCTGATAGGCCTGACACATCTTGATGCCGGCAATCTTGGCAATGGCATAGGCATCGTTGGTTGGTTCAAGTTCACCCGTAAGCAGGCAGGACTCCGGCATCGGCTGTGGTGCAAGTTTGGGATAGATACAGGAGGAGCCGAGAAACAGCAGACGCTTTACTCCGTTGCGATACGCAGCATCAATACAATTGCTCTGAATGAGCAGGTTGTCGCGAATGAAATCGGCAGGATAGGTGTCATTGGCATAGATCCCCCCTACTTTTGCCGCGGCCATAAACAGGTAGTCCGGACGCTCTGTAGCAAAGAAATCGTCAGTTGCAACCTGATTACGCAGATCAAGCTCAGCTGAGCAGCGCAGGATGAGGTTATCATAACCCTGCTGCCGTAAGGCTCGAACAATAGCCGAACCCACGAGTCCACGATGGCCCGCCACATAGATCTTTGAAGACTTTTCCATCAAATGCCTCTATTCATGTGCCACAGAAACATCATGACCATGCTTCCTGAGCAATGAATACTGTTGAGCAGACTTCAGATCTGCCGCCACCATTTCAGCGCACATCTCCTGCACACTGATCTCAGGTGTCCAACCCAGTTTGGCCTTGGCCTTACTCGGATCACCCAGCAGGGTTTCAACTTCTGCAGGTCGGAAATATCGAGGGTCAACACGTACAATAACATCTCCAGCGGAAAGTGCCGGAGCCTTACTCCCCTCTATAGACTCAACTACAGCACACTCATCCAGCCCCACACCTTCAAAACGCAGGCTGATGCCGAGTTCTGCTGCCGACCATGTAATGAACTGGCGTACAGAGTACTGAACACCGGTAGCAATCACATAATCCTCAGCGTCATCCTGCTGCAACATCATCCACTGCATGCGCACATAATCTTTGGCATGTCCCCAATCACGCAGTGCATCCATATTACCCATGTAGAGGCACTTCTCGAGCCCCTGCGCGATATTGGCCAGCCCTCGAGTTATCTTGCGCGTCACGAATGTTTCACCCCGCCGAGGGGACTCATGATTAAAGAGAATGCCATTACACGCATACATGCCATATGACTCTCGATAATTAACTACAATCCAGTAGGCGTAGAGTTTTGCTACAGCATAAGGGGAACGGGGATAGAACGGTGTAGTCTCTGTTTGCGGTGTCTCCTGCACCAGACCATATAGCTCTGAGGTGGAGGCCTGGTAGAACTTCACCCTCTTTTCCATACCCAGAAGCCTGATTGCTTCTAAAAGACGGAGTGTCCCCAAGCCATCCACATCGGCTGTATATTCAGGGGACTCAAAACTTACCGCCACATGTGATTGGGCCCCAAGATTGTACACCTCATCCGGCTGTACCTCCTGCAGTATCCGGGTCAGATTGGATGTGTCGGTTAGATCTCCATAGTGCAAAACGAAGTTCTTGTTCTCAACATGAGGATCCTGATAGATATGATCGACGCGTTGCGTGTTGAAAGATGAAGCACGGCGTTTGATGCCATGCACCTCGTACCCCTTCTCCAGCAGCAGCTCTGCCAGATATGATCCATCCTGTCCTGTCACGCCAGTAATCAATGCTCTTTTCATGATTCTATTCCCTTACCCTTCTAGCCAAAATCCTCGCAATCATGGAGTGACAATCCACGATTGCAAGGATAGGTCGCTCATACCAACCATCAATTATTACAGCAGTGAACAGGTGACTGTTCAGGTAGACATAACGCGTCAATGAACCAAGCCCTAAAGCCAGTTCACTCCTCACATTTCCCGGAGCTGCCCCTCCGGTGTCGAACTACTCAATAACTCATGCCAGCTCAACCAGAGAAACTTGGTACGATAATCATCTCATGTCCATGCGCAATATCAAGTTATGAAAGCCTACCTCCGACCCATGACTTCAGACCCAGCCTTGACATATCTGACATGGCCTCCTAAATTAACACAAAGTGTTGCAGGAGTCGCATATGGGTCAGACATGTACAACCAGTATCCGCCTTGATGAATCGCTTGCCCACCGGCTGGACGATGCGGCTGCCAGATTGCACAGGCGCAAGAACGGCATCATTGTCCGTGCCATTGAGGAGTATCTGGAAAAGCATTCTGATACCTTGTTGCAGGAGGAGGCGCGCAAGCAGTCGCTACTGGTCAGCAGTCAAGATGGTGTCAATGAAGATGAGTTATGGGAATCTGCGCACGATGATAGCGGCTGGCAGTCGTGAACCGGGGGGATATCGTTATCTGTGCGTTGGCCGGGGATTACGGCAAGCCACGCCCGGCTGTGGTAGTTCAATCCGACCTGTTTAATCCCACCCATGCCAGCGTTGTCATCTGCCCTGTTACATCGCATATCGTCGATGCGCCGCTTTTTCGCATATTAATCCCGGCAGGCGGAAAAACAGGCCTGTCGGTGAAGTCGCAAGCGATGGTGGATAAACTCACAGCCATCAAGGCCGATCGCATCAAACAGCGGATTGGTGCATTGAATCCGAAACAGAAAAGCGAGATGGATTCGGCGCTGAAGCTCTGGCTCGGCTTGTAAATAGCAGACGGGGCGTTTGATCTGTTGAACTTACTGACTTTTACCGGCCTTCACGCCCCTATCCACCAGACCCGCCCACCTGCTGTCGAATAACTCAATAACTCATGCCTGACCCGGCTCTCACATCCTGCTGTTTTTGATTAATTTTCGGAACCTATCATTGTGCATGGGAAATTTGTATGCGAGTAATGATATAAGTTTCTAATATTCATTACCCTCACAACAGCTGCTTCTAACGTCCGAACCACTCTTTCTTAATACAGATTAGTCTTATTGCCTGTGATCAGCTCAAGTTCCTTCAGATAGCAATTGATCACTATCTTTTCATCAAATTCACGCTCCACCTTCTCCCTCCCAGACTCGCCCATCTTCCTCCTCTGCGCAGAAGTGAGGCAGATCATCCGCTCCATCTTATCAGCAAGGTCGCATGCGTTTTTCACCTCACATAAATACCCCGTCACACCATTATCAACTACATCCCGACAACCCGGCACATCAGTCGTCACAATAGGTTTAGCCAAGCTACCTGCTTCAATCAATGTGCGGGGAAGCCCTTCTCTGTAGGATGGCAACACGACACAGTCGGCAGACTGCATGTGCGATTTCACATCGTCGCTCACGCCCAGATATTCAACGACGCCCTCATCAACCCACTTCTGCATCTGTTCCCGCGAAATAGCCTGCGGATTGATTACATCCAGAAACCCGAGCAGTTGGAACCTGGCATTGGGATATTTCTGCTTAACTATACGGGCAGCCTCGACATATTCCCCCACCCCCTTATCCCACAACATGCGAGCTACCAGTAGAAAGACAAAGCCGTGCTCTTCACTTTCCACATTGTCCTCGGGAGCATAAACAGTGGTGTTGATACCCGAACCGGGAATACGTTGCGTTTTAACCTCTTTAACCAATCCGAGGGCGATGAACTGGTTCATGTCATCGTGATTCTGGAAAAACACCCGTGGTGGATAGCGTAGCGCCCAGCGATAGAGGAACTTGATGATTTTCGTAATCACATCCTGACGAATAAAGGTTGCACCAAGCCCCGAGATATTCGGGATGACCGGCGTGCCGCTAAAACCACCTGCAATGGAAGCGTATATATTCGGCTTGGGTGTATAGGTCAGAACCACATCAGGCCGCTCAGATCGAAACAGCTTAAACAAACGAATCGCCAGTCCGACATCTTCGACCGGATTCGTTCCTTTATTGTTCATCGGCAGGTCAATATATCGAAAACCCGTGTCGCTTAAACGATTTGCATATTCATCAAACGGTGCCACCGCAACAATTTCATAGCCCTCTTCTCTCAGGCGAGACATTAGTGGCAGACGAAAATTAAACAGATTCCAGCTGGTATTAGAGATAATAATCACCTTAGACATAGAGGATCCGTGACTGGTATCTCAGGGGATAATCTCTTGCGTGAACGCAATTCACCTGATGATTGGTGAGCCGTTCCCAAGGGGAGCAATCAATAGCACTCGCATCGCGCGATAGAAGTTCACCTGATGAGTGGTAACCAGCGATAACCGACTGCATACTGATAGCTGCATACTGCAAACTAAGTATTCTCATAGAAAAAATACGCTCTGATAAGGCAGCCAAGTTTGTGCCTGATTACCAAAGTTTAACCATACCCATAAAACCGCAACATACACTCCTACTATAGCTAGCAAGGCAGCATATCTGTACATAGGATTTCTAAAAATCAGAGGGAAGTGTGACCACACATAGAGCTGAATTGGCAATAGATATAGAGCAATGCGATCCACGGCTGTTGAGGCAAGAGAAACCAAGGGTATACAGGCTAGCGAGGCCAGCGCAAACACCAACCAAGGCTGCTGTTTACCAAAGCGACGGATCCATTGTCTATAAAGCAGCAGAAAGATCAAACCAGGCAGAGCATTCATTAGCACACGAATCTGGCCACCGTCAGAATGCATGGTACGTTCAACATAATTTAATAGCAGGGTCTCATAATAGTCCTGCAGGAACATTACCATGACAAAAGCTGCCACTAGGATACCGGTTACGATACGCAATGGGGATAGTCTGCTGTTCGGGCTGAAGAAAACACCCAGCAAGGCAAGAAGTACGGCTGTCTTGTGAAATAGTGCGGCACAAAAAACAAACAGGAAAAACTTTACCGTTGCCAGTCTGACCAGAGCACAGAGAGCTAAAAGTTCAAAACCAATGGCTACCGCTTGCCGACTGTAACCCATGGCTACAACAGTATAAAGGTAGGGAACTGCAACCAGAATAGCCAACCAGGGTAGCGGCATAGTGCGAGAAAATGTAATCAAGCCTGCCATAAATATGGCGCCACAGACGAGGTTTACGCCATAGATGCCGAAATCAAGTTCAGCCATCCACCAATTAAGAAAAGCATAACCCGGATCAGAGGATTTCATTGCATCAATAAAAGAGGCATTAATAACTAATTCATAATGATGAAGATAGGAATACCAATCGCCTCCGACTTCGTGTCGGGTGCCTATAAAAAAAACCGCTAAAACCCCAAATGATAATATTGCAAAAAAACTGAGGTCTTTTTCCGTTTTTACCGGTGAAAAAACAGCCAACAGAGGTAATGAAAGCATAAACCAGTAAGGTATCATCGAGTACAATACCGCTTTATTAAGGTAGAAATAAGCATATCCTTCATCTTAAGAAAGAATGAGTGATTTGCGACAATTTTCTCTTCTCTGCTATCATAGACCATGTTTGTATCTCATCACAAAGTAGATTACATGCTGTTGGATCTAGTCATAGAAACTAATAATCGAAAAACAAATTACTAAAAATTGTCATGATTCTTATAGGTTCACAATGGCTTATGCAATAAATAATCACTTATGACGCTTGCTGCCTCTGAATGTCCCAACTTATTCCAATGACCAACCCCCAATTTTGTATTATCGAACCCATGTAAATGAACTTTTTTTTCATCTGCTACTTTCTGTAGAAATGGAGCCAATAGTAAAACCTCTATGCCTAGTGCCTCTCCAAGTTCATAAATCCTCTTATCTGGATAAAATAAATCAGAAACACCAAGCTTCTCCATAAGTTTCTTCCGCTCATCAGGGGCAGGATAAACTTGAGCACTGTTTGACAAGCAAACCAGTAAAAAACGCGCTTTGTGCTTTTGGACCTCCTGATTTACCTTGGCTATTAATGCTTCAGTCACCTGCCATGCTTCTATCCAGACCTTTGTTTTCGGTTCACTATAAATTGCATCATCAATACCCGCTTCTATGCTAAGTCCATTACTTTCAGATTCACTGAGAGTAGTAGAAGGGAAAAGGTTGTCCTTAACAAAACGCAAAAGCTGGAGAACTCTTATATGGTCAGAAAGTTTTTGCAGCGTTCTCCAAAGTTCAGAAGTTCTTTTTTTATAAAACTCTGATTTTAAAAAAGAATCATCGTAAATAAGTTTACCACCTTCTATTACCCAAAATGGTTTATCTTGCCTTGGTTCTAATGCCTTTGAATTGTTTCGAATGTCATTTCCCGTAAGAAAGGCTAACAACACCATATCTGGAGAGTATGACCATACACGGGACTGCAACGCGAGCAATTCGTCGGCAGTTCCATAACCGGATACACCAAAGTTAATGACTTCAATTTTCTTTCCATCTGCAAATGAGTTTTGTTGCAGAAGAGATTCCAATTTTGACCAAAATGTTTCCTCAATTTCTACTTGTAGCGCCTCAGCATAAGAATCTCCGATAATGGCAATTCTATATGTATTATCTGCTTTTAAGATTGAATGCTCTCTATCCCTTAAACCTGCACTGTTTATTCTAATATAAGTTATTCCTTCGCTCCTATGCCAGCCATGTGCATTTGGTCTATGCATTGCCCCGGAATGATCGGGAGAAAAATGATACAAACTTGGCATGGAAAAATCTGTTACGCGCAGATATGCCTCCACTACAGCTAGAGCGAATAAACACGACATGCCTATGAGACAGGTATTAATTACCATTTGTTTAAACGTTTTCAATAAACTATCTCACTTTTTGTTTGGACTAAGATTGGTCTATATATGCATGAAACATATGCATGACTTGTAGAAAACTCACAAAAACAGCTCTCTCACATCATTAAATTAAAACAGTGTGTATATAAATGGAGCCACAGCGGATCCTTGCGCAAAAACCACCAGAACGCCCAACAATAGCAACACGATAATAATCGGAGCTAGCCAGAATTTTTTGCGTTCCTTCATGAAACCCCACAAATCTTTTAATAAATCCAGCATTAATATGGCCTCTCCACATGATTTCTGTCAGCAACTTTACTGATCACCCGGTAACTAGCTATAGTTTTATCCAAAGTCCGACGCATAGGGTCTTTACCCATTAAACGCATAACAATCCCCATCGGGGTAATCACGATAAAATATACTATTGCCAGGATAATAGAGTTGATAACATGACCAATGACCAAGGCAACTCGCATCCAGCCATTGTACAGGCCACGCATCGAATCAGGAGCTATCAAAGCCCAGGCGATAACAATCACTCCGGTGCCAATCCACTGCAGGTTAGGTAGATTCTCCCACTCCCATGCCCAGGGCAAAAGTAATCCGAAGATAACTGCCAGAATAGCGCCAAGCATCAAACCAAACTGGCGTAACCCCTTGGTATCGAGTTCAGGAATTTCGTGATGTGACATAATCGCTCCTAATATAAAAACGTCTGTAAATAAAAATGGATGCCCAGTTTATCAGTCCAGCTCGAACTCATCCTTCCAGTCATCACTGTTTTCCCACTCCGGCTGATCTGGCTTGGCAAGTAGATAGTTCTCAATAACCAGATAGTCCATTTCAGTACGCATGAAGCAACGATAAGCGTCTTCAGGGGTATTCACAATTGGCTCACCGCGGACATTAAATGAGGTATTAACCAGAACAGCACAACCAGTGCGCTTATCAAATTCATTAAGAAGCTGGTGAAGTTGCGGATTAGTCTCCTCATGGACTGTCTGAAGACGTGCAGAGTAATCCACATGGGTAATTGCTGGTAGCTCTGATCGTGGTACATTCAGCTGTTCAATGCCAAATAAATTTTTCTGCTCATCTGTCATTGGCAGGCGAATCTCATCTCTTACCGGAGCGACAATTAACATATACGGGCTCTTGCCATCATGTTTAAAGTAATCGCCAACCCGATCAGCGCGAACAATCGGAGCAAATGGTCGAAATGACTCCCGGTATTTGATCTTCAGGTTCATTACTGACTGCATTTTAGTATTGCGTGGATCACCGATAATGGATCGTGAACCAAGTGCTCGAGGTCCGAACTCCATACGGCCCTGCATCCAACCTATAACATTCCCGTCATCAAGAATCTCTGCCAGCTGTGTCATCAATGAGTTTTCATCCAAGCGCTGGTATGATGCATTCACTGATTTCAGGTAGGCCTCAATCTCATCATCGGAGTAACGGCACCCCAGGTAGGAACCCTTCATGCTGTCTTCGGGGTTGGCCGTGCGAGGGTTATCAAGATACTCATACCAGACCGACAATGCAGCCCCAAGAGCACCACCGGCATCACCTGCTGCTGGCTGAATCCAGATATCATCAAACACACCAGAACGTAACAATTCACCATTACTCACGCAGTTTAGTGCCACTCCACCTGCCAGACAGAGATAATCGGTCCCCAGCTCTTTTTTAACGGTTTTACCCAGACGGAGAACAATCTCTTCGGTCACTTTCTGGATGGAAGCGGCAATATCCATCTCACGCTGCCCCAGATCAGTTTCAGATTTTCTAGCAGGACCATCGAACAACGCATCAAATTTACTGTTTGTCATGGTAAGACCTGTGGCATAATTGAAATAAGACATATCCAACCGGAACGTACCGTCCTCTTTCAGATCCATGAGGTTATCCAGAATCAGGTCGACATAAACAGGTTGACCGTAAGGGGCCAGCCCCATCAGTTTGTATTCACCAGAATTGACCTTGAAGCCGGTGTAATAAGTAAACGCCGAATAAAGCAGACCCAGCGAATGCGGAAAGTCCATCTCCCACTGCGGCGTCAATGTATTACCATCACCGAGCCAAACAGAACTGGATGCCCACTCCCCAACACCATCCAGACACATCACAGCCGCTTTTTGGAAAGGGCTCGGAAAAAATGCCGAGGCCGCATGAGACTGATGATGTTCAGTAAACAGCAGTTGAGGTAGATCACTTGTTTTACATTCGCCCAGAGCAGCTAGCTCTTTTTTCAATACCGATTTGAGATATAGCTTTTCCTTTAACCAGACAGGCATGGCGGAGAGGAATGAGCGGAAGCCACTGGGAGCATAAGCTAGGTAGGTTTCCAGAAGGCGTTCAAATTTAACCAGCGGCTTGTCATAAAATACAACATGATCAACATCGGTCAGGGTAATCCCGGCCTCATCCAGGCAGTAGGAAATGGCATGAGAGGGAAAGCCCGCATCATGTTTTTTGCGCGTGAATCGTTCTTCCTGCACTGCGGCGACGATATCCCCATCGCATACCAATGCGGCAGCACTATCATGGTAAAAAGCAGAGATTCCCAAAATAACCATTTGACTTAACACCTTCCAAAAAAACTTATGTTACTATCAAATCATACTGAATCATGACAACGATCATATGATTTTTTTTATGTTTGTTTTCATTACATATCAATCTGTTCAAATCATCTCATATACTGTCAAAATAATACACCGTTCTCATAAAGTCATACGCGCAATATTAGTGAAGGGTTTTACTCCACACCTTTCATTGGATTGGCAATCCAAGAGATGCTCAATGCCACACAATAGGTAGACTCTAAAAGTCGAAATAAATAAACTCCTGTGAACTGCCCGTTGAAGCTGCGACCACAATAAGCCAAAAGAATACGATTGTTACGGTAAGAAATAGTTTGTTCATTTTTCTATATGCCAATCGAACATACGCCTGCGTATCATAACGATGCAGCAATACAAAGACCCCGATCAGGAGTAATTCAAAAGCATAATCTGAAAAAAATGATGGAGCATCAACCACAGAAAATAGCGACCCACTGATTATAGTCATTGCCCCTTCAGCATCTTCAGCCCTAAAAAAGACCCAGGCAAAAAGAATGAATGCCAATGTTAGTATTCGTTTGATTGTTTTCGGGGTGTAGTTCGAAAGCTTCTGAGTTAATGGGAAAAATCCTATAGCATGGTTAATGGCAATGGCAACACCATGTAGTGCACCCCAGATAATGAAGGTCCAATTTGCTCCATGCCAAAGCCCGCCCAAAATCATGGTAACAAGGATGTTTGTTAAATGACGAGGCTTTGAACATCGGCTACCACCAAGAGGTATATATAAATAATCACGTAACCATCTAGATAAGGTCATATGCCAACGTTGCCAGAAGTCCTGAAGATTAATCGCCATATAGGGTTGATTAAAATTCATTGGTAGCTTAATACCTAGGATCACAGCCAAACCAATTGCCATATCAGTGTAGCCACTAAAGTCGCAGTAAATTTGCATCGCAAAACCAACAATGGCTAGCCAGTACTCCAGAAGGGAATATCCCAACGGATTTGCGAAAATTGGATTTATACTGCTTGCAATACCATCTGCAAAAATAACTTTTTTTATCAAACCAACTGTAAAGATCGTCACGCCCAGACCTATAGAGGAAATCTTTTTTTGGTGACCTCGAATCAACTGAGGAATCAACTCTGCTGGTCGAAGAATAGGACCAGCGATTAGTTGAGGGAAAAATAGTGTGTAAGCAACAAGTTCCGTATATTTTTTCTCAATAGGGAAACGTTTAGAATAAACATCAGAAACATAAGAAATCATAGTGAAAGTGATGAATGAAATACCAAGCGGTAGTACAAATTTAAGATCAACATCATCCAGTGCAAAAATTGGTGCCATCATTTCATTAAAAACAAAATTAGTGTATTTAAAGACAACTAATGGAATAAAAAGAACTAAAATAACACTAACCAATCGGAACTTTTTAGCACGGCCATCTGGAGTTTTCTCCATCCAATTAGTGCCAAAGAAAGCGATAGTGCAGAGCACTGCAGGAACCCAAATAAGCAGAGGGTTCCACCATCCATAAAAAATAAGACTCCCGATGATTATCAATGTAATTAAAAATCGCGAAGGAAGCAGTCTAAATATAATAAAATAAACGGCGAAAAACATAAGAAATTCAATAGAACTGAAGAGCATAACTTAGACTTTCCTACAAAACACTTTGATAAAAATCACAATTGCTTATAAATACTTTCAGCCATCAACTTATGCCCCAGAGCATTGGGGTGTGGGTCTCCAGGCATAGCCCATAGTGACTTCCCATCATAACCAGATAGTACCGGAAGCAGGTCAATATAATGGATACCTAGTTCGTTAGATATTTTTTCGATCTCATGGTGAATAAAGGTAAATGGATAGTCCACCAAATTGTGTATATCTGGTGTCATAGCGAGATGCAGTCGTATATCGTGTTTCTTGGCATAATCAGCCAGATCTCTTAGTGATGACTGCATTTCACGATACCCTGCCGTCTCATGATCATAAACTTTTTTATAGTGCTGCAATAGTCCCTTTTCACCGGAGCTGTTGAAAGTACGATTCAGTGCAATCCATAAGGTTACCGCAAGTTGGCTATTGCGTAGAAACCAGTTGCCACCACCAGCTTCGAGGCTTTCAGCATCATTAACAAAATACTGTATTACAATATCATCTGGATTTAGATGGGCGAGTTTCGTTAAAAACAGTTCGACATATCTGACAGTATTGTAATTCCCAATACCTGCATTCAAAACCTCCATCTGTTGGCCGCTCTGTTTTGCCATGTCTTGGATCACAGATGTTAATACATCCACTTCCTTAACCCCCCAGCCTAGGGTGATAGAACTTCCAATAAAAAGTACGCGACGCCCCTCTTTGATGCTTGATATGTTTTCTCCTCGCATCCCTTCCTTATTTATACGGATAGATACCGACTGCAGCACAGCTTCAGAGTTTGGCACATGTTCATGGCCTAAAATCGGGTTATCGCTACTTTGCTTTAGTTCTTTTGCATACTTCCACATTTCGATATCATAGCTTTTCATTGATGCATTTTTTGCGCGCACAAATCCTTCACCAATCAATAGGGCAACCGCAATCGATATAATAAAGACTATGGTAGATAACAACATACTGTTGTAAGACGATTTCGGCTTGTTAGATGACATTTATTAAATCCTAATATTTATTTTAATTACTCGACGAATTCAAATGATCCAATCACTTAAAGCATAAGTGATAATACAACCCTTTTTATCGAAATCCTATTGTCAGTCATTTACTTACAATAGGAGAAATTCGCTTGAATAGATAGTTGCCAAGAATCTGGTGCCCCTCTGCACTAGGGTGACTTGAATCTTTTAATGCATATAAATCATCTAGTCTATCAGAATGGCTAGTAAATCCATCTAGCGAATCAATGAAATAACCCTTACCTTCATTTTCCAGAGTCCTGAGATGTTGAATAAATTGCGGATGCAAATAGGACTTCAGAAGAACCTCACCTCTACCTGGTATAGAAATAAAATAGAGGGGTATTTTTTCCTTGCTTGCCAATGCTGTGATTTTATCAAAATTATCTTTTGTTTTTATAAGCGTTTCATTGTTTTCACTTGGCACAGGATGAGCTGTTGGATCCTTAATAGAAAAACCTCTGTTAGCTCGAACCCAGCCTATTGCTATATATAAGTGTGATTGTCTGAGTGTCTTTTTCACCCATGTAGGAATATTCAACCAAAATGAGCCGGGCCTGGAATCCACGCCATCCTTTATTATTATATTCATACTTTGAGTGGTGAAGTCTGCATATGTCACGCCTACAACCAACAAGTCGGGAGAGTACTTTAATCCATAGAGTCGCAGGTAGTTATACTCATCAAAGGTATTATAGCCATTATGGGCAGCATTAATAACTTCTACCTTACTATATTTTTTTTCTACAATTTCATTGAGTTGGCGTTCTAATACTTTTGAATACCCAGCCTCCATATCATTGCCAAATGCAAAAGTTACTGAATCGCCCAGCACCAGAATTCTAAAGACTCCTTTTTCCTTTTCATACGAATACTCAAAATCACGCAAGCCATGGCTGTTAATCTTAAGTACATGTCCGTGAATGGATATTGATTCTGAATTAGGCTTCATGACAAAGGGCAAAACTTCATGCGCCAATTTATAGGTAGGGTCTGAATCATTCGACAGAGGAATGATTCGACAAACTGCTTCAGCCAACAAAATTGCTACAGCTATCGAAAAAAAGAATAGCAATCCATTCTGAAATAACTTTTTCATGCTCCCCCCAAAAAAATGCAATTATCTTTGAACCTTTCACAGTTACAAATACTTATTAATCTATTTGCATTAACCTTTCAACTATTCGAACCGCTGCTTTTCCATCCCCATAAGGGTTATGAGACTTACTCATCTTTTCATAAGCAACCCCATCCCCAAGCAGATTAGAGACCTCTGAAACAATCCGATCAGAGTTCTTACCCACAAGCCTGACTGTTCCAGCATCTAACGCCTCAGGGCGCTCTGTAGTGTCTCTAATAACCAAAACAGGTTTGCCCAGTGATGGTGCCTCTTCCTGCACCCCTCCTGAGTCAGTGATAATCAGGTGTGCGCGACTCATCAGATAAACAAAAGGAAGGTAATCCTGTGGTTCAATCAGGTGTATTCTGTCCGTTCCTGCTAAAATCCGATTCACAGGCTGCTGAACATTCGGGTTCAGGTGTACCGGATAAACAATTTCAACATCATCAAAAGTTTCAGTAACTGTTTTAAGAGCATGACATATCTGCTCGAATCCAGCACCAAAGTTCTCTCGGCGATGTCCAGTCACTAAAATCATGCGTTTGTCTTTATTAAGGAAACAGAAGCGTTCAGCCATCTCCTGCTGCAGTTCGCTGTTTGAGTACAGCTTATCGACAACACCTAACAGGGCATCAATTACAGTATTCCCTGTGACTACAATTGATCTATCTTCAACACCTTCATTCAACAGGTTCTGTCTGGACTGTTCCGTTGGCGAAAAATGATAGCGGCTAATTACACCCGCTATATGGCGATTCATCTCCTCTGGCCATGGAGAGTAGATATCGCCGGTGCGAAGCCCTGCTTCTACATGGCCAACCGCAATCTTCTGATAATATGAAGCTAAACTTGTAGCCATCGCTGTAGTCGTGTCACCATGAACCAAAACAATGTCAGGACAAAACTCCTTTAAAACCGGCTCCAGCCCTTTAAGCACATTGCAAGTAACATCAGTTAGAGACTGCCCTGGCTGCATAATGTTCAGATCATATTCAGGAACGATCTCAAAAAGATCCAGCACTTGATCTAACATTTGACGGTGTTGAGCTGTTACACATACCCTGCTATCAAAATGTTGTGGACATTTCTTTAGCTCAGCAACTACCGGTGCCATTTTTATGGCCTCAGGCCGTGTGCCAAAAACTGAAAGGATTTTCTTCATATTAAATCACTTTACATTGGATTAAATTCAACGTGGACATGGTCATCCTTTCAGCTGTGTATTTACTACCATCAAACTCGCAGAGTTCTGGGCGTATATTCAAAATTCCTCGACTCCACTCTTCCACATCAAATGTATCAAAGCCCAGATCAATAAATTCGGCTGGTATTTGCAGCTTAGCATAAGCACAAGTTTTAAGGCCAGCCATCTTTGCTTCAAGCAAAGAGTATGAAAATGATTCTTTCACTGATGTATGCATATATATTTCATGTTGATACAACTCAGGAAGAACGTTGTCATTATCTAATCTCCCAAGGAACCTGACTGGCAAATTATTTCCATTGGCATAGGCTTCCATTCTTCCCCTGTCAGGGCCATCCCCAATAATAGTTAAACTATACTCAGAGTCTTCTTCGTATATTGCCTTAAATAGATCCAGCAAAAAGAAAAGATTTTTTCTTGCTTCCAGTGTGCCACAATACACTATCGATTTTTTCAATCGTCGAGCATCATTTGAGCCTGAAAACTTTGCCTGATCTACTCCAAGTTCAATAACGTCTATTTTTTTTGTTAGCATGCCCTTGAAATGCTCATTCACTATGTAGTCCCGGTATGGGTATGAAACAGTCACAACAGGATGGCCTATTTTGTTGATTATTTTTGCTTCATGGTTGCGAAACCGCTGCTGCTTGGCTTCAGAAACAGTATAGGCCTGAATATTATCGCTCCAAACTGCATGGAGTACGGATACCGATGGAATATCCGAGTCCCATGATAAATAGATGTCTTCAAATACCCGTACATCGGCTTTCTTATCAAAGAAAAGTTTATACAAGAGCTTGGTAACATAAGCTTTATACAAAAAACCTAGCGGCGCATATAGCCAGTTTACAAGTTTTTCTAACAAATGGGGAAGATACCTGAAGATTACAGGAAGGTTATCCAATGTGATGATTTCAACTCGCCATCCTATCTGAGTAAGTTCACGCTCTATGTTTCTGGCATGAAAAAAGGCCCCGCCAGTTTTACACAAAAAACCACCATAATAAATTATGAGAGTTTTATTGGTAATCATGTTGACTAAGGGATGTATGGCGCATCAAGAGTTTTTGAACGAGAATCATTTCATTTATGCGGACTCTTATCATTCCATCCATCATTACAGCTTTTTAACTACAAGCAGGTGCATATCGGTAGTTTTGTCCTTATGTTTATTGTATATCAAAATGTCGTAATTTCGTCTATATAGAAGGTAGTCCGCTTCAAATACAACTTCCCCACCGGCTTTAACTAAAGCGCTAGTAACTTTACTCCATTCGACATGATCATCATCAAACACATGAATATCACCCTCCCTATGATATCTGGGATTAACGAAGCGCCTGATAAGCCAATCGTAATAGTTTGTCGGGATAAAATATTTTTTCAAATCCAGTCTGGTGTTCTGCTTCATTTCCTGCTCAAAATCCAGGTAAGCATGACCCTTAAGCCAAAACTCATCTGATGGTTCATGATCTATGAACACTACACCGCCAGGCTTAAGCACCCTCATAAACTCTGTAAGGATGCCAAGGTAATCAGGCACATGATGCAACACGGAATATGTAGCCACCATATCTACACTATCACTTGGAATATTTGAAAGATCAACGCCATTCAACTTTGCTGTTTCTACATTTGTAGTATAGCTCCTGGAAGCCAGCAGATCTAAAAAGCCTTGAGAAACATCACATGCAACAACTTCGCAACCAAGAAAGGTAAGGTGTCCAGTCAGGTTCCCTGCCCCACAGCCGAAATCAAGCACCAGCTTAGATTCACACCCAGTATTAATATCTGATATTGCCTCTTTCAACGCATTTCTAAGTCGAGATTGCTCATGGCTGTTGTATATCTCTCCATGAATTCGCTCATATTTTTTTGCAATCTTGTTATGAGTTCTAACATTCCATTCAAGATCGGATTCATTTTTAAATAAAAACAATTTGTTCCCTCGGTAATAACAATGCAATAGTCACTGGTTCTCCTCAAGCCATGCCTGAAACATAAGTACATCCCACAAATGACCTGACCAATCACGTTGTCCTGTTAAATGTTCGTCCCACTTTTCTCGTATCGGTGCCTGATGAAAAAATCCTTCTCGTTGCAATCGAGCTTCATCCAGAAGCGACTCAGCCCAGTCGCGCAACGGCCCCCGCAGCCAATCTCCCAATGGTATACCAAAGCCCATTTTCGGTCGCTCAATCAACTCTTTTGGCACATGCCGGTAGAGAACCTGCCGTAGTGCCCACTTGGTCTGGCCGTCGCGCAATTTCATCGATTGTGGCAAGCGCCATGCAAACTCCACTAGACGGTGATCCAGAAATGGCATCCTGGATTCCAATGATACCCCCATTGCAGCCCGATCCACTTTCACCAGAATATCATCTGGTAGATATGTGAGCATATCCAATGCCATCATCCGCTGAATCAGATTCAATCCATGCAACTCAGGGGCATTGCCGGTGAGCAATGTAGCTGGCTCATCTCCTCCAATCACCACTGAAGCTGGATCATCCCAATGCGACACCAGAGCATGATAGATCTCATCTTCAGATCCATTCATCAACATCGCACCTTTGTGCAATTTATTTCCGATATGTGCACTTCGTATATATCCAGGCATTTTCTCTGCAAGGTTATCCCAAACCTGAGGAGAGATGCTTGTTATCCCTCGCGCCATCAGTTTTCGCAGCGGGCCGGGTATCATCTCCAGCCGACTCCCCCACTTGGAAGTCATACGATAACGATCATAACCACAAAATAGTTCGTCCCCCGCATCGCCAGAAAGTGACACCGTTACATGCTCTCTGGCCAACTGAGAAACCAGAAAAGTAGGAATACTGGAAGAGTCAGAAAACGGTTCATCATATAATGCCGGCAAATGTGGAATGACTTCCATGGCATGTTCATGCGTAACGTACAGTTCGGTATGATCTGTACCCAAATGTTGCGCCACTGCTTTGGCGTACACAGCCTCATTGTAACCTTTTTCTTCAAAGCCAATGGCAAATGTCTTCACAGGTTTCACTGACTGCGCCTGCATTAATGCAACGATTACGGAAGAGTCCACCCCACCCGACAAGAATGCTCCCAGTGGCACATCCGCCATCATCTGCTGATGTACTGCATCCTTCAGCAAGAGCTCTAACTCATTCACGGCCTCATCAGCACTACCCGTAAAGGCATTGGCAACGCCGGATTCAGCTACCTGGACACCAGACCAATACTGTACCAGCTCGGGTTCACGTTGCTGTAAACTAACGGTCAATAAGCAGCCTGGTGTCAGCTTGGCAATGCCCTTGTATATTGAATAAGGTGTAGGAATATAGTTATGCCGAAGCAACAGACACAAAGCATCGCGGTCAACTTCAGCTTGAAAAGCGGGATGGGCACGTAACGCCTTTAACTCAGACCCAAACAGGAATGTATCGCCCTGCCAACCATAGTAGAGTGGTTTTTCACCAACACGATCTCTCGCAAGGGTCAATGTATTGGTCTCTCTGTCCCACACAGCTACGGCAAACATGCCAATAGCCCGTTCAATCGTAGCTTGAATTCCCCAAGCCTCTAACCCAGCAAGCAAGGTTTCGGTATCCGAATGGCCGCGCCAATTATACGGTGATTGGGAACTAGTAATTGAGGATTGATCGCTTGAAACCTCTGACTGCCGAGAAGGTGAATTACCGGCAGGCAAGAGAGACTCCCCTGGGGGGCTGCAGACTGCCGACTGTAAACTTTCTTTTTCCAACTGACTTCTGATTTCAAGGTGATTATAAATCTCGCCATTGAAGGCTATGACAAATCGACTCTGGGCCGACTCCATGGGTTGATGACCCGCCGGTGACAGATCCACTACCGACAGGCGTCGATGAGCAAGGCCGATGTACTGATTAGCATCAGACCAACATCCAACATCATCGGGACCGCGATGTACGATAGTATCAGCCATACGTCTGAGCAGGGCTGTGCCTTCCTCTCTCCCTAGTCCTGCATTACTCAACAGCCCCACTAGACCGCACATTAGGTGTCCCCCACCGGTATTCTGAATTTAACAGTATTGATTGAGGTGAACTTCAACAAATATAAAATAGTGTTAATAATAACATCCCAAAATAGCAAAAAGGATATGACGATAATTATTTGCCGATCAGCCGCTCTATCTATCCATGTTGCTGTCACAGCTTCTCCAAAGAAACATCATTCAATAGTCTAGTGTAAGTCGCACGTTCATGCTCATCAAGCAAGTCAGGGTCCATCATCTCTAATGCACGATCACGTGCACCTGAACCAATGCGATGCGCATAAATAGAATCATTCAGGATTCTATTAGCAGCATCCGCCATCTGCATCCAGTCCATGTGCGCAACCAGTTCTCCGGTTATCCCGGATTCAACCATCTCTCCTTGCCAGTCTACATCATAAGCTACGATTTTTGCTCCGGCTAAAGCCGCCTCAGCAAGAGCTCGACCAGTGTGAGGCGAGAGCACGACTGCCGCAAGAGGATACATTGAGGCCAGGAATCCCTGATTCTGGTTGCCGCAAAAAACAACCTGATCACTAATACCAAGGTTAGTTGCAAGATCAGACAGTTGATCTCTAAGCTGGCCGTCGCCAACCATTAACAACTTAACCTCATGTCCTCGTCTCTTTAGTTCAGCCAACACTTTGATAGGATCATCAGGGTGTTTTACTGGTTCAAGTCGTCCGACAAACATCAGGAATTTTTTCGGCGCGATATTATTCTCTTCCAGCCAGCCAGTCATTTCTGAGCGGCAATCAAGGTCAGTGAAATGTAATCGGTCAATGAGATTGCCATAGCGGAACAGTGTCGTTCGTTCAAGATGGGCACCATTTGCGATAGCAAAATCGAGGTTGTCCTGATTAGCACCAGCAACACACTCTGCCCTCTCCAGTACAAACCGACCTACTGCTTTTTCAATTCGGCGTGATGGGAAAAGACGAGGCATCATTGGGGTTCCAGTCGTTTCGAATGATTTGTCGTGATTCGCACCGACACGCACCAATAGTGGCACGCCTGTCAATTTAGAAATAATAAGCCCAATCAATCCATTGTATAACGGATCTGCTGCCCGCACTACACTAATATTTTCTCGTTTTATCAGATATATCAAACGAGTAATTAGAGCAATTTGACCTAGTAAAAAATTTAACTTTGGTAGCCATTCTAGCCATGAAAAACGCCCCATCTTTCCATCGATGAATGTATGTCTCTCAGTTAATCGATGGAATTCCGCAAAACCCGACCATTTCACTGAATTTGGGTCTGATACCAATGAAGCAAAAGGATGTACAGACCATACATGTTCAAAATAACCATCCAGATCTCTACACGTAACTGATTCTTGCAAACCGCGATTACGTATTGCCTCTAATGCAAATGACGTATCCAGTACCAATAGTTTTTTTATGCTCATTTTTTTCTAGCAAGAATGGAAACATTGTTATAATAACAATCGGTCACATCAATTTTATCCATAAAGATTGCTACAATATTGACGATTGCAGAAAACAGTAGCCACACAGGGAAAAACATACCCTTGAGTATTTTCAATGGAAAGTTCATGTTGCTTTCAGTTTCCATCCAACTCAGTAGCAAAAGGCCAAGCGTACTGCCAATTCCACCCTGTTTATTTACTTGTATGACTTCGAAGCGATTCGACAGCAGAGACAAAACGCCATAATAGGAAAAACGTCGAAAATCATTTGGCGCCCCATGCTCCTGATATATGAATGGAGCAGTGATTAACACCTCGCCTCCCGGCACAAGTACACGGTAAATTTCATTAAGTACTTCATCAACATCTTGAACATGTTCAAGAACCTGAGTGCAGATCACATTTTCCATGCTTGCCGTCTCAATCGGCCATGCCTCATCATGCTTGACAATATGGTCGACGAACTCCCCTTCATAAACATCAATTCCAATGTGCTGAACATTTTCTGACAACCATATTTGATAGGGCTTATCTCCACACCCCACATCCAGAACTTTACCATGAAAACTAGGTAGAGTTTCTTTTAAATCGGCATATATATATTTTGCTGCCAACCACTGAAAATGCCATGGATATAATCTTGGATGAACACCACACAGACTATTATATACGCTGGCATAAATACTTCCGAGTCTACTCATTCATAACCTCATAATATTAAACAAGCGAGATGATTCACTTATAATAGTTAATATCTTAAAACCACCAGCAAACAATACCCCGAACATCAGCGGCCTAACTCACGATGGTAAAGTTCAAGGTAAGCTGTGACCATTGCATCCACGCTAAATTTCTCGCGAGAAGATTGCTTTGCAACGGCTGATACAGTCTCTCGTAACTCCTGATTGTTCATTGCCTCCTGCATAGCTTTACTAAGCGCAACCGGATCATAGGGGGGAACCAATAAACCTGCCTTGCCATTCTGCAACGCCTCAGCGTTTCCCCCCACCGTTGTCGCAACTATAGGCAAACCGGCTGCCATTGCCTCAAGAATAGCATTTGAAAACCCTTCGCTATGAGATGCCATCACATAACCATCCATTGCTGACAAAATATCAGGAATATTACTACAGCCACCAAGAATAACGACCTGTTCTTCAAGCCCCAAATTATTCACCATCATTTCGATTTCGTGCTGTGCACCCCTGTCTTCTCCAACCAGAAAAAGACGAGCAGCATGATTATGGGATATTGTTGAAAATGCCTTAAGTAAGTCGATATGTCCTTTGCGTTCAGCCAAGTTTGCAACCTTAACCCAAGCAAACTCCGATGAAGACAAACCAAATTTTGAGCGCATCAACTGACGTGTTTCATCCGTAAAATCAAACTGTGATGAATTCAGTCCGTTATGAATACAAACGATTTTCTTTTTATCAACACCATCGCGTTTTATTGTATCGTCACCCACCATCTGGGAGTTTACAGTAACTATGTTACTTAGCGCATTACTAATACGATCAAAGTATTTCCAACGTGATTCTCGTTCCTGATGTTTCCCTAAATCTCGACGACTGGTAATTACCACGGAAGCCCCGGCCAATCTAGCTACAACAGAGCCTATAAAATTAGATAAAGGTAGATATGTATGAACAATACAGGGACGATTTTCATTGATAGATCGCCACAAGGTCCAGACACCACGAAGTAATGCATGTCTATCTTTCCCTTGTGAAAGTCTGCCATTTCGCACAGGGATCCCGAGTGACTCCAACACCTCACGAAACTTCCCTTCAGCACGCAAAGCGAAGACTTCACAGTGATACCCTCGTTTATTCAACCCTTCAGCAAGCATCACCAGTTGATGTTCCGCCCCTCCAAGTTCCAAGCTATCAATAACGAAAACTATATTAAAATTTGTCTGACTTATTTGTGAAAACAAACTCATTGCACCCTAGTCCTCCACCACAAGTAATCATGCGTTCCAGCATAAATCCCCGTTCATGGTAAAAAGCAAAAATTTCTTCTGGTTTGGCCACCTCAAATGGCAAGCCCCCAACCCAATCAATCAAATCTCGAAATGCTGACATTCCTCGAGCTCCAGATTCCGCATAGTGTATCCAGGAGTGGAATGGGTTCCCTTGATTTATAACATCTCGGATCACTTGTGGCCCCCACACTTTGAGAAGTGATGGTAACCACACCAACCAGCGAAAACCTTTAGGTAATGAGTTATATGCACGTTTCGCCAACAACCAACGGCGACTAATACCTCCCTGATCATTGTAAATAGAGACAAATAAAGTCCCCCCACCAGATACCATTGAACCTGCATTTTCCAGTGCTTGCCACATCTTTCCAGTATGGTGAAGAACCCCCCAAGAGTAGACAACATCATACTGACCAAGTCCTCGCAGGTGATTTTCATCTAGTACAGAGCCTTCCTCGACCACCCATTGACTGTCATTAGCAAAGAAACGTTCTCGTAGTTTCCGAGTACAGGCAACAGATTGAGGATCGAAGTCTATAGAGTGAACCTTTGCCCCCAATTGACGTGCTGCCAAGCTAAACAATCCACTCCCTGAGCCAATATCGAGAAATGTTTTCCCTTCCAGGGTCTCCACATCCAACATGCGCTTCAAAGAATCTACGGCCATTAAAATACGATCTTCATTCAACTCCTTCAGAAACAGTGCCCAGTTGGCACCAAATTCAAAACGATCGCCGCTTTCAACCTCTTTTCTGTGCCCCATTAATGCTCCCCTTTCCTTACAGAAAACTGCCAATTCTCACCTGCGCCGCCGTTCCCCAGTACACACACAGATAGCTTTGCAAAGGCGACAATCTTTCCTTTCCAGCTACACTGCTTCCAATTAACAAAATATGCCCGTCGAACAACCACGTTCACAAAATTATTCTCCAGCACTTCGACAAAACGCTGCTTTGAAAAACTTTGCTCATGCCCCCATCGATGAAATCTTGCCTCGCAGCAGGGGCAAAGAATAGAGTTCTCAGATAAATCTTCATCTGCCGGAACAGTCCCGATAAACTTCCCTCCAGGTTTTAAAACTCGATGCACCTCCTGAAGCGCTTCAGACAACGACTTGTCACTTAAGTGTTCTAATACTTCGGACATAATAACCACATCGAAAAAACTATCGGGGAAAGGGATAGACTCGACATAACCAGCCTTAAAATGCTCTCCATCTGCATCACCCAAATGAGCCGCTAATTTCTTGATCGTATTCTCTGAGGGATCAAGAGAATAAGCCTCAGCACCATGATTTAAGACTTGAGATTCAAGAAAGCCATCCCCCACACCAATATTCAACACGCGCGCGCCTTTAGCTACTTGCTTAGCTAGAAATGAAAGCCGTGGATGCGCTCCAGAAAAAACATTCAACTCATCAGTCTGGAAATGCTCCCAGATTTTTTCCTGATTGATTTTATTCATAGCTTAATCACAACCCCTTGACCTGTTGTTAATGACAATATTTTCTCCTTGCCACCAAAATACTCATCCATAGCAAGCTTAGTCCCTGGGCAGGTCCCAAAACCATAATCATCACATACAATCACCCCACCACTCGCCATACGGGGATAGAAAAACTCTAATGCATCTAATGTAGGCTGATATAGATCGACATCAATATGTAAAAATGAGAATGAACCACTCTTTACTTCACCAAATTTATCAGGTATCCAGCCCTTGTAATACATAACATTTGAGAATGATTGTAAAGTTTCCCGACATGCAGCTTCCGGAGAAATAAGATCAGCCGCCTGCCAATATGAACCATCATTCTCACCCGGTGAGCTTAACCCTTCAAATGAGTCAAACAAGCAATGCATTTTACTGAAACTTTCAGCATGCTGGCAAATTAAATATGAGGTAGCACCTTGGTATGCACCACACTCCACCGTATCACCTGCTACCCCTTCGACAAGTTTTAATAGCTCTCGTATAGTATACTTCCTATCAAGTGATCGATAATTATTTGAGCCGCAATATCTCTCATACCACTTAAGAAACTCTGCATCCTCCCTCCAAATTTCAGTACGGTCACCAACATGCAGTTTTGGGTAAAGAAAGTTGGCAGAACGTTCTGCAAGATAATATCGTGACTCATCATCACCACGAAGGGCCTTGATTAAGATTTTTGCTGCATTAAATATATTCATCAGTAACTCTTGTAAACCTCAGCATAAACTTAGACACACTATTCTTAATGACTATTACGATAAGCTGAAATGTTATTTTTTATTAATCCGATCAAATTTAGAACAGCATTTCTGTCTGTTTCACAGCCGCCGAACATCTATTCTTCTTGGTCACATTCCACGACTCAGTTTACATCAAATTTCCAGAGACTTTCTTCCGTCATCTTCCAGTTTCTTCATTTGATATTTCACAATCCAGTATAATGAAGTTGTTGAAACAATGTAAACAGCAGCGGTGGACAATGCAATTCCTGCCACCCCTATTATTCTCATTAAAATGATATTTAAAATCACATTTAACAATAAATTTAGTATCGCCACATATAGTAAGAATCTATTTCCACTCATTACGGAAACATACCTGGCAAACAATATTCCCAAGATATAAAATGGAACCTGTAATAGTGAATACCGCATCACCTCACTTACCAGCATCGTATCCTCCCGAGAAAAAGATCCTCTCTCAAACAAGAGTTCAACCAATGGTTCAGAAAAACACAAACCGATCGATGTCAATGGGAGTGAGATGACAACAATTAATTTTGAATATTTAGTCAGCGTGTCCCTCAACCCCCGGTAGTCCGCTTCAGCAATTTGTTGCGACAAATATGGTAACACCGCGGCTCCCAAACCAGCTGCTGCCAGCCCAGTTACTAAAGCTGGCACCTTGATGGCAAAGCTTAAAGCCGAAACACTCCCCGATTCTAGCCAGGCTGCCATCACCTGATCTACCATCACAGTGCCACTCATCAAAAATGCCCCACCAATCATTGGCAGATATTGGGTAATCACTTTCCTGCTGTTATTGTCTAGCCCATGCCATATTGGTAAACAAACATATCCAGCTCTATTTAGCCCCCACACGATAATACAAAGCTCAAAAAAAGCGCCACTAAGCGTCCCCATGACCAATAGCTCGGGATTCCCACTACCATTCGCAAAAACATAAAGCAGTAGAATGATAACAACAGGAGTCAGAATGGGCGCAACTGCTACCAGAGAAAATTTCTTTTGTGCATTTAGTACTGCTCCGCCAAAAAGTGCCATTCCACCGATCAGAATCAAAGGCAACATCTGGTCAAATACGTTAATTGTATTCTCTAATTTAGATGGGGAAAAACCAGCTGCGAGCATTTTTATTAGCCACTCATTAGTTACAGAAAAAATTACCGTAACAGCACCAAGCACTGCTAGAGCAATCAATGTGACACTCGAAAACAGTTTCTTCGCCGCTGCATGTCCATGCTCTTCCCTAACGCTAATCAACACAGGAATAAATGAAGAATAGAATGAACCCGCAAATACAGAGATCGCGAAAGCTGGTAGGACACAGGCCATTAAAAATATATCTAATGAGTCGCCGATACCAAATGCACTTGCGACTGCCATATCTTTCCCGACAGAAAGTGCCCTTACCACAAGCGTTATCATTGCTATTGACAGTGCAGCACCGAATATACTGCGATTTACAGATAGACCACACCAACTAATCCAGCGAACATACAGCCGTTTAATACATCTTCTCATCAGACTATTATGACTTAGCGTGCGTTGCTAATGGCATACATATAGCCATCACATGCCATAATAATCTCGATACCAGGCTACAAATCTCGCCACACCCTCTACCACAGGAGTATCTGGTCGATAATCAACATCGCGTACTAGATCATCCACATCAGCATAGGTAGCCGGAACATCGCCATCCTGCAGAGGCAGGAAGTTCTTTTTCGCTTCGATGCCCAGTGCCGTTTCAATCGCTCCGATATAATCCATTAACTCAACGGGACTGGAATTGCCAATGTTATACACCTTCCAGGGAACCTTGCTCGATCCCGGATCGGGGTTCTTTCCTGTCCAATCTGGATTACTCTCGGCAGTATTATCCAATACTCGGATCACACCTTCTACGATATCATCGACATAGGTAAAATCACGGCGCATTTTGCCGTGGTTAAATACATCAATGGACTTACCTTCCAGTATTGCCTTGGTAAACAGGAAGAGAGCCATATCAGGACGTCCCCAGGGGCCGTAGACGGTAAAGAAACGCAGGCCGGTAGTAGGCAGGTCAAACAGATTTGAATAGGTATGAGCCATCAACTCGTTGGCCTTCTTACTGGCCGCATAGAGTGACAACGGATGATCGACGTTGTCATGCACCGAGAATGGCATGGTTTCATTGGCACCGTATACCGAAGACGATGAAGCATAAACCAGATGTTTTACCTGATTGTGGCGGCAGCCCTCGAGAACATTGGTGAAACCAACAATGTTGCTGTCGATATAGGCGTGTGGGTTATCTATCGAATAACGCACACCAGCCTGTGCAGCCAGATTCACTACCTTATCGAACTTCTCTTCGGCAAACAGTGCTTCCATACCTTCACGATCAGAGAGATCCATCTTCATAAGACGGAAATTCTCGTGATCAGAAAAGCGTGCCAAACGCGCCTCTTTCAGACTGACCTCATAATAATCATTGAGGTTATCCAGCCCCACCACTTCATCGCCACGCTCCAGCAGGCGAATACTCAGATGTGAACCGATAAATCCGGCAGCGCCGGTCACTAAAATTTTACTCACGAATACTCCTTCGTAAAAAGTTGGCAGAAGTCAGTTGGCAGTAAGCAGAATGGCTTCTTTCAACTGCAAGCTGTCAACTGCCTACTTCCCATTATCTTTAACGCTCCGAATCAGCCCGACAAGCATAGCACTGATCTCTATTGTTTCCTTGATCCACTGCTTGCCTACTTCGTTGTCAATATATCCGATCTCAATGCCAATATATGTTTGTGTTCTCAGCTCCGCACATGATGCTTTGGCAATATCCAGAAAACGTCCTTTTTCCTTGTCGGATGATCGCTCCATCCCCTCGGCGATATTCATACGCCACATCGTGTGACCTCCCCTTTCAGGGCGCTATACGCGTGCAATGCTGCTTCCTGCATTATTGTTGAAGGGTATAGAAAGACCAGAACGGGTGATCTGATCCTTAAAACCAAAATCTCTCAATACAGACAGCTCTTTGTATATGCCTGCACTCAATCTTGCTGACCGTTTCCAAACATCCAGATTCTCAAAGGGCATAAGACAAGTCTGCAGGGGGCAGTTTACAGTCTGCAGCACAAGTTCGCCTCACTAGCTGCAAACTGATGACTGCCAGCTGACTGCTTCTTTTCAAACTTACAATCTCCATAGGCTGTAGCCGGCATCAGTTACTGCATCACGATCCAGTGCAGACTTCACATCGATAACCACCCCACCCTGTCTAAGGCTGGTCAGCAGTTCGCTCAGGGGCATATTCATATATTGTTTGTGACCCACAGCGAGAACCACAGCATCAGCTGCATCAGGCAGATCACGCCACGCTGTTAGGCTGATGCCATATTCATGTTCAGCCTCATCAGTTGCAGCAAGCGGATCATGTGTGCTGACGACACACCCATACTCTTCAAGCTCAGACACCACATCAGCTACCTTGGAGTTACGCAGATCCGGGCAGTCTTCTTTAAAGGTAAGGCCTAACACAATAACCTTGGAATCTTTGATGCAGGCACCTGACTGAATCATCTGCTTCACAGTCTGCTGAGCGATATAAGCAGACATACCATCATTGATATGACGACCTGCCAGAATAACCTGCGGATGATAACCCAGCACTTCGGCCTTATGGGTCAAATAATATGGATCAACTCCGATACAGTGGCCACCCACAAGACCCGGTCTGAAGGGAAGAAAGTTCCACTTACTGCCTGCCGCCTCAAGCACATCAATCGTATCAATCCCCATCTTATCAAAGATAATGGCGAGCTCGTTGATCAAGGCAATATTGAGATCGCGCTGGGTATTCTCGATCACCTTGGCAGCTTCTGCAACCTTAATTGTGGCTGCTCTGTGAACACCAGCTTCAACAACCATCTCATAGAGCTTTGCAACCTGTTCAAGCGTCTCATCATCCTGCCCAGAAACAACCTTCACGATCGACTCAAGCGTATGCACCTTATCACCCGGATTCACACGCTCTGGTGAATAACCGACTTTGAAGCCATTATCACCACACTTCAGACCCGACTCTTTTTCCAGAATCGGCACACACACTTCTTCAGTGACACCCGGATATACAGTCGACTCGAAAATAACAATCGCACCCTTTTTCAGGTTGCGCCCAACCGTCTCTGTTGCCCGGATGACGGGTGTAAGATCAGGTTTATGGCCCTCATCTACAGGTGTTGGCACAGCGACAACGACATAATCGGCTTGGGTAATATCAGCCGCATCAGTGCTATAGTTAAGCATCGCGGCTCGCCCAAATAGCTCATTAGACATCTCTCCAGTCGGGTCATAACCCTCCTGATATGCTTTTACCTTCTGCTTCGAAATATCAAAGCCTATCGTCGGCAGGCAACGACCAAAGGCCAGAGCCAGTGGCAGGCCGACATAGCCCAAGCCGACGACAGCAACAGTTTTTTTAATCATTAGTACCCTCTTATAAAATCACAATGTTCATTTATCAGACGCTGAGTATGCACCTTTTTTTCGCTCTCTTTGCCACCCTTCCCAGAGAAACACAGCAATCATGGTGAGGAATGCGGATGCGATCATGGCCAACATTACAATTCGGATGCGTTTAGGTTTGAATGGATAATCTGGAGCAACCGCTGCATCCAACACCCTGAATGCAAATTCCTTTTGCGTGCTTGCCAGCATGGCCCTTTTCTGTTCCTGAGAAATCAATTCAAACAGTGCCTGCCGCATCTCAGCCACCCTGACTTTGCCCAGTTCAGCATTTAGATAGCCCAGCTTCTCCCTGCTCCGATCTAACGCTTGTTGCCGCAAGTGCGCATTCAATTTTGCTATCACAGCATTGGCTATTATTGCTGTAAGGGCCGCATCCTTACTCTCTACAGCAACTCTGATAAGGTCTGATTTTATATCATTGGAGACAGACAGCATGCTATTTATTTTTCGATATACAGCCCATTGAGAAGGTTCCCCTTTCTCACCACGCCATGTCTGGTTTTCTGCATCCCAGCGATTCTTAAATAGTATCTGCTTAAGCTTGTTCTCTTTAACAAATGCCCATAGGAATCCCCGTGAAGTCAGTACGGCCAGATTAACTTTCACATCCTGACTGCCACCACCTCCCAGTGATATTCCGGCCATTGAAGCCAATCCTCCTAATCCTCCCAGCGATGCTCTATTATTCGCTTGTTCTCCGACGGGAGTGATCACGACTTCTGCACGATAAATGTTTGGCAGGCTGCGCGCATAAACAACGGCCAGCACTGTAGCCAAAACAACCATGCCGATAATCAGCCACTTTTTCCTCCAGAGCATCTTCCAATACTCCAGCAGATCAATCCCCTCATTATCCTGCACACCATACATAGCGGCAAGTAATCGGGGGTCTAAGGGTGGAACAGTCGATTGATCAGGTTGCTGGTCACTTTGTGGACGTTCTATTTTTACATCAGGCATCAGAGAACACCCAGTGCGACCATGGATGCCGTAAATATTGCCGTCTGCATCAACACTTTTGACCAGTCGAGTGCACTATCAAGTGCATTAAACGTCTCTAACTTTTGTGGTACAACTACAGTATCTCCGGGATAAATTTCACTATTACTTCGCCACCCACTACCAGACTCCACGTATCCATTGGCCCTGATAATATACGCTCTGGAATTATCAGCCATTGCAGTCATACCTCCGGCAAGATCAATCAAATCATCTTTATCCATATTCTGTCGATAAAGCATGGCCGTCTGATTATACACCTCTCCCATAACCATTACCTGATCCGGACGTTTCGGAATAAGTAAAGTATCTCCATCAATAAGCTTGAGAGTAGATCCTGCTCTTAGTTTTCCTTTGTTATCCATATCGATTAACAAACGGCCTTGCGGTTTAAGGTCTAGAAGAGCCTCAAGTACGTTTTCAGCACTCGAAAGCCCACGCTGCTTTTCGGCAAGAATTTTGGGATCATTTATAGAACTATAGGCTGTTTCCATCTGGGCTATCTCGCGCTGCAGACGAGTTGCTGCCTCCTTCATCTGCTTACTCTGCTCTTCTTTAATTGATTCTCTGGTGAAAATAGCAGCCTGCACATAAGCACTATCCGTTAATCCACCCGCTCGCTGCAGTAGTTGCTCAATGGTTTCCCCATTTTCAATCGTATAGACGCCAGGGAATTTCACCTCTCCTTTCAGCTCCACCTGCTCTGAAGGTCGCCAGTTGCTGATGGAGCGCACCATCAGCACATCATCAGGAAGCAAAACAACATTTGCTTTGGCATCTCCTGACAGCGCCTCTGCCAGATTAACCACAACATGTTTTGTTTTTCTTACATCGTCTTGATTAACCTCATATCTGGTAAGCTCGGCCTGTTTTAGGTAAGCCTCTTCTTTCGGACCACCAGCGGCCATCAGAAGATCGGCAATCCGCATGTTTTTACCAAGAGGATACTCACCCTCATATTGAATCGCGCCCTGGATAGTTACACTTGCCATCTGCCGCATGGCCTTATTCGAAAGAACAAAAATCTTATCGCCAGCAAGCAGGAGAGGGTTTTCTGACTGAAAACCACTGTGCAACATCTCACCAAGAGGCGGCTGAAGAATGGTTATCTCTCCACTGAGTGGATTGGCTCGTTGAATAATCAGGTAATCACGGAATGCAGATGGAAGAAGATCGGCTTCTGAGGCGATAAGATCAGAAAGATGCATATCATCTTTCAATCCGAAAGCTCCAGGACGCTTCACATGCCCGCCTAGGTGTACCAAATCCTGTTTAATTCCTGGCACAGGATAGACAAGCATCAGATCACCATCTTTAGTAAGGTCAGCTTTCTTCACTGTAAGATCCAGATCAAGCAGCGAGCTATTCCCTGCTTTCGTAATCCGATCAATCTGAACATGGCGAACATCGGCTGTAGCCAGCGTTCCTCCGGCCAGTTTTAAAACATCGCTGGTACGATAGGAGCGTCCCTTCTTCAACTCATAAATACCCGGTCTTACAACTTCACCAGCCACGCCGATAACCTGGCCAATCGGAGGGACAAATACGACATCTCCGGGCTGTAGTCTCACATCATGCTGGCTGTCACCTTTAAGTAGAAAGTCATAGAGATCAAGTTCTGCCACATTTTTACCACTTCGTTTCAGAACCACATGGCGCAAACTACCCTTTTTACTTATACCACCTGAGACAAACAATGCATTAGAGATCGTGGAAAGACCACTGACAAGATAAGAGCCGGGGTTATTTACATCACCGAGAACAAACACACGCATAGAGCGCAGTCGCCCCATAGAAACAGACCCCGTTGCACCAATTATATGCTGATGAATCTTTTCAGCGATCAGCGCCTTAACCTGCATAAAGCTCTGACCTGCTACACTTAGTGGTCCAATAGGAGGAAGTTCAATCACCCCTTCACGGTCAACCACCAGTTCAAGGCTATCATCTCTGCTGCCATACAGTTGTACGGAAATCTCGTCACCCGGTCCTAGAATGTATTCTGGGGGAATGGGGATCTCTGAAGCTGGCTCAAAGGTGGTTGGCGTTCCTGCGAACAGGTTGTATCCATACTGGAGCAGCTCATTACTCACCTTAACCTTTGTCATTGCTTCATTAAGCTCATCGTTCCAAACAGTTTGTAAACGCTTCCTCTCAGTTAAATTAACCTTGCGCTGAGGCTGGGATTCTAGCTCTCCCTTCCAAGCTGATTGCAAGCGATCATCAATATTAATGTACTCATTATCAGCATCACGCGACTCTCTGGTATCAGCATCACGCGACTCTCTGGTATCAGCATCACGCGACTCTCTGGTATCAGCATCACGCGACTCTCTGGTATCAGCATCACGCGACTCTCTGGTATCAGCATCACGCGACTCTCTGGTATCAGTATCACGCGACTCTCTGGCATCAGTATCACGCGACTCTCTGGCATCAGTATCACGCGATTGCCTGATGTTTTCGACAAATGAGGCAAATCTATTTAATCGATCATGCATTGATCGTTCAATCGAACTTGGTTCAGACAGTAGTTCAACATCAAATGGCTCAACTGAAGGTTTTGACTGCTGTGACCCCTGCTGATCACGACCAGTATCCCGTGTGTTATCACCGTTAAAGCCTGCCTCTCTAGCCAAGGTTTTCTGATCCTTCGTTGAAAGCGAATTGGCCATCTTCAACTGTTCATCCAGTGCGGCTGCACTGACAGTGGCAGGAACAGCGATCGCACCGATAAGCAGAAACATTAGAACTTTACTCAAATGACTCATTCTTCCCTCTCTCCACGAAATAGCACAATCTCCATCTAATCGCTGCCAAACAGATCACGCGTATAGACCTTGCTCTCAACATCTCTGAGGTTCTCGGAGATTCTGTTGGCCACAATAACATCCGACCTCTGTTTGAAAAGCTCCAAACTCTCAATAACTTCGGAATTGAAGAAATATTCATCTGACAGGGCAGGTTCATAAATTATAACTTCAACACCCTTGGCCTTGATACGCTTCATAATGCCCTGAATGCTGGAGGCACGGAAATTATCCGAGCCGCTCTTCATGATTAGCCGATAAACACCTACCACCTTCGGTTTAAGTTTGAGAATGGAGTCGCCAATAAAATCCTTGCGTGTGGTGTTGGCATCAACAATGGCGTTGATCAGATTTTGCGGCACATCCTGATAGTTGGCCAGCAGTTGTTTGGTATCCTTGGGCAGGCAGTAACCGCCATAACCGAACGAGGGATTATTATAAAAATCACCGATGCGTGGATCTAGACAAACGCCCTGAATAATCTGTCGTGAATCCATGCCATGTGTGGCCGCATAACTATCGAGCTCATTAAAATAGGCCACACGCATGGCCAGGTAGGTGTTGGCAAACAGCTTAATCGCTTCAGCCTCACTGGAGTCAGTAAGGAGTATCTCAACATCCTGTTTTTCTGCCCCCTGTTTAAGAAGAGAAGCAAATCTCTCGGCGCGATCAGAGCGCTCGCCCACAACAATGCGTGAAGGATACAAATTGTCATAAAGAGCCCTGCCTTCACGAAGAAATTCGGGTGAAAAAATTAGATTATTACAATTGAAGCTGGCACTTGCCTTGGCTGTAAAACCGACAGGAATGGTCGATTTAATAATCATCACAGCATCCGGATTGATAGACAGCACATCCTGAATCACCGATTCCACGGAGCTGGTATTGAAACAGTTAGTCTCAGGGTCATAATCTGTAGGTGTTGCAATAATGACATAATCGGCGTCAGCGTAGGCAACCTGTTTATCAAGAGTCGCTCGGAAATGAAGTGCTCTATTACTCAGGAAATCTTCAATCTCATCATCCGCGATGGGTGAGAGTCCGTTATTGAGCATATCAACTTTCTCAGCTGATATATCGAGCGCAACCACATCGTTGTGCTGAGCCAGCAACATGGCGTTGGAGAGTCCGACATATCCTGTTCCGGCAATGGCAATTTTCATCAGCTTGATAAACCCTCTCTTAAGGATGCTTTCCTGAAACATTATCCTACAGGATTGCACGCTACCTCAATGATAGAAAATGCCAATAAAATTAGAAACAACATGATTACAGGCGCATAACATCATGATATATAAAATAAAAAACCACAATTATAGCTTATGTTTTTATGATCTCAGCAGACGTATCATGAAGGCCTGAAAAATGTAGTTAACTAGTAGGATATTCCGCAAACCTACCTGTCCAGATACCAGTTCAGGGCTTTTCTAATGCCTGTCTCAAACGTCTCTGCAGGCGTCCAATTCAGAGTCTGCATCATCTTTGTCGCATCAATAGCATAACGCCAATCGTGGCCGGGGCGATCTTTTACAAATGAGATCAGATCGTTATGTAGCCCATTCTCCGGAGCCGCCTCGTCCATAAGGCTACAAATCATGCGCACAATATTGATATTACTCCACTCATTGATACCTCCAATATTGTATACTTCGCCGGGAACACCTCTGCTGATGATCGCATTGATGCCAACGCAGTGATCCTCAACATAAAGCCAGTCGCGGATATTGGAGCCATCACCATAGACAGGAATCGGGGTGCCGTTCAGGCAATTGCGAATAATGGTTGGAATCAGCTTTTCACTGTGCTGATAAGGGCCATAATTATTAGAACAGTTACTGGTTGTCACAGGCAGCCCATAGGTGTGAAAATAGGCGCGCACCAGATGGTCTGACCCGGCCTTGGAGGCTGAATATGGCGAATTGGGGGCATAGGCCGTTGCCTCACTAAATGCCGGATCTGATGGCTCAAGAGTCCCATATACCTCATCAGTCGAGATATGATGGAATCGACACGCCGCCGAGTCCCATTGCCTCTCCTGCAACCAGTAGTGACGCACTGCCTCCAGCAGCGTGAAGGTGCCAAGAACATTTGTCTTCACAAAAACTTCCGGGCCTGCAATCGAATTATCCACATGAGATTCAGCCGCGAAATGGACGACTGTATCAATCTCAAATTCACGTAGCAGTCGATCAACCAGCTCCCGGTCACAGATATCACCCTGCACAAAGTGATGGCGTGACTCACCAGGTAAACTGGTGAGGTTTTCAAGAGAACCCGCGTAGGTCAGCAGATCCAGATTTACAATCTTCACATCCGGATCACTGGCCAGCATATATCGCACAAAGTTGCAGCCGATAAAACCGGCACCGCCGGTGATTAGCATATTACGGGGTGTAAACATCATCCATATTTCTCCATCAGAGAATGCAGATAGTCGCCATAGCCACTTTTACCAAGTGCAGCTGCAAGTAATTTCAACTGATTATTATCAATATAACCCAAACGCCAGGCAATCTCTTCGGGGCTTCCGATCTTCAACCCCTGCCTGCGCTCGACCACCTCAACATAACGCGCGGCATCCATTAACGACTCATGGGTGCCGGTATCGAGCCAGGCAACACCTCGACCAATCTGAACCACTTCCAACTCTCCCCTTTTCAGATAAGCTCTATTAACATCCGTTATTTCCAGTTCGCCACGGGCAGATGGCTGCAACTTTGCAGCGACATCCACAACACTGTTGTCATAAAAATAGAGTCCTGTAATGGCCCAGTTACTTTTAGGGGTTTCAGGTTTCTCCTCAATTGAAACTGCTTTGCCCTGCATATCGAATTCAACAACACCATAATGTTTCGGCTCTTGAACGCGATAGGCGAAAACCGTTGCCCCGCGAGCCTGATCTGCAGCGATACGCAACTGCTGCACCATCCCCTGACCATAAAAAATATTATCGCCAAGAATGAGAGCGACCGAATCATCACCAATGAACTCCCGGCCAATAGTCAGCGCCTGCGCCAGTCCTTCGGGTGCAGGCTGCTCAGCATAGGAAAACGTCAACCCCCATTGCGCACCATCACCTAAAAGCCTCTCAAAATTCGGCAGATCAGCAGGTGTAGAGATAATGAGAATTTCGCGCACTCCAGCCAACATCAGGGTGGAGAGAGGGTAATAGATCATTGGTTTATCATAAACCGGCATCAGTTGCTTACTCACTGAAAGCGTTAGCGGGTGCAAACGGGTACCAGAACCTCCGGCTAGAATAATCCCTTTCATCAGAACTCCTGCCTGAAACCAATTATTGGTTTGTGATTCGGGGCATCCATGCCCCTCACCCTAATGGGCGAGCTAAAGCACGACCAATTTAGTTCTCCTACCAAATTGTGATGTCGCACATCCTGTGCTCCTCCCCTCCGGGGCGAGCTAATTCGCTCGTCCAAATGGGCAATCCGTACCCATTTGTCATAAACTGGCATCAGTTGCTTACTCACTGACAGGGTTAGCGGATGCAACCGGGTGCCGGAACCTCCGGCCAGAATAATCCCTTTCAAGAAACGCCTCCCTTGATAATGTCCGCTTCATATAAACATGCGATCACATGATCCACGCAAGCATCTAAAGAGAGGCTGCCGGTCTCAGCAACCACCTCGGGTGATTCAGGCTCCTCATAGGGTGATGAGATACCGGTGAATGCAGGGATCTCCCCTGCCCGCGCTTTGGCGTATAACCCCTTCACATCGCGTGATTCACACACCTCAATCGGGGTTTTGCAGTAGACCTCGATAAAATCGCCATCAACAAGCAGCGAACGCACTTTGGCACGGTCTGCTCTAAATGGTGAGATGAACGCCGTCAGCACGACCATCCCCGACTCCACAAACAGCTTGGCCACTTCACCAACGCGGCGGATATTCTCTACCCTGTCTGCATCTGAAAAGCTCAGATCACCACAGAGGCCATGGCGCACATTATCCCCATCAATAACAAAGGTTTTTACACCCATCTCATAGAGGCGCTCTTCCACAGCGTGAGCCAGCGTAGATTTTCCTGAACCGGAGAGCCCGGTAAACCACAACACAGCACTTTTATGGCCGTTGGCTATTTCACGCTTCTCTCTAGTCACCGCAGCCTGATGCCAGACCACATTGCTACTTCTCTTCTCACTCTGCGAATGCATTGGACTCACCTTATAAAAAAAAACTTTCAAGCGAACTGTAACGAATTATCCGCCAATCGCCATCCACAGGTTAACATGTCATCCGACTATCAAAATTAATACGTCAGATACAGCCCTGTTTTTCAGCAACCCGAGCAAGCATAAAGCAAACGCACCCTGAAAGTGCATGCATTTCCTCCTGAAAAGCGAAGAGAGCAAGGCAATAAATTTCACCGTTTCTACCCTGATAAGTAGCTGCTAGTGTGCGCCACCATGAATAGAACCCTTCTCCTACAACAGCAGATGAAAAAACAGATCCTTATCCTGGACGGTGCCATGGGCACCATGATCCAGTCATATGGATTGGACGAGGCCGATTATCGCGGTGAACGCTTTGCCGACTGGCCTAGCGAGCTGAAAGGCAATAACGACCTGCTGTCGCTAACGCAACCGCATATCATCAGGGAAATTCATACGAAATACCTGGAAGCCGGTTCTGATATTCTGGAGACCAACACCTTTAACGCCAATGCCGCATCAATGGCCGACTACGGCATGGAAGCTCTGGTTTACGAACTGAATGTTGCCGGAGCCAAGGCTGCAAAAGAGGCTTGTAACGCCATTGCAACGCCAGAGAAACCACGTTTTGTTGCAGGAGTCCTCGGCCCCACATCTCGAACCTGCTCGATCTCGCCTGATGTCAATGATCCGGGTTACCGCAATGTCACCTTTGATGAGCTGGTAGAGACCTACACCGATGCCACACGTGGCCTGATCGATGGTGGTGCTGATATCCTGCTGATTGAGACGGTGTTTGACACACTCAATGCCAAAGCGGCCGTGTTTGCCGTAAAGAAATATTTCGAAGATGCCGGTGTAGAGCTGCCGATCATGATCTCCGGCACCATTACCGACGCCTCGGGCCGCACCCTCTCCGGCCAGACAGCCACCGCCTTCTACAACTCGCTGGCTCACGCCAATCCGATCTCGATCGGTCTGAACTGTGCCCTGGGTGCCGGTGAGTTGCGCCAGTATGTTGAAGAGCTCTCCAACACCGTATCCTGTGGCATTAATGCCCATCCCAATGCCGGGCTGCCCAATGCGATGGGTGGTTATGATGAGACAGCTGAAGAGATGGCTGCCGAGATCAGGGAGTGGGCCGAGTCCGGATTCCTCAATGTGATTGGTGGCTGCTGTGGTACCGGCCCTGACCATATCCGCGCCATGGCCAAAGCTGTGGCTGGCATTGCCCCCCGCCCTGCCCCCCAGCGCGAAACCTTCTGCCGTCTCTCCGGTCTTGAGCCGCTGCATATCGACAGGAACTCCCTGTTTGTGAATGTTGGTGAGCGTGCCAATGTCACCGGTTCGGCCATGTTCAAACGGTTGATTCTTGAAGGTCAGTTTGAGAAGGCACTGGATGTCTGCAGGGATCAGGTGGAGAACGGTGCCCAGATCATCGATATCAATATGGATGAGGCGATGCTTGATGGTAAAGCCGCGATGGTCACCTTCCTTAACCTGATCGCCTCTGAACCGGATATCTCGCGTGTACCGGTGATGATCGATTCATCCAAATGGGAGATTATCGAAGCAGGCCTGAAATGCATTCAGGGCAAGGGCGTGGTCAACTCGATCTCCATGAAAGAGGGTAAAGAGGCGTTTGTACATCATGCCAAACTGCTGGCCAAGTATGGTGCTGCAGTGGTGGTGATGGCCTTTGATGAAGAGGGTCAGGCCGACACTTTTAAACGCAAAATCGAGATCTGTGAGAACTCCTACCGTATTCTCGTTGATGAGTGCGGCTTCCCGCCAGAAGATATTATCTTTGACCCCAACATCTTCGCTATCGCCACCGGCATTGAAGAGCACAACAACTACGCCGTTGATTTCATCGAAGCGACCGGCTGGATCAAGCAGAATCTGCCACACGCGATGATCTCCGGCGGTGTCTCCAACGTCTCCTTCTCCTTCCGTGGCAACAATCCGGTACGAGAAGCGATCCACTCTGTATTCCTCTACCACGCCATCAAACAGGGCATGGATATGGGCATTGTGAATGCAGGCATGCTCGAGGTGTATGAAGAACTTCCGAAAGAGCTCAGAGATGCCGTAGAGGATGTGGTACTCAACCGTAACCCCGATGCCACCGATCACCTGCTCTCGATTGCCGATAACTATCGCGGTGATGGTACCATTGCCAAAAAGGCTGATGAGGAGTGGCGCAAGCTGCCGGTGGCCAAGCGCCTTGAGCATGCGCTGGTTAAAGGCATTGATGCATACGTTGATGAAGATACCGAAGAGGCACGCCTTGCCTTTGATCGCCCGATTGAGGTGATTGAGGGGCCATTGATGGATGGCATGAATGTGGTTGGAGACCTCTTCGGTGATGGCAAAATGTTCCTGCCGCAGGTGGTGAAATCGGCCCGAGTCATGAAAAAAGCCGTGGCCTGGCTGATGCCGCACATTGAAGCGGAGAAAGCTGAGGGTGTATCCTCCTCCAACGGTAAAATTCTGATGGCTACCGTGAAGGGTGATGTGCACGATATCGGTAAAAATATTGTCGGTGTGGTGCTGCAGTGCAACAACTTCGAAGTGATCGATATCGGGGTGATGGTACCTGCCGCCAGAATTCTCGAAGAGGCCAAAAAACATGATGTCGACATCATCGGCCTCTCTGGTCTGATTACCCCCTCCCTTGATGAGATGGTGCATCTGGCCAAAGAGATGAAACGGTTAGGTTTCAACAAACCGATCATGCTTGGTGGTGCAACCACCTCCAAGGCCCATACAGCCGTGAAGATCATGCCGGAGTACGATGAGCCGGCTGTCTGGGTGAAAGACGCCTCACGCGCCGTTGGCGTAGCCCAGAATCTTATTTCAGATGCCTACCGCGCCGACTTTGTAAGTAAGCTGCGCACAGAGTATGAGGGTGTACGTGATCGATATCTGGGTCGTCAGAGCCAGACCGACTGGCTCTCACTTGCTGATGCCCGTGCTAATCCTGTCGTGCTGAAGCAAGAGAGCATTGCAGCTGCCCCGGCCACTCCCGGTGTGCAGGTGCTGGATAATATCGATATCGCTGAAATTCGTGCTTATATCGACTGGAGCCCTTTCTTCTCGGCATGGGAGCTTAATGGTGCCTACCCGCGCATCCTTAATGATCCGCACAAAGGCAAAGAGGCGCAAAAACTGTTTAATGAAGCACAGGTGTGGCTGGATCGCATCATTGCTGAGAACTGGTTTAGTGCCAAAGCGGTGTTCGGCCTCTTCCCTGCCGCATCCACTGACGATGACAGTGTGATTGTCTATAGTGATGAGTCTCGTTCTAATGAGTCCGCCCGCTTCCATTTTGTGCGCCAGCAGCTGGATAAAAAGGATTCACGTGCCAACCTCTGCCTCTCTGATTTCATTGCCCGAGAACATGACCACATCGGCGGCTTTGCTGTTGGCATCTTCGGTGCAGATGAGCAGGCCAAAATCCATGCAGCTCAAAACGATGATTATGCCGCCATTATGATCAAGGTACTGGCTGATCGTCTGGCTGAAGCGCTGGCTGAGATGCTGCACAAGGATGTACGCTGCAAACATTGGGCATATGCAAGTGACGAGTCCCTAAGCACTGAAGAGCTGGCCAAAGAGAAATATCAGGGCATCCGCCCTGCTGCCGGTTATCCCGCCTGCCCTGAACACACCGAGAAAGCCACCCTCTGGAGCCTTCTCGATGTTGAAAACAATATCGGTATGGGCCTCACCGAATCATTTGCCATGAAACCTGCATCGGCTGTTTCGGGCCTCTACTTTGCCAACCCTGAAGCGCACTACTTCACTGTCGGTAAGATCAACAAGGATCAGGTTGCTGATTATGCCAAGCGTAAAGGAATGAGCATCGATGAGGCCGAAAAGTGGCTGGCACCCAACCTGGGCTATTAATCACACGCATTTAGATAAGATTACAAGGAGATTTTATGTCAGAGCAAGACAGAGCAGCAAGCGAAGAGAACGCACCGATTTTCAGCGTACAGAAGATATATGTGAAGGATCTCTCCTTTGAGAACCCGAATGCACCTGAGATGTTTGCAGCTCCCGCCTCGCAACCGAAGATTGAGATGAATCTTGGGCTGGAGAACAGGCAGATCGATGATGAGCACTGGGAGGTCTCCCTGAAGGTCTCAGCCGTGGCGCGTGACAGTGAAAGCGAAAAGGTGCTGTTCGACATTGAAGTAGAATATGCCGGACTCTTCTATCTGAAGAACATCCCTGAAGAGCATATGGAGATGATTCTCGGCGTTGATTGCCCGACAGTTATCTTCCCATATGCACGCCAGATGATCAGCACCATGACTGTCGATGGTGGTTTTATGCCGCTACTGCTGGAGCCGGTGAATTTCGGCGCGGCTTTTGCCAATAGCAAGCAGGCTAATTAATTAGAGAATTATCGTTTCAGTGTAAAGATGAAGGGTGGGATCATATCTCACCCTTCTCTGTTTCTGCTCGTATTACTTGATAGCAGGAATTTGAGTTAACAGGCCCTGATCCTACTTATCAAACAGCATCAAATTTGCCCCGTGTTTGACATATAACTCGGCAATTTCGCGTGGCATGGAGCCATAGAAAGCGTAGTAGTAGGGATAGTCGTAGTCGGCATCCTTCAGATTCGGATCGGCTCCGGCCTCTAAAAGAATTCGGATGGCATCGATATTCTTCTCAGTCAGATGCAGAGGCGTTGAGAGCCTCTCATTGACTGCATGCAGATCAGCGCCATTTTCAATAAGAAAACACATCAAACTGAGATGACCATGTTTGGTCGCATAATGCAGGGCGGTCGATTTTGTAGCATCGGTAGTGTTAACCTGAACACCTTGCTCCAATAAACGCTCCAAACCCTCCTGATCACCAGCAACAGCTGCCTCAAACCAGCGTTTCTCATTATCTGTCTGCGCATCTCTGTTCACCGCATCCACCTCCACTGCGTTTTAGACCTTGAATGATGCAGCATATCCGGTTTCACAGCAATTTAAACAGACCGACCTTTTTAATAAAACTCATGCTGTTAAACTCCTGCACATCAAAATATTTGCCATGCCCTGCTTATGGCTGCGCAGCAACAACAGGATAGTCAATGACACCCAACACACCCACCATCATCTACACCATCACTGATGAGGCCCCGGCTCTGGCCACCTACTCGCTCCTTCCAATTGTGCAAACCTTCGCCAAAGCCGCCAATGTGAATGTTGAAACCAGAGATATATCTCTTGCTGGCAGGATCATTGCCAACTTCCCTGACCGATTAAGTGAAGCACAGAAGATCGGTGATGCGTTGAGTGAACTGGGTGAAGTGGCTAAAACGCCGGATGCCAACATCATCAAACTGCCGAACATCAGTGCTTCAATCCCTCAACTCCACGCTGCTATCAAAGAGCTGCAGGAACACGGTTTTGATATCCCTGACTATCCGGATGATGCACAGAGCAGTGATGAACATGAGATCAAAGCCCGTTATGCCAAAGTGTTAGGCAGTGCCGTGAACCCTGTATTGCGTGAAGGCAACTCTGATCGTCGCGTGGCTGATGCTGTTAAACAGTATGCTAAAGATAACCCGCACAGCATGGGGCCCTGGAGCAGCGACTCCAAATCACATGTAGCACATATGTCGGCTGGTGATTTCTATGGCAGTGAAAAATCATGCACTATTGACGATGCGTGCAGTTACCGCATTGAACTGATTGATAGCGACGGCAACAGCTTTGTTCTGAAAACCAGTGCCCCGCTACAGAGTGGTGAAGTGATTGATGCGGCGGTGATGAGCCGCAAAGCCCTGCGCGCCTTTTATGCCGCCCAGATTGAGGATGCCAACAACTCAGGCGTCCTCCTTTCACTGCACTTGAAAGCGACGATGATGAAGGTTTCCGACCCGATCATGTTCGGCCATGCCGTCACCGTCTATTTCAAAGATCTGTTTGAGAAACATGCCGCACTGTTTGCAGAGCTTGGTGTTGATGCCAGCAATGGCCTTGGTGATCTCTATGCCAAGATCGCCACACTGCCGGATGCACAACGCCTTGAGATCGAAGCGGATATTCAGGCCATTTATGAGAGTCACCCTGCCCTTGCCATGGTCGATTCCGACAAAGGCATCACTAACCTGCATGTTCCCAGCGATGTCATTATTGATGCATCGATGCCTGCAGCGATTCGCTCCTCCGGCAAGATGTGGGGCAGCGATGGCAAGCTTCACGATGCCAAATTTATGATTCCTGATCGCTGTTATGCCGGCATCTATCAGGAGACCATCAGCTTCTGCAGAGAGCATGGAGCCTTTGATCCAATCACCATGGGTAATGTGGCCAATGTCGGTCTGATGGCGCAGAAGGCTGAGGAGTACGGCTCGCACGATAAAACCTTTAATATCCCTACAGATGGCAAGGTTCGTGTGATCGATGATGCAGGTAATATCCTACTTGAGCATGCAGTTGAGAAGGGTGATATCTGGCGCATGTGTCAGGCCAAGGATGCGCCAATTCGAGACTGGGTAAAACTGGCCGTTAGTCGCGCCCGGGCTACAGGTAATCCTGCTATATTCTGGCTTGATTCTAACCGTGCCCACGACGCCAATCTGATCAACAAGGTCAACGCCTATCTGGCAGATCACGATACTGCCGGACTCGATATTCAGATCATGGCGCCGGTTAACGCTATTCGTCATGCACTCGGCAGAGTTAAACAGGGGCTGGATACCATTTCAGTCACTGGCAATGTGCTGCGTGACTATCTGACCGATCTCTTCCCGATTCTGGAACTGGGAACCAGTGCCAAGATGCTCTCTATCGTGCCGCTACTGGCCGGAGGCGGCCTGTTTGAAACAGGTGCTGGAGGTTCTGCCCCCAAACATGTGCAGCAGTTTGTGAAAGAGAATCACCTGCGCTGGGACTCTCTCGGCGAATTTCTGGCCCTGGCTGTATCGCTGGAAGATATGGCAGCTAAAACCGGCAATGCTAAAGCAGCCGTAGTTGCAGAGGCGCTGAATGCCGCCAATGGCAAATTCCTCAAAGAGAACAAGTCACCTTCTCGCAGGGTTAATGAGCTGGATAACCGTGGCAGCCATTTCTATCTGGCGATGTACTGGGCCCAGGCTCTGGCTGCACAAAACAGTGATCTGGAGCTGCAGTCACAATTCACACCACTGGCACAACAGCTTACAGAGCATGAGAGCATCATCATTGATGAGTTGAACAGTGTGCAGGGCACTGCAGTTGATATGGGTGGCTATTTCCACGCTGATCCTGCAAAGGTGGCGCGTGCCATGCGCCCAAGTCTCACATTTAATGCTATACTGAATAAGATAGCATAAAGAGATACGACGAAATGAATAAAAAACTGAAAATGTTTATGCGCGGCAAAGGGGTATCGATGTTGCAGGAGCTTCTGCAACGCATGGGTTACCCCATGCATGATCAACCCGGTCTGTTCGGGGTGGCAACACGCAGTGCGGTTAAAGATTTCCAGTCGAAAAAAGGGCTGAAAGCTACAGGTGACGCCGATGAGGCGCTGCTTGATCTGATGCGACAAAACTTTGCTGCGCCAGCAACTGATAAAAAGGCCAAAGCTAAACCAGCCCAGACTCCGGCGCTTATGCCCGCCAGTCAGATGCAGTTGGATGCCATCACCCGCCTGCTGATCAGCAAAGGCATCTTTAGCGAAGAGGAACTTGCTAAAGCGCTGTCGCGACCACAACCGGTGCGTATCACGCAGCCGCCTCTGACCTGATGGATTCAGAGAGAGCAACCTGTTTACGACCCGGGTTCACAGCCGCTCTGGCAGGATTTATACTATCGGGAGAATCAGTCAACCTGATCAGTCCGCATGGACAGGGGCGCAGACGAACACTGGATGATCTGCGCAGTTTCATCCCCGGATCAACCATGATCATTCAGCTCAACATGCAGCTCTACTGCCATGATCTTAAAGGCTTTTTAAAGGCCATCGCCAGCTACTTCAACCATCCTGATCACAGTGTAGAGAGTCTGGGGAAACTGTTTAATCAGCTGGAAAAAGAGAATCAGAAAGTACTACTCATCCTGCACAACTTTGATGAACTCTGGAGTGGCAGCACCCTGAAAGATGGTTACAGCGGCGCATTTCTTGAGGACCTGAACAGATTAAGGGAGAGGGAGATTACCCTGCTCTGCGTCACCGAATATGCTGAACAGCATGATCTGTTGAAGGCCGATGGCTGCAAGCTTGATGCCATCCCCCTGCCTCTTCCAGGGATCACAGCAGCGCAACTTGTGGCAGAGATTCAGCATCGTAATCTGCCTGTCGAAGAGAACGAACTGGATAAACTTGCCGCCTGGTTACTAAACCAGAATGCCCCCTACTCCATGCTTGATGAGTTGAAACCAGCATGGTTTAAACAGAAAAGCTGGAAAGAGTAAAAAAACAAAAAAAAGGGCTGGACACCTGAGTATCCAACCCTTTCGGTTATTTCAATTGTGCCCGCTTATTTGCCAAATAGTCCTTTAATGGCATCACCGGCACCACCGGCTGCACCGCCAACTGCACCTCCGGCACCACCAACTCTGTCCAGAGCCTGGGCCTTGAATGCATCCGCCGATTTTCCGAGATATTTTCCTACACCAAGCTTGGCAACGGAGCCCTTCACATTACCCAGCAGTTTGGATGATAGCTGTTGGGCCACCTCTGCTGCAGTCGCGCCACCACTCTTTTTACCAATATCGCGCATGACAATTTTAGGCAGAGATACGCTCTGCTGCTGATCACCAAGTGCTGCAATGCGCACCTTGGCAGACGTGCCTTCAACAACCAGGCGTTTGATAATCATTTTCAGCTCTTCTCCTTCACTTGTACCAGAAGAAGCACTGCTGCCACCACCTGCACCGAGGTTCTTTTTCAATACATCAGCGTTGGAGATGCCTGATTTGTTGATCTCATAGACCACTTTGGGTGCACTGATAATAATCTCATCAATCACAATCGGATTCTGGCGAATCGTTGAGATATCAATTTTGGTACTGATATTGCCCAGCTCAAAGATATTCGGGTCAGAAAAACCGGCTGGATTACCGATATTCAGGCCAGTAATTGAGGCCTCTCCGGATTCAAGTTTGATTTTTACATCGCTTACAGCAACCTGCGTTTTTGTAGCTTCTGATCCATAAACCTGAATAGCATCTTTTACAATGTTATCAAGATTTGAGAGTAGAAAGAAGACTGCTCCAACAACAATCACGCCTAATGCTGCAACACCAATAAGCACCTTTTTCATACCAACCTCCTGTTAATGAGACAATGATAGAGAGAGTATAGCAGAAGATCGGCCCTAAAGTTCATTTAAAATGAGCCGATAGATGGTTAGTTGAGTCAAATAATGCGTCGAAGGAATGGAGCCACATGGATCAGAAAAACTTCTTTTACCTTCATTGTGTCCTGCGACTGGCCATCATCATTCTGGTTGCCGAAATATTGGCCATGCTACTGTTTGATGTCACTGGTCTGGAGGATTCTCTATCACAACTGGCAGAAGCGGTACTTGATGGTGTTCTTCTTGTTACACTCTCTTCCTACCCTCTCTACCTGTTTGTATATAAACCCATCCTGAAAAGTTTCAAAAAAGATCAGCAACAGATTGAGATGCTCGCTGAAGCACTTCAGGGGGCTGGTGAGAGCGTGATTATCACCCGACCTGATGGCGAGATCGTCTATGTCAATCAGGCCTTTTCTGATGTTACTGGTTATTCGCAGCAGGAAGCCATCGGTGGCAATCCGAATATGCTGCAATCGGGCAAACAGGATCGCCACTTCTATGAACGGATGTGGGCATCGATCAAGAGTAAGGGACAGTGGAAAGGTGAACTGTGGAACAAGCGCAAAAGTGGTGAACTCTATCCCGAGGCTCTGGATGTCAGATCTATCCCCGATGAAGATGGCAACACTAAATTCCTTGTTGGTGTCTTCTCAGATCTGACTGAACAGAAACGAGTTGAAAATGCCCTCTTGCAGACCCAGAAGCTGGAGGCGGTGGGTACACTCGTTGGTGGTGTTGCCCACAACTTTAATAACCTGCTGGCAGCCATTTCAGGAAAAGCCTATGTGGCTCAGGTCAAAGCGAAAAAGAGTGGTGCACCCGATGCAGTCATTGAAAACCTTGATGATATTCAGACCCTCTCCTTTGATGCATCACATCTGGTCAAACAACTTCTCGCTTTTGCCCGCGAATCACAACACGATAAAGAGAATATCACGTTAGCAGCAGCGCTCAGGGATGCTGTCGCAACGGCACAGATAGGTATCCCTGAGGATATCGAGGTCAAACTTGATCTCTCCAGCGAACCGATGACCATATTCGCCGATCAGACCCACATCAAACAGGCCATCATCAATCTGGTTAACAATGCACGCGATGCTGTCAGGAGCAGTGTCGTCAAAGCCATCCATATTCGCCTCTACCCAAGCCAGCCCGAAAACTGTTGTGATCGTGGTGCCTGCCATATCCACTGTAAAAACATCGCCTGTCTGGAAATTCAGGATACAGGCACAGGCATCAACTCTTCCGATCTGGATAAAGTCTTTGAGCCCTTCTTTACCACCAAGGAGGTGGGTCAAGGAACCGGGCTGGGCCTATCTACAGCGCATGGCATCATCACCTCACACAATGGCTCCATTCATGTCAGAAGCACCTTCTCCAAGGGCTCTACTTTTAAGGTATGCCTGCCACTGGCTGAGAGTGATCAAACAGAAGTTACGACTGCATCTAAAACGCCGGTTCAAGTCTCACATTCAGGCACCATTCTTGTCGCAGATGATGCTATAGAGGTACGTAAAACGGTTGCATCGGTGCTTGAGAGTTTCGGCCATCATGTCATTCAGGCCAGCGATGGTATTGATGCGATTGAGAAGTTCTATGCCCATCAACATGAAATTTCACTGGTCATCAGCGATATTGTCATGCCCCGCATGGATGGCGTGGACAGTGTGCTTGAGATGCGAAAAACCTATCCCGAACTGCCGGTAATCTTCATGACCGGTTACGATGCGCCCAAAGAGAAGACCCAGAAGATTCTCGATAATGAAACCTCAATGCTGCTGAATAAACCTTTCAAAACCGCGGAACTCAGCAAACTCGTGAACAAACTGATCAACAGAAATGGATAAAACTTCAGCGTTATAACAGCAGAGTTGCTCACCCGCCTCTGTAGAACATTGATAGTGCCCGGTAGTTCATCGAACTGTTATGCGGATATCGGTACCATTCAAGCACTAAAAGTGGCATCAATCTTGATTACCCTTATAAGTTGAAACAGTATAAAACTTTCAGGAGAGACGTTTGGAATTTATCCAGTGCCCGTATTGTCAAAAGAAGTATGGCGTCAGCGATAAGCTGAGACGCGCGACTGGCAAGCGAATTAACTGCAAACACTGTCAGAAGACATTTATCATCTTTATACAGGAGAAGATAAGCCCGGCCGTTCAGAATCAGATCGATGAGCAGCGACACACCAGAGAGGTTCAACAAGAGCAACAGATTGAACCGGAGATCATAGAGATCCCCCCGGAACCACAAAAAGAGCCCGAAAGCGAAAAGAAAAAAACTGCCTCAGGCGGCAAAAAAAAGAGGAAAGCGACAAAAAAAAGCGCCAATAAACCACTGAATATGCAGATGGTTATCCTGGTTATTCTGGGCACGCTGTTTATCGCAGGCTCCTCAGGCGCATACCTCTACTTCTATAACCATGAGCTTTTTGAAAGGTTAGCAGAACCGCCACAGGCAGAGCCCGAATCAAACCCCGAATCAAACATTAAACCATTCGACCCCTTTGCCAAAATGGTGAAACCTGAAAGCGAAGATGAATCTCAAACTTCTCCTGCCGGGAATGAAGCCGTGCAACAAGAGACCAAACAGACAGCTTCCAGCCCTGAAGATAACCCTGTTGCAGCCACAAAAGATAAAGATAAGGCAGCAACGGATGGTCCGCTTAACCCGTCACAGGTATGCCGGGATGCGGCAGCGGACTACTGGATTCGTACCAATATGATCGCCAATGCCATGCTCACCAACGAGGCATATATGAAGCTATTGAGTCAGGGAATCAGCCTGACCGATGAGGTGCGTACACGCTGCAAGGAGCGTGAACTGGTCGGCAGACTGGCGGAATCAGCCAGATCCGAAGATGTGCCGGAGTGGATCAAAAAAGAGATTATCAACCGCACATCCGTTAAGCCGACAAAGAGCAAAACACCATCAACGTCAGGTTTCTAAATGATTCACTCAAGCCCACATGAGTAAGTTCGCAATAACTTAAGAGAGAAGCTCCAGCATACGCGCACCCAGTAGCGTCGGGTTACGTTCTACAGTAACACCGGCCATCTCAAGCGCTGCAAATTTGGCCTCTGCCGTTCCCTTGCCACCGGAGATAATGGCGCCGGCATGGCCCATGCGTTTGCCTTTTGGAGCCGTTGCACCGGCAATAAATGCTACGACCGGTTTTGAGATAGCGTGGCGAATATATTCAGCAGCATGCTCTTCATCGGAGCCGCCAATCTCGCCAATCAGTACAATACCCTCGGTCTGATCGTCCGCTTCAAAAAGCTTTAAGGCATCAATAAAATCCATGCCGTGAATGGGATCTCCGCCCATACCGATACAGGTGGACTGGCCAAGACCTGTCCGGGTTAACTGATCTACTGCCTCATAGGTCAGTGTTCCGGAGCGGGAGATTACACCTACGCGACCCGGCTTATGAATGTGACCCGGCATAATACCTATCTTGGCATCACCCGGCGTGATAATACCCGGACAGTTGGGGCCGATCAGAACACACTCTTTACCGCTAATGCTCTCTTTCACCTTCAGCATATCGAGAACCGGAATACCTTCTGTAATACAGGCAATCAGTTTAATGCCGGCATCTGCAGCCTCAATGATCGCATCGGCAGCAAAACGGGGAGGCACAAAGATCACTGATGCTTCTGCCCCCTCCTGCTCTACGGCATCGGCAACCGTGTTAAATACAGGGCGTTCAAGATGGGACTGACCACCTTTACCCGGTGTCACGCCACCGACAAAACAGGTGCCGTACTCAATCATGGCACTGGAGTGGAATGTCCCCTGTTTGCCGGTATACCCCTGACAGATCACACGTGTGTTTTTATCAAGCAGTACACTCATCTCATATCCCCATCTATCGCGCATCGGGACAGCGATGCTTGCTCCCCCGCAGCAGCAACTGCAAATTCAGCGGCCTGATCCAGATCAGTAGCCCAACGTACATCAAGACCGGCATCTTTAACCAGCCTGCGTCCCTCTTCTTCATTGGTACCCACCAACCGCATCACAACAGGCACACGCATTGGATGGGTTTTAATCGCTTCCAGCAGGCCGTTGGCGATCACATCACAGCGCACGATGCCACCGAAAATATTCACCAGCACCGCTTTAACATGATCATCACTGAACAGAAGCTTGAAAGCCTCACATACCGAATCGACGGTTACACCGCCGCCCACATCCAGGAAATTGGCCGGTTTGTCGCCCTTAAGCTGAATGATATCCATTGTCGCCATGGCAAGCCCTGCCCCGTTGACCATACAACCGATCCGACCATCCAGTGCGATATAGTTCAGCCCGAATTGCGAAGCTTCAACTTCACGCGGATCCTCTTCATCAAGATCACGCAGCGCCACCAACTCAGGATGTCGGTAGAGCCCGTTACTATCAGCAACAAACTTGGCATCGAGTGCCACCAGATCACCATCAGCAGTCAGAATCAGAGGGTTAAGCTCAAGCATAGAGCCATCTTTCTGGCAAAATGCCGCGTGCAGTTTTGCGAGCAGATCGGCACAGGCTGCAACCTGCGGCCCCTGGAGCCCGAGGAATGCAGCTATGGTCGTGCATTCATACTCAGAGGGCTGATCCCCTGCAACCGACAAGGTGAGAATCTTTTCAGGTGATGATGCAGCCACCTCTTCGATGTCCATGCCACCGGCAGGACTGACCACAAAGGCAACCTTCTCTGTTTCACGATCAACCAGCAAGCTCAGGTAGAATTCGGAGTTAATATTTAATCCCTCTTCCACATACAACCGCTTCACCTCTTTACCCGCTTCTCCGGTCTGTTTGGTTATTAACGTTGAACCCAACAGCGCTTCAGCCGCAATCCTCACTTCACGCTTTGATCTGCAGAGACGCACACCACCTGCTTTACCGCGTCCTCCGGCATGAATCTGAGCTTTTACTACCCAGAGATCTCCCCCCAGTTGATCGCTCGCAGCAACTGCCTCATCCACACTGAGCGCAAGCACGCCACGCGGAACCGGCACGCCAAATTCGCTAAGCATGGCTTTGGCCTGATATTCATGAATATTCAAAGGAGTCTCCCTGGCAGTGTAAGCAGCAGCTGATACCTGATCATCAGCTACAGTGGCAAATGATGAAGGGCAATCAATAAATCTTCAATAGAGACCGAAGCCATCGACTTGCTCCACCAACTCGGCTACCGCCTGCATGGATTTTGCCAGCCCTGCCCTCTCCTGCTCTGTCAGATCAAGCTCTATAATCGCCTCAAGCCCTCCTGCACCAAGCTTGCACGGCACGCCGAGATAATAGCCGTTAACTCCATATTCACCCTCAAGATAGGCACAGCATGGAAGCACCCGCTTATTATCCCTGATAATCGCTTCGGCCATCTGCACTACCGATGCTCCCGGCGCATAGAAGGCTGAACCGGTTTTCAGCAGCCTGACAATTTCAGCTCCGCCATCGGCTGTACGCTGGCAAATTTCATCTACCCGCTCAGGGCTCAAAAGTTCAGTGATCGGAATACCTGCCACTGTCGAGTAGCGAGGCAACGGCACCATCGTATCGCCGTGGCCTCCAAGTACGAAAGCATTAACATTATTGATCGAAACCTTTAGCTCATCAGCAATAAATGCTCGCATGCGGGCCGAATCAAGCACACCGGCCATACCGATGACACGATGTTTGGGGAAACCGGATACTTTCAGGGCGGTATAAACCATCGCATCGAGTGGATTGGTGACGACCAGAATGATGCAGTCGGGCGAGTGACTGACGATATTACGTGTGACATCGGCAATGATACCGGCATTGATCGAGAGTAGATCATCACGGCTCATGCCGGGTTTTCTGGCGATACCTGCGGTAATAATGACCAGATCTGAATTGGCAGTATCGGCATAGTCATTGGTTCCGATCACCGCGCTGTCAAAGCGAAGAATCGGTGATGATTCATACATATCAAGCGCCTTGCCCTGCGGCACGCCCTCAATGACATCGATCAGGACAATATCAGCCAACTCATTCTTGGCAGCAAGAAATGCAGCAGTGGCACCGACATGGCCAGCACCCACCACCGTAATCTTTTTTGGATTAAATACAGATGATCCTGAACTGTTAATTTCTGACCAGCGCATAAATCTGCCTCCCTGTTACAGTCTGGTTAATGTTACAATCTGTTACTGTTTCATAGTCTAACAAACAGGGACCTTTATTACAGTGAAAAGGAGCTTCACTATTCTACCTGAGCAAAGTTATGAGGAGTTCATCTTTTGCATTAATCAACAGCTGATAAAGCATGGCTTGCACTGGATGGCAGGTAACGTAACATCCACCGCCTGAATAAATTTGCTGTTGTGATCAAACAAAAACGAGCGACACAAAGGATATAGCGTAACGATATGAGCAATGTAAAAGCATTTCCCGGCACATTTCCACTGCACGAAGATCGCAACTTTCTGGCTGAAAGTGAATGGGTTATTTTCAAACTACTCTGCAAGCCTGTCGACTCTTTTGCCGAGGAGGACCCTGAGGAGCTCTCTGTTGCCACAGGCAATCAGGTAACCCCGACCCGTTGTGACGAGCTGATCCGCATCGTTCGTATCAACCAGCTTGCCGGTATCGGCTCATGGATCTCCCGCATTTTTGCCGAAGCGGGTATGAATGATTCAGATATCAGAGAGCTACCAGCTGAGGAGATCACCGACCGGGTGAATGCCAAAGCCGGGTACAGGATCTGCAATGAAGCCACGACACGTGCGCTGGCACTGCTGCAGTTGCAGTGGAAAGGCGCAAAAGCCAATGGATAACGGGCGATTAGCATGAGTGAGAGAATTCTGGTTACCGGTGGAGCCGGTTACATTGGCTCAAATATTACCGCGGCACTGCTTAAACGCCCGGCAACCGATGTTGTTGTCGTTGATGACTTCTCATCCGGTGACTGGCGCAATCTGATCCATGTTGATTGTGAAGTGCGCGCTGCCGACTGCGATGATCCGTTTCTGCTTGAAGAGATTGCCGATGGTGGTTTTTCCGCCATCTATCATCAGGCCGCTATCACCGATACAACCGTGATGGATCAGCGACTGATGGTTGAGGTTAACACCAATGCCTTCGCCTCTATTCTTGAAGCCAGCAGCATCTCCGGCACGCGTGTAACCTACGCCTCATCAGCAGGCACCTACGGCAACTCGCCAGCCCCTAACCGTATCGGTTTCGGTGAGGAGCCGGAAAACATCTACGGCTTCTCCAAGCTGGCTATGGATCGCATCGCCTGCCGCTGGTACGACCGCCACCCCGCCCCGATCATCGGACTGCGTTACTTCAACGTATTCGGGCCGGGAGAGGCGCATAAAAATGAGCGCGAAGGCAATAAAACCGCATCAATGATCCTGCAGCTTTATGAGCAGGTGAAAGCGGACAAACAGGTTCGCCTGTTTAAATTCGGTGAGCAAAAACGCGATTTTGTTTACATTCGTGATGTTGTCTCTGCCAACCTTGCCGCACTGGATGCATCACGCTCAGGCGTATGCAACGTGGGCTCCGGAGAAGCGCGCAGCTTTAATGATATTGTCACCAACCTCGCTGCTCTGCTCGACAAAAATCTGGATGTCGAATACTTTGATAATCCATTTTCATTCTATCAGGAACATACCGAAGCTGATCTCAGTGAGTCAGAACTACTGCTCAACTGGAAGCCGGAATGGACGCTGGAAAAAGGTATGAAAGACTATATTTCACTTCTTGAAAAAGGCCACCGTGGCCCTGCGGAGACAGCATGATCAAACACTTGATTCTACCCTTTGCCCTTAGCGCTATGCTGCTTGGCGGCTGTGTGTATGAACCGATCCATCAGGGTAATCGACTGAAAATCGGTAGTATCATGCAGATCCAGGAGGGTGATACCAAATTCAGCGTCGAACAGGCGCTCGGTACACCTTCGCTTGATCATGTCATGCAGGAAAATCGCGTTGTTTACTTCGAACAGTTTGAAGATGAAGAGAGTGGCGATATGATTAAACGTGGTGTTGAAATCACCTATGACGATGCACTGCGCGTCAAAGAGATTCGTCGTTTCGGGTTTGAAAACGAGGAATAAGCGGTGATGAATCAAACTGAGCTTCGATTCCATGGTATGAAACAGCCTGCTCTGTCGATCAGAGTAAACGGATTTATTAAGCATATTCAACTGTTCCATCCAGCCACAACAACACCTTTAACTTTCTGCAGTTTTATTGACACGTCATATAGCTGCGCGTAAATTCAGGTCGAATTGCATTATTTTACAGGGGGATAGGTCATTTCTCTTCATACTGAGCTTGAACAGCTTCGTCAGGAAAAGAAGCTTATTTTCATCACCGTTGCCAATGATGAAGGGTTGGTCATGGCTGAAACCGGTGAATGCCCCGAAGAGGATTTTTCTGCCTACTCATCATCGATGATGGAAACCGCCCGCAAAGTTGTCGAATCAGGCGATCTCGGCGAACAGGTCTGCAGTGCTCTGGTGCTGAAAAATGGCCGCATGCTGATCATGCATGAAGCAGCTGTCGGTGATCAGTTCATTTACTTATCGATTTTGTGTAGCAGAGTTCCCGCTGGCATGCAGAATATGATCAAAGAGATCGTCAGCTGTGTTGCCAGAACCCTGTTGGGGAATAGTTATCAGGAGCCTAATCGTTGAGTAATTATAAAGAAGCCTGCCGTCGTGAGCTTGAACAACTGGTTGAGCGTGAATATCACCTTGATGCGGCACTGCTCTGCACCTCTGACGGTCTTCCAGTCGCTTATGCTTCATCTGCCGACATCGAGGCGGATGCTCTTTCTGCGATGTGTTCATCGATGCTCTCACTCGGTGATGCACTCGCCATTCAGGGCGATGATGATGGCTGTATCCAGGTGGTTACCCAGTCAAAAAATCAGACTGTGGCACTGATCCATGCCGGCAGCGATATGCTGCTGGCGCTCATCGGTGCCAGAGACCTTAAACTCGGCATGCTGCTCGGCCATGCCCGTAAAGAGGTGGATATCATTCTTGAACTGATGAACAAGCAGCATCAAGAGGAGCAGGTTCAGGAGCAGCAGAAAGCGCCTGAACAGAGACAACCGGCCATGCTGGAAGAGCTGGTTAAACGCGTCATGCAAGAAGCACAAAACAGATAACAGGAAGTTAATGATGGATATGAATCAGACCCTTGAAAAGCTGGTAGGTGAACTCGAAGGCGCACTTGCTGCTGCTGTTGTTGATCTGAATAACGGTCTGTTACTCGGTGCTCACCATAACGTCCCCTACTTTACGCAATCCTACGTTGATGCTGTTGGCGCTGCCGCTGTAGATATGTTCAGAGGCAAAACTATCACTGCGGTTGAAGCGATGATGGCAGCCCAGCGTGGCGAAGAGATCAAATACCATATCAAAGAGATTCAGATGACCACCGATGGCACCTACCATTTCATGGCGGTGGTACCGGAGAAACCTGACTACCTGCTAATTCTGGTGACCCGCACTACCATCAATCTCGGTTCCGGCTGGATGGCGACCCGCTCAGCACTCGCTGAAGTTGCACCCAAGTGTCCTTAAAGCATCTTATAGGCTTAACAAATTAGCGAACCTCTGAAAAGCTACATCCATGTAGTTTTCAGCACGCAAAGGCAAAATCGTGGTTTTGCCTTTGCTCACAAACTCTGACTTTTTCAAAGCATCCTTAGCTTAACGCCCTGCCCTGAGACGTTGCACGATACGCTCCGGAAAGTTGTTGTCCTGCATCTCTAAAGCCACTTTTTCGATATCATAAGGGACAGTAAACAGCTCGATTCTCATACGATCAGGATAGAAGATCGCAGCTTCAGCCCCTACCTGACCGTCGCGCGGCTGACCCACCGAGCCGGGGCAGATCAACGATGCTGAAAATGGATTCAGATCAACCTCTGCTGCGTTGATAAATGGTAACACAACACTTCCCTGCATGGCATAAACACCCTGAATATGGGAGTGCCCGTGCAGGCAGATTCGAATATCCCTGCTTCTGAGGTGTTCGAGATTCTTCTCGGCAGTCATATTGTAGACATAACCGTTAAAAAAACTTTTATCGATCGGCGAGCCATGCACAGCCATCCACTTATCAGTACGGTGACGTACCGGCAGTGTGGCCAGCCAGGCCCGATCATCGTCATCAAGCTGCTCAATCGTCCAATCCAGCGTCCACTGTGCACTGCGACTGGCTGCAACCTTTACATCACCATGATGAGCCACGTAGTGATCATGGTTGCCACGAATGCAGCAGATGCTCTGCTCCTTAGCCAGGCGTATACATGCGGCAGGCTGCGGCCCGTAACCGACAATATCACCCAGATGCATAATCTGTTCTACACCCATCTCTGCAAAGCGTTTCAGAACACTCTCAAAGGCTGGAAGGTTGGCATGCACATCGGCAATCATCCCAATCGGCTCATCACCTGACTGCAATACCACAGCAGCAGCCTTTTTAACCATGACGCACGATTCAACAGAGCGAAGTTCAGAGATCAATGTCTGCTTATGCATCTCAAAGCTTCCGACAAATTGATCACTCAGCCCTTCATAAACCATATCATCGGCAGAGGATGAATACCCCCTCAACAGAGGCTTCAGGCTTTTCCCCAGCACTTGCCACTGATCACTGTCCATCCCCAGCTCATCTGATTTCCTGAGCCAGTTAGCCAGCATAGCAGAGAAGGATGAGAAGCTATCCCACGGGTAGATATCATCATCAAGGTAGAAGAGCTGATCATCAAGCAGAGCAAAATTGGACAGCCCTTCATCCAGCCGCTTCTCGCTGCCGGCTGCAAAGCGGCAGTAGATCGCCAGCAGGTTGGTCAGGTAGTTTAATCGCTGCTCACTGCTAAGGGTTGAAAAATCGATAGTGTGCAGCGGCTGCATACGTGGCGAGATATTGCCCACCACCCAGCCCTTTCGCTGAATCACAAACCAGCAACGCTGTGGATGATAGATGCCGTATGCCCTCTCCTTTTCAATCTGCAGAGCGGACCATTTGTGTGCCACCTCTTCAGTTGAGAAGTTGCGTCGCTCATCAATCTTTAATACCCATGATGCATCAGCATGAAGTTGTGTCGAAGGTTTACCGGTAAAGTCACCGCCATGTGACATATTCAATGCAGGCCCCTCAAGCAGAGATGTTATCACCTCAATCGTGACCTTCGGAAGGCCAGAGAGCGCGCCAATAATAGAGATCGTCATAATCCTCCCCTTGAACCGGACTATAGATGAATGCCCTGCATCAATATAGCCAGATCATGGATGATGAAAAAGCTGCACATTCAATGTACCTTTGCAGCGTTCAGAAGCACTGCTCTGTTTTTTTATGGAATCCTTATTGAAATTAGGGTTAAATATCGCGGCTGAACATGGGAGGAGTATTGGTGGAAAACACATCGGAACTAAAACTGGATGTGCGACTGCAGGCAATTCTCGAAGAGACCAGAGAGATGCATAAGCTGCACTCTCTACTGCTGGCCGATCAGAACGGGCTGCCCATTAGCCATGCAGGAAAAATTGCCCATGCAGGCATGGCAGCCATTGCACCGGAATTGATCAGGGTTGGTGATCATGCTGTTCGTCTTGGGGAATACAACAGCATCACATGCGTAGCACTTGTGCTTGAAGATAGCCATCTGATGGTCATCAAGGACATCGAGATCAACAACAAGCCTTTTGTACTGGTGATGGATACGGCAACCGTTCCCAGAGGCATTCGCAAGCTGATCAGAGAGTTGAGGGACCGCTTAGCTTTTGCCATGCATATGGAGTAGAAAATCCCCACGTAACACTTTTATGGATATACATTAAACACGGAGGAACCGAATGGCAGATATTCTATTCGAAAATGAAGAGCACAGATGTGTCTTCTTTGAGGACTTTACCGAGGGCGAGATGGTTTCGTCCAACCAGCATCTGATTATTCACAAAGGCAAAGGCATGCTGCTTGATCCCGGTGGGCACAAGGTTTATTCAAAAATCTTCTCTGCCATGCCCGAGCACCTGCCGCCGTCCATGCTGAAATACCTTTTTCTATCCCATCAGGACCCGGATATTGTTGCCTCTGTTAACGGTTGGCTGATGATTACCGATGCTGATGCCTACATGTCTGCAATCTGGCGTCGTTTTGTCGCCCACTTCGGTGTTGATGGCAGTGTCATGGATCGCATGAAGGAGATCCCTGATCAGGGTATGAAACTTGATCTGGAAGGCTGTGAGCTGATGATCATTCCGGCCCACTTCCTGCACTCATCCGGCAACTTCCATGTTTACGACCCGGTTTCAAAAATCCTCTACTCCGGTGATCTGGGAGCAGCCATTGTCGACTACCGCTTTGTTGAAGATTTCACTGCCCATGTAACCCACATGGAGGGCTTCCACAAACGTTATATGCCTACCAGTACTGCATGCAAAGCGTGGGCAGCTATGGTTCGCGATCTGGATATTGAGATTATCGCACCCCAGCACGGCGCCATGTTTGTCGGCAAAGAGATCTGCAACCAGTTTATCGACTGGATTGAGGGACTGGAAGTGGGCGCTGACACCATGAAAGATATCTACAAATTACCTGCATAAACCTATTACTATAATTATTGAGAGGAGAGAGAGATGGCAACAAAACAGGATAGAATTAACAGTGTTCTGGATGAACTGAAAATGGCCACATCGGACATTCAGGGTGCAGGTGTACTCAGCCCGGACGGCATGATGATTGCAGATAAACTCGGTGGTACTCAGGGTGATGCTGCAGCTGCCATGGGTGCTGCACTTGGCAGCCTTGCCAAACGTGTGACCGATACGCTCAAGGTCGGAGACTTTCAGGAGGTGAATATTCGCGGTTCTAATGCGGGTATTCTGCTGTTTGATATTGAACATCGCGCCTCAATGATTGTCACCGTTTCTCAAGGCGCCAATCTTGGCCTGGTCTTCCTTGAAGCCCGAGAGGCACAGAGCAAACTGGGACAGATTCTGTAATAGAGCATCAGAGCCCCCAATTTCGGGGGCTTATTTTTATATGGCACTTAGTCAGTGATTATCATCCACAACAATCTGATGATGTGATGAAAATGGTGCGCGCTTACTGACCATAAATTTAACTTTCCGTTTGCGGCAACCGGATCAGTCTGTATATTTCAAAAATTATCAGCTCTGAAGAGGATATAATAATGAATTCACTCGTTTACCTCCGCCGTATGATAGTCAGCCAAAAGCCAGCCAGGGTTGATTACACGGTCGGATCAACTACGAAAAGCATCTATTATGAGCGTGCCGGCTTTGAAGGCACTCATGATGAAGTATCCAGGAAACTCAGAGAGATTTTTGAATCCAAGTCGGTAGAGGTCATAACCAGTAGTGACTTTAACCCCATGAGTAACAAACGCGTCTTTGCTCCGCAGGCGATCGCCTCAGCGCTGGCCGGTTACACATTCAACGCAGAGATGCGCGCCTCCCTGCTCAGTTTTGCCATGCGCCTGCCGCCTCTGATTGTCCGACTCTACCCTATGCAGCGCTACGCCTTTCAGGACAACTCTACCTATATGAAGATGCATATGATGTATCAGCACAACGGGTCACTCAGGATGCAGGGATTTATCTCCCAGGCTGAAAATACGCGTGATGAGATTATTCGTCTGCGGGTATTGATGGCGACCTATATTCTGGGCCTGATTGCACCACTGAACTCCGGAGGCAACAGCCATACTGCAACCAGAGAGATGAGAGCTCAGAACCCTGATGCCAGACGTGGTAAGAAAGTCTCTATCTTAAGCCGAATCATCAACAGAATCAGGGGTCTATAATGGAAGAGAAACAGGTTGTAAAACTTGTCATCACCGGTCCGGTCAATGCCGGCAAAACCACAATGGTTCAGAACCTCAGTGACTCTCAGATTGCCGCAACCGATGTTGCCCCCTCTGATCAGGTCGCCCAACTCAAGAGCATGACCACCGTTGGTCTGGACTTCGGCATCCTTAAAATCGATGAGCACCTTGAACTGCACCTGTTCGGTACGCCGGGCCAGTCTCGCTTCAACTTTATGTGGAACATCCTCTCCAAGGGTGCCATCGGTGCGATCTTCCTTGTCGACAGTACCAGTGAAGAGTCACTGGTCGAAATGAGGAAGATGTATGATTACTATGAAGAGCATGTCGGTCTTCCCGTACTCGTTGGCGCAACCAAACAGGACCTGCCTGGTGCCAAGAATGTCGATGAGATCGCAGCTATCCTGAATCTTGGTGATGTCATGGTGGTGCCCGTTGATGCACGTGAGAAAGAGGGAAGTAAAATGCTCGCCCTCACCCTGCTCGGCAATGCACTGGTTGAAGCCAGTGCTGAGGCTGGAGAAGATGACTTTGATGATGGCGATTATGATGATCTCTTCTAGCCAGCGTCACTGCTGATTATCGCTGCAATCACTGAATCTTTCATGCACAGGACGTGGCAACAGAGATCCCTGATTCACTGCTTTCTTATTACGGGAGTATCATTGCTGTGTACAAACACGGCTCTGGCAGAGGAGCCGCTTGGTTACGCTGACCCTGACCGGCGACTGGTAAGTTATCAGGGCAGTCGTCTGATTCATGCGGCCAACACTGCATCCCACCAGCTCAAACTCTCCCACTCTCTGGTCAAACCGGTCTCTGATCAACCTGAACCGCTGCTTAAAGGTATCAATGCGGATGATATCAAAGCGGTGAAAGCCATTGCCAAACAGCGTTTTAGCAAAAGATGGAATCTGGTCTCAGAACGCTCCCGCTTTGTCCGTTATCGTCTGGTAGAGAAGCTGGAGAAGGTATCTGCACCACTCTCGCTACAGATTATTCCGGTCGTGGAGTCAACCTACAGCCCTTATGCGCTCTCCCATGCCGGAGCATCAGGATTATGGCAGCTGATGCCGGGTACAGCCAAAGTGCTTGGTATCAAAGCGGATAAGAAGATTGATGGCAGGCGTGATATCGAAAGATCCACAAGCGCAGCAGTTGAGTATCTCACCACCCAGCATGACCGCTTTGACAGCTGGCCACTGGCCATCGCCGCTTACAATCTCGGCCCCTATGCCGTTTCAAAACGCTTGAAGAAAACACCATGGGATCTCGCCGATGGACTGGATGCGATGCCGGTTCCGACGGAGACCCGCAACTATGTTAAACATGTTATTGGTCTGGTTGCCCTTCTTGATGATGGCACACTCTCATTTCCCAGTCCGATCAAAACCCGCGCTATTGATCTGAATCCACCGGTGGATATCCAACTGCTTGCCCAGCTTAGCGGCATGGAGAAAGATGCGATCTTCCGTTTTAATCCATCCCTGAATCAGGCCCAATACCTGACCCGTCCGGTGACCATTCACGTGCCTGAAACTGCCCATGGTAAGGTGCAGGAGAACATCCCCCACTCAGGTCCGAAGTTTGTTTATGTGACAGTACAGAGCGGCAACTCACTGTGGAGCATTGCCAGAGCCAATGGCACCGATGTCAAAACCGTGAAGAAACTCAATCGAGGCATCAGCAATACGCTTCGCATCGGACAGAAATTGAAGGTACCAGCCAATCAGCTGGCCAAGGCGAGTGCCAATATCAATCCTTTGCTGCCCTCAAAGAATCGCGTTCGCTATCGCGTTCGTTCAGGTGACTCACTGTGGCGCATTGCCAACCGCTTTGGCACCACAGTCAAAGCTCTGGCCCGCGTCAACAGTCTTTCGAAAAAATCAGTTATTCGCGCCGGTGATATCTTATGGGTTCTGGCCCGCGTTCGTCCAAGCTGATTTTAATCAGATTGATCCCTATCAGAGCGCTACCCCTTATCTGCCTGTTGCTGCTTATCGGCTGCAGCGATTCAAATGCCCCGTCAGCAGCGCATGAGACAGCTGTTAACACTGCCTATGAAGATATCCCGGCGCGTGGCGACCGACTGGTTGAAGCTTCCATTGGTGATGCCACCAATCTGATTCCGATGATTGCCGGTGATGCATCAAGTCACGCTGTCGCTGGCCAGCTCTACCTCTCACTACTCAAGTATGACAAAAATCTCGATCTGATCGGCCAGCTGGCAAAGTCGTGGGAGATCTCAGCTGACAATCTGACCATCACCTTTCATCTGCGCCCGAATCTGCGCTGGAGTGATGGCAAACCTCTCACCTCAGCCGACTGCCTGTTCACCCTCAGACTGATTCAGGATGAGGGCACCCAGAGCGCGTACAAAGCTGATTACATTATCGTCAAACGCGCTGAAGCACCCGATCCACTCACCTTTGTGGTGCATTATGATGAGCCATTCTCCCCCGCCCTCTCTTCCTGGTCCTCTTTAGCAATACTTCCTAAGCATGTGTTTGAAAACGAAAACATTATGGACACACGTCTGTCGCGTGAGCCTAAGGCGAGCATCGGCCCCTACAAACTGACGCAGTGGCAATCCCAGCAATCGATTCTGATGAGCGCCAATGAGGATTACTTTGATGGACCTGTCTGGATCAAAGAGCGGTTGACCCGCATTATCCCGGATCGCGCCACCCAGTTTCTTGAACTCTCAGCCGGCAGGCTCGATTCAGTGGGTCTGAGCCCGATGCAGTACTCCCGCCTGTTTGAGACACGTGAGGAGCTGAAAAAGAATTTTAATCGCTACAAATACCTTGATTTCGTCTACACCTATCTCGGTTTCAATCTTAAACGTAAACCCTTTGATGATATCCTTGTTCGCAAGGCAATCGCTTATGCCATTGATCGTCAGGAGATTCTCGATGGTGTGCAGCTCGGTTTAGGCGAGACCATCGCCAGCCCTTATAAACCCGGCACCTTCTGGGTCAATGAGAAGCTCAAACCACGCCCGTTTGATCCGGAATATGCCCGCAAACTGCTTGCTGAGGCAGGCTGGGTTGATTCTGATGGTGATGGCGTTGTCGACAAGGAAGGCAAACCGCTATCGTTTACTGTCTTGACCAATAACGGCAACAAACAACGTGCCGATGCCGCCACGATCATGCAGCAGCGCCTGAAGAAGGTAGGTATAGAGATCAAGGTACGGCTGGTTGAGTGGTCAGCCTTTATTCAGAACTTTATCAATAAACGAAACTTTGATGCGGTGATTCTAGGCTGGTCGCTATCACCTGATCCCGATCAATACACCATCTGGCACTCATCGCAGACCGGCCCGCGGCAGTTTAATTTCCTCTCTTATAACAATGCCAATGTTGATGCGGCACTGGATAACGCCCGCAGAACCTTTGATCGCCATGAGCGCAAAGCCCAATATGATCTTATGCAGCAGGAGATCCACCAGGATGTACCGATGGTATTCCTCTTCGCCCCCTACTCGCTGCCGGTGATGCACAAACGCTTTCACGGCATCAAACCCGCCCCTGCCGGCATCGGCTACAATAGTGAACAGTGGTATGTTCCCAAAGCGTTGCAGAAATACCGCATTACATCCGTTGCTCCCTGACACGGGTTACAACCGTTAGTTAGTACGAACTACATGCCTGAGGGAAGGATAAATTGCCTAATATTCTCATATGGATGAAAGTCCCGACTTACAAGGTTGAAGTTATACAACTATGCTGATTATTAAATAGAGATATCTACGATCTTCAGGATTAATTACGCAATGATATTACCGATGGGAAACACTGCTAAAGAGTCAGGCGAGATAGAGCGTCTGTTTTCGAATCGTTTTGCATCAGAAACAGGCAGTGAAAAGAAGGTTCTGTTACAGGGTATAAAAGGCTCACTGGTGCTCTCCATCATACGATCTGCACTGCAAAATGGATGGACAGTCGCAATCATTCGAGAAGATGCAAGCAACGACTATCTGCAACATGCTCAATCAGAGTTGGGCTCACACTTACATGTCGTTGCTCATCAGGATTACGATGCTCCGCTTGTCTATGCTGGCCCGGATTGCAAACCACTGGATCTCTGGCTATCTGAAAATAGATCTGCCTCATCAGCTCGCCCCTATGCATGGCGGGAGGATGAATGTGCGCTTATTCTCTTCACCTCCGGTTCAACAGGCATGCCCAAGGGCGTTTGTCATTCACTGGGAAATATCATTCGTTCAGCAGAGCTGTTTAGTGAACATTTTGAGATCGACAGTAGCGACCACCTCTATTGTCTGGCGCCTATCCACAGCATGTCAGGATTACGTAGTCTGCTTCTCCCCCTGGTTTCAGAAGCAGCGGTTACGATAGCTGACAATCACTCAGCACCCTTTCTATCGATCATCAAAGAGATACCCCAACTAAAGCCGACAAAAATTGTTTGCGGGCCCGTTTTCATCAAACAACTCGCCGCTTATGGCAAACGCATTATTGAACATATTCAAAGTGTAGAGGCCCTGCTTTGTACCGGCGCTGACCTTGACGAGGCAGATCGCGCAACAGTAATGCAGGTGTTCGGAGTCCCGGTCGTGAATTATTACGGCTTAACAGAAACAGCTGGTATCGTACTGGCTGAAACAATCGCTAAGCAGACTGAAAATTGTCTCCCTCCCCCATGTGAAGGTTGCCAAATAGTGTTAACAACCGTTGAGGACTCCAGTCAACTGTTTCAACTGGGCATTACAGGCCCAAACATGTTCCTGGGTTATTTGGGGGAACCACTACTTCGCACCTCATCATTTGATACCGGCGACCTGGTTCAAAAAACAGCGCATGAACAGCTCCGATTAGTGGGGCGATCTTCCGGGGCAGTAAAGGCGCCAACTACTGAGTGGATTTTTCCGAGCTTGCTAGAAGGCTGGTTAAAGAGTCAGGCCAACATAGATGATGCCGTTGTCAAAGGATGCAGAATTTCAGGGGGATATGGTGTGGAGATATGGGTAGAGTGTTCTATGCCATTTGATTACTCAGCAATGGATAAATCGATTGTTCAACAGTTTGGCATTGAATACATGCCTGCCAAATGGCATAACGCAGTTATAAAACGAAATCCACTTGGCAAGGTTGACCAGATCATTGAAAAAACAGGCTTTTAATAAAGTATGACAACCCAAAAGAAAAATTATACTGGTGCGCTTTATCGGGACATCAAGGTGCGTGCAAAAAATAACACTCTGTTTGCCGATTTTAATGATGAAAAACTAACATATCGCCAGCTCTTGAATTCTGTGCAAAAGCTAACCTCCTTTTTCAGAACGCATGAACTTAAACAGGACTCACGAATCATCATTGTGACCAAGCATGATAAGCATGCCATCACAATACTCACCGCAGCTTTGTTGGAAGGCTTTTCACCCATACTTCTATCCGTAGAAGCCAAATCGAAGCGTCTGCAAGCCATTGCGGAAAAAGTCTCGCCACAAATGATTTTTGTTGATGATGAGTTACAGCCAGCGTTACCCTGGTTGGCTGAATTCCTGTCTGTGAGCATATTGGAGGAGAGTAATCGATCTCTGTTTGCCCAGTTATTCGGGAAGAAAAACAGATCAGTTGAGTGTTATCCGAGCCTACTGACTGATTACGGCATAAGTGAACCGGCCTGCGCAGCCCGGGCGGATGATATTGCATTTATATCCTTCACCTCAGGAACAACATCCGAACCAAAGGGTATTCTCACAACACATGCCAATTTATTTGAGCATTTAGAAACGCTTACACGCGTATTTGGCTACACAGAGCAATCCCGCATCTTCAATAATTTATCCCTGGCACATAACGATGGCTTCGTTCAGGGGCCATTGCTGGCACTGTTTTCCGGCGCCCTGCTGTATCGCCCCCCAGCATTTACGATCCAAAATCTGGAAGAGCGACTCAATAGCTTATTCAGCAAACGCATCACCCATTTCATCACAGTCCCTACAATACTTTCGCTGATAGATCGACTGACTTCCAATAATGACTATTTTGAAGGTGAAGATTTCCGTTGTTTGATCTCTGTGGCGGCCAAACTTGATGCAAATCTTTGGGAGAGGTCGCAGCAACGATTTGGCATCAATATATGCAATATTTACGGCCTGTCGGAAACCGTTGCCGGAGGGCTGTTTTGTGGCCCGGATAAAGATTCGTTTGCCTTAGGTACAGTAGGTAAACCTGTTGATATGGATATTAGAATTGTCGATGAGAAAGGCTGTGATTGTTCGGTGAATGAAGAGGGTGAACTCTGGCTGAAAGGGGAAAATGTAACGCCTGGTTATCTGGATGACCCCATTGCTACAACATCACTGTTTTTCAACGACTGGTTATGTACAGGAGACATGGCTCGACAAAACCCGGAAGGCTTTATCGAAATTGTTGGTAGAAAAAAAGCAATTATTATGAGTGGTGGTTTTAATATACATCCTGATGAAATCAATGAAGTTTTGATGTCTCACCCACAAGTAGCTGATTCAGCAACCGTGGGAATAGCAGATCAGGATTGGGGTGAGCTGGTTGTGAGCGTTGTGGAATCAGATGATGATTTGGATGAAGCGAATCTTATCGATCATTGTCGTCATTTTCTTGAACCCATTAAGGTTCCAAAAACTATTGTCACTACAAACAGGTTGCCTAGAGGGGTTTCAGGGAAAGTGTTGTTATCTGAAATCCGTGATTTGATTACTGATACAATTCATAAATCGGACAGAAACAACACAACTATTCCACACAGTGATATTGTTGGCTTAGCAGCTTCAGTTTTCAACGCTTCAGAAAAAAAATTATCTTTGAATAGCTCGTCAGATCAAACCCCGGGTTGGGATTCATTAGGGCATCTGAATCTCATCACCGCCACAGAGCAGAGATATGATATTCAGTTTAGCATGGATGAAATGATGCGTGTTGATTCTTTACAGTGCTTGCTTGAAATGGTTCAGAATAAGCTAAAATGTGATGAATCATAAACCAGTATCCAAAGTACCAGTCAGTCTCTGGCTTGCCACATTAAGCGGATTGCTATTTGTTATAATGATTTCTGACTATTTTCATCAAAACTATAAACCTCCTGCCGCATATGATCGTTTGTTGATGAGTTTTGTACCTGAACGATTGAAAAGAATTCAAAATCATGGCCTGATTGTAATTGGAACATCTATGGTGAGTTGTGGATTTCCATATGATGAAAAGTTCGAATCATTAGCAGCCAAAAAAAATATGAAAATTGAATTTGTTCGTTTTTCACGCAATGCAGGTAGACCTAGTGATTTTGAATCCATCAGTGAGGCTGTTTTAAAGTCTAAACCACGTTGGATCTTTCTACAGGCAGAACCATTTTTTTTAGAGTTAAGCAATCATAAATCTTTTTTTCATGAGCACTTCGATAGTATCCGTAATAATGTGCGTTTTATGCTTGAGCAAATCCTCATTAGAACTAAATTAATTATTCTATTCCCATTATATCAGGATGATCGCTCTTTAAAGCTTGAAGAGGTTGCTACAATAGACGAGATCAAAAACGCAGAAGTTTCATATCAAATCAAACCACCTGTTTCCCCAAAGTATTTTGAATCTTTCCTTAAGCATGCCAAAGAAAATAATATCAAGGTCATCTTATTGGAAATGAATCGTTCAAAAGAAGGTAATGAGTACTTTGGAGATCGGTTCAGGGCTCAGTTAAACAGAACATTACAGCAAGTTTCAGAGTTTTATCAAATACCCCTATGGCAATTTAGAAGTGATCTCCCATTAGAGTATTATTCGGATCGTGCTCACTTGAATCGTAAAGGTCGTGCTGTTTTCAGTGACTGGTTTTTATCAAAGTTAGCGCAAGAAAACCATCATGACTGACTTCCAAGCGGTCTATTTTGTTTGGATGGTTGCCACAGTTATTGTGACCTGGATATCACCTAGGCAGTGGCAGGTTGATGTTGTTGCCATAAGTACAGTGATTTTTGTGGCAATCTATTCTCCCTGGTCCTGTTTTTGGCTGATATCGGCATCATTATTGACTTACTTATGCATCTGCATTTCACCCACTAAAAAACCGGCCTTGATCGGGGTATCAATCATTCTGATCGCTGTTGTTTTCCTTGTTTACAAGTGGCTGTCACCTGGCGCGGACAATACCGGGGCAATATTGCCAGTGATGCTTGGCCTCTCATATTATACATGTCGTCACATTCATATTTTGATGGAAGTCTATAAAGGCAACATTCAAACCATGAGTTTGCGCCGCTACTTTCACTATCAGCTCTTTCTACCGGTATTGGTTGTAGGCCCTATCCACCGCTATCAGAACTTTCAAAGGCAGTGCGAACGACGGCGTTGGGATTCGGTCAACCTTACGACTGGTTTTGAGCGCATTTTATATGGTTATGCCAAGGTTGTTGTACTTGGAAATTGGCTGCTTAATCACAAATTAGGCGGTATTCTGGAGCAGTATGCTGGTGATGGCTTCTGGGGTATATTTATCATCTCTGCCAAGGACTGGCTCTATCTCTATATTGAATTTAGCGGCTATATTGATGTTGCATTGGGTTTTTCACTGTTATTGGGTTTTCATATCGAAGAGAACTTTAACCACCCTTTAAAAGCACGCAATTTGATTGATTTCTGGCAACGCTGGCACATCACCCTCTCCAGCTGGTGTAAAGATTATGTATTCAGTCCGGTTCAGGCTAAAACACGTAACCAACTACTGGCCGTGTTTGCTGCTATGACAGTGATGGGACTGTGGCATGAACTATCGTTATATTATTTCTTATGGGGTTTTTATCATGCCACTGGTATCGCTTTGTGTCGCCTCTACCAGCTAAATGATGATCCGCTACGGCTTTCCATGCTGCCAGCTGTCTTGCAAAACGCGATAACCAGAACAGCAACTTTTACCTGGCTTGTTGCAGGTATGCCTGTCATTACTTCGATTCTGTCATTTGCCGGTTTAGGGTGATGTGATGAGTAAAACTTATCTATTTCTTTTAACGTGGTTGCCCGACCCTCTTGCAAGGTTGGCATTGGTAATCTGGTACATATTATTGATGTTAGCCATTATTGATCGCAGCACAGTGCCGTTTGATGGATTCATCTACTGGGATAATTAACTGGAAAACGGGAGATAAAAGCGATGGATTTCATCACATGGGCCAAAGGTCGCACGCTGCCAAAAGCACTCCAATCAAGAGAAGGTTGGGCTCAATTTTTTGAGCATTATCGAACAGAAGAGCCGCATATTCACCAGATTGAGCCAACCAACCGTTGTCCTTATACCTGTGTGATGTGCCCCAGAAATGACAACATGACAAGAAAACAGGGTAACATGGAGATGGGGCTGTTCAGAAAAATTATTGATGAAGCTTCCACCTACTCAGAAAAAGTCCGTGAGAAGGAGATTGAACTTTTTCACTTTGGCGAATCACTGTTTCATCCACAACTTGCAGAGATGGTCGCTTACAGTTCATCAGCCGGACTTAGACCCACGCTTTCTATAAACCCTGCAGACCTCAATTCCGGAATGATCGATGACCTTCTCAAAAGCGCGCCTTATAAAATAATAATATCTCTGGATAGCATGACCGATAAAAGGTACCGGGCGATCAGAGGAGAACATGCCGAAATCGACCGGGCCGTAGAAAACACAGAACTACTGCTGCAGCGGCATCAGCAGTTGGAGAGTAATACAATCATCAGCATCAGAATGATTGTCATGAATCTGAATGAAGATGAGGTTGAGGATTTCCGCAATTTCTGGCAAGAGCGAGGTGGAGTTGTAGAGTTAAGAGATTTTTTTCCCTGGAGCAAAAACGAGCTTCAAGAGCTTGGCAGAGTAGAAAAATATCCGGCCTACATGCCCTGCCCTTTCCCCTGGCAATATCTTGTCGCCCAATGGAATGGCGATGTGGTTGCATGTTGCCGTGATTATAACGGCCTGTTGAAGCTTGGAAATGTCGCTGATTCTACGCTGAAAGAGATATGGAATGGCCCGGCTTACACTGAGTTCCGGAGAAAAATGGCCTCTGGTCGCGGCCTCACCAGTTTTTGTGAGGAGTGTCTCAGCATATACTATTCTGAGCCCACATAGTTCTCACCCCACACAATAACTCAAAAAAATTAATGCAACACACCGAACATTGCCCAGAGAACGATTGCCAGCTCCCAAAGGAACTTGAACTTATGATCAGGAATTGTGATACTGCTTGCTCTTGTGCCAGTCACTTGAAAAATATGATGCAGGTTGGAGGGATGGCTTATCTCTATTCAACAGGAACTTGAACAGATTCGACAGGAGCATGAACTCTCCTGTGTTATCGTTATTGATGGTGAAGGCGGTCTGATTGCTCAGGTTGGCGATCATCCTGAAGGGGAAGAGTTTGCGCTCTACTCTCCGATGGTGATGGAAACCATTCGCACCATGTCACAGGTTGGTGGCTTTGGTGAGCCTATCTGTAACGGTGTAATCCTTAAGCAGGGTAAAATCCTTATCACCCATCAGGATGTGGTGAAGGGTGAAGTGATCTACTCATCCCTGCTGTGCAAGAAAAAGGTTCCGGCTGGTCTGCTTGATCTACTCAACAAAATCACTGCACTGGTAGAAAAAGCGATCTAACTCAGTCTGTTGGGCTGTTTATGCCCTGTTTATAGTCTACTTCGACGACAGCGCAGCCCTGACACCTTTGTGAACAATCTTTCCATCTCTGATATTAACGCCCAGCTTAATTGCCGGATCTTCTTTTATGGCTGCATCTAAGCCCAGATCGGCGATTTTCTGAATATAGGGCAGTGTGGCATGGGTTAGCGCTGCGGTGCTGCTCTGAGGCACAGCCGATGGCAGATTGGGCAGACAGCAGTGAATGACCCCCTCCTCCAGATAGACCGGTTCAGCAAAGCTGGTAGCGCGACTTGTTTCACTCATACCACCCTGATCAATCGCTACATCCACAAACACACAGCCCTGTTTCATGCGGGCTATATCTGAGCGTTTGAGCAGCATCGGGGCATGTTTACCCGGAATCAGGGCTGCACCGATCAGTATGTCGCAATCAGGTAGCAGCTTGAGAAGATTGGCATGGGTGTAGTGTACGACTTGAATATTCTCATGCGTCTGATGCTGCAGCTGATCAATTCTCCGATCATCAGCTTCCAGAAGCATCACCGCTGCACCCAGAGGTGCAACAACCTCTGCAGCACTGATCCCGACATTACCGGCCCCGAGAATCACTACTTTTGCAGCGGGCTGTGCGCCCATCGGACCAACCAGACGTCCCATTCCCGTAATGCCTGTACCGCTCTCCTTCTGCAGATATTGCACTGCCAGTTGGGCAGCAACCTTGCCTGCCACCTGACTCATCGGTGCTAACAGCGGCAGCTGACCCGAATCCAGTTGCACTGTCTCATAACCGATCGCGCAAACTCCCGCACTCTGCAGTGAGCTGGCCAATTCTGGTACGGCGGCAAGATGCAGATAGGTAAAGAGCATCAGCTCGGGCCTGAAATAGCAGTACTCTGAAGCCAGCGGCTCTTTCACCTTTACCACCAGCTCACAACACCAGACCTCTTCTGCGGCTGTTACAACCGTTGCCCCCGCATCGATATAGCTCTGATCAGAAAAAGAGCTGTCAGCACCTGCTGCAACCTCTACAACCAGCGCATGACCGGCAGCAACCAGAGCTTTCACCCCATCCGGCGTGACTGACACTCGGTGCTCACGATTCTTGATCTCTTTGGGAATACCAATGCGCATACACAGACCTCTAAGGTGACTACGCCATCAACCATCAACTGTGGAAATTCAATACAGCCAGCCGCAGCAGTGATGACGGAACTTTTATTGCTGATATAGTAAGGGGTTATATCATAGGGATGAGATCATTCCAAACTTATCGATCATCGTCGAGGAATTGTCGATTGATAGTGAGTAGGATGAAAACGAGGGAGTCTTTTAGTTGAGTAAGCCACACCAAACTAATGATGCGCAGGAAGCACTGATTGCCCTGGTCGGTGCTCTGGAAGCAAGAGACAGCTTCTCAAATGATCACTCAAGGCGGGTCAGCCAGATTGCCATGCGGCTGGCTAAAATATTCAAGCTCGATGAGCAGGCCATCAAAGAGATCGGCAATGCAGGGCTACTACACGATATCGGCATGGTCAGCGTTCCTGACGGCATCCTTCTCAAGCCGGGAAGTTTTACAAAAGCTGAACGTCAGGTGATTCGAGAGGCGCCCGGTGTTGCCGGTAAAATACTTAAACCGATTAAATCGCTGAAGCGTGAGCGGCTGATGGTACTGCATCATGGTGAGCGCTGGGATGGATCGGGTTATCCTGATGGGCTGAAACAGGAGAAGATCCCTGTTGGCGCCCGCTTTATCGCCATTGCAGAGGCAATTGATGCCATGACCCAGAATCGGGCGTACCGACGCGCCAGACCCCTCTCCTTCTGCCTTGAGCAGCTCGAAGAGGGTGCCGGAAGCCAGTTTGACCCTAAAATTGCCAAGGTTGCTATTGCAGCACTGGCCAAAGGGTTGATCAGGGATCTGGTGGAGAAAAAAGAGACATAGCGCTGCTGAAGCCCACGCTACTTATTTACAGATGTTTAAACCTACGCACGTCACTGGAGACCACGCGCACCTGTTCATCGGGTGAGAGATCCAGATAGACCTTTTTAATAATACCTTTTTCATCAACCAGATAACTCATATTTTTGGTCATATGCGTCATCGAGGTGTGGGCTGAATAATCCTCAATCACATCACCTTCAGGATCGGAGAGAAGCGGATGCGAAATACCCACTTTCGCGGCAAACTCATGGTGCGATGGAACCGAATCATAGCTGATACCGATCAGCTGCAGATCAAGGGCGCGAAAACCTTCGTAGTGATCCCGGAAGCGGCGAGCCTGAATCAGCCCTTCAGCACGCGCTTCATTATAGAAATAGAGCAGGCACCAGTGACCCTTAAAATCACTGACTGAGACACGGTGATTATCCTGATCAGGCAGCGAAAATTCAGGCACCTGCTTACCGATCTCAAGCGGCTTACCATTATTGACAATGACACTGATCATCACAATGGCAGGTGCCACAGCAACCAGTATCATGCCAAGCACAATCTTCACGATCGCCTTCTGCACCTTGGTTGCCAGTTCATGGTTGGCTGGTAGTGGTCTCTCACTCATGCCCACTTTATGCCACACCAGCATTAATAAGTAAAGTCTAATATGCGAATGCATCATCTCTGCAACGGCTCGTTATTACTATTTTGAGCAGAAACTTCTCGCTACAGATCTTCTCATTTTCAGTTCAAAAAACAGTAATTTCATACAGGCAACTATTAATCTAAAGCTTGACAAAACAGCCATAACCTATTGATATGTTTCTCCTTACAGGACACGGAGGTCTTGACCATGTTAAAAGTGGTGACGTCCCCTACCGCTCCTGCCAGTGCAGGAGCCACTGAAAACAGACCACAAATCTGGGCTGTAGCAAGTGGCAAGGGTGGAGTTGGAAAAAGTTTTATCGCTTCTAATCTGGGCCTTGCGCTTGCCCAGAGTGGCAGGCGTACCATTGTTGTAGACCTTGATCTGGGCGGTGCCAACCTGCACACCCATCTCGGCATGAGCCGCCCGAAACATTCACTCTCCCACTTCATCAACGGTAAAAGAAGCGACCTGAAAGAGATGATCGAATCTCTGCCTGGCACAACGCTGGGCATCATCAGCGGTGCATCCGACCATCTTGAGGTCGCCAATCTCAAACATTTTCAGAAGCTCAAGCTTATCCGCCATCTCTATAAACTGCCTGCTGATTATGTAATCCTTGATCTGGGTGCAGGCACAACCTACAACACGCTCGATTTCTTCAATATCGCAGATCAGGGCATTCTCTCAGTGATTCCTGAACCCACTTCGATTGAGAACAGCCACCGCTTCCTCAAATCGGCGATGTACCGCAAACTCCGTGATGTGCCTGTTGATACCAAAGAGATCGTCAAAGAGATTCTTGGCAAACCCACCGAGCAGACCCGCAGCCTGAATACACTGAATAAGATCATCGCCTCGATTCATCAGAAATCGGCCAAACATGGCAAGATTCTCAGGAAAAATATCAATAGCGCTGGCCTGCACCTGATCGTCAATCAGATCAGGGAACCCTCCGACTTTCAGCTCGGTTATTCGATGGCCCTGATCTGGAAACAGTATTATGGCAAAAAACCGGACTCACTATCCTTCCTCAACCATGATGCTTCGATTATGAAAGCACTCTGTGAGCATCAGATGTATCTGCATGAACATCCCCATTCACGAAATGCCATTCAGCTCAAACATCTGGTGAAAAGCATTATCCATCAGCAACAGTCATGAACCTTCCTGACTATTACGAGATTCTGGATATCCCCAGAGGCGCTACCCCTGCCGACATTATTCAAGCCTACCGGCTGGCAACCAGAACCTATGTGACCGGATCACAGGCCACCTATTCCATGTTTGATGATGATCAGCTGCAGGAGATTCGCAGTGAAATTGAAGCGGCCTATAAAACGCTAAGCAATACTGAAAAACGTAAGCTTTACGACACCATGCTGGCACAAAAAAGTAGTAGTCCGGTAAACAGAAGTAGTGTTGATGAGCGTGAGAAAAATGTTTTTTACCTCAAATCCGCAGATGAGAGCAATGCAACAGAGAGCATAAGATATACGGGTAGTCATCTGAAAAAAATACGCAAAAGCAGAGGTCTCTCTCTTGCCAAACTGGCTGACTCTTCAGGCATGCAATGCCGCCTTCTGCAAGCCATCGAAGATGAAGACCTCACCCGCTTCAGTGACCCATCTGAACTTAAAGCCGTCCTTTTACGCTATTCGGCAGAGATCGGTGCAGACCCGCGAGAGGTCAGCAGCAGCTACCCACTGTTAAATCACCAACACCAATAAGCTCGTTGAAAGCTGTCCGGAAGTTAGTTGCCTGCTTCCACGCGAGCCTTTTTGGCGCGAATACGCTCTTTTTTATCATCGGCGGCATGGGCATTGCGCGGTTTGCGCGGTAGTGAACGGTAGATCTCAACCCGATCACCCTCGCGTAGCTCCTGAGTACCCTTGATCAGTTTGGCATAGATACCGAGCTGATGCACCGCCAGATCGATTTCAGGACACTTTTCCATCAAGCCGCTGGTACGTACCGCCTCTTCAGCCGTTGTGCCCTCAGCAACATCCAGATCTTCGATAAATTGTTCGTGCGCGAGCGCATAGACGACACTAACGTGCATTTAGAGCCCCTTCAGGGCCAGAGCCCGTTGTTCAAAGGCCTGTACCATCGATTTGCATGCTGTTGCGAAGATAGGAGAAGCCACCATATCCAGCATCATACTGCGAAACTCAAACTCGATCGAGAAATGCACCTTGCAGCGATCATCCCCCATCGCCTCAAAGGTCCAGATGCTCTCCAGAAAGCGAAAAGGGCCATCGAGCAGTCGTATCTCAATCAACTTTTCTGAAACATAGCGATCAATGGTTTTAAAGCTGTGTCTGGAACCGGCCAGATCTGCTACAAGCTCAGCCGTCAGTTCACCCTGCTGCTCAGTCAGGATCGTCGCATCAGCAACCCAGGGCAGATACTGCGGGTAGGCTTCAATATCCATCACAACATCAAACATTCTACCTGCTGAGCTGGCGATCACCCTGGTCTCTTCGAAACTACGCATGGATCAGCGTCTTTTCTCCGGGGCATAGGGGTTGTCGCCACCCCCTGAGAAGGTAAAGCGGACAGTGACACCGGTAAGATTAAATGTCTTACGGAATGACTGCTCCAGATAACGGCGATAACTGGTCTTCAGTGCCTGCGGACGATTACAGAAAACTTTGATACTTGGCGGAGAGGTACCGATCTGCGATGCATATTTCAGTTTTACAGCGGCACCACGATCACTGGGTGGATGCTGCGCCTCCTGAGCCGACTGCAGCCAGCGATTCAGCTCACCGGTTCCGATCTCAAAGCGGTTACGTTTGGCTGCCCTGACCGCCTCATCAAGTAGCTTTTTCACACCTTTGCTGCTCTTGGCAGTGATGCGAAAAATCTGAATGTCCGCCAGACCACGCATGCGGAAGTTGAGGCGCTCGGCGAAATAGTTCCACTCATCTTCACTCAGCAGATCAAGCTTGTTCACGGCCACCAGCAGCGCACACCCTTCATCCTGAGCCAGTTGCATCAGCCGCATATCCTGCTCTACAACACCTTCTGAGCCATCAAGTACCATGACAGCCGTATCTGCACGCGCAAATGCCTGTACAGCCTTCACACGCGCCACAAACTCGATGATATCACTGATTCGGCCATGCTTACGCTGCCCTGCCGTATCCACCAGACGCACAACACCGTCACGATATGGAAGATCGCTATCAATCGCGTCTCTGGTGGTGCCAGCCACATCACTGACCACCATACGTTGCTTACCAAGCCAGGCATTGATCAGGGTCGACTTACCGACATTCGGACGACCAATCACAGCAATACTGGCCAGCGGCGTCTGCTCATCCTCTGTTGATTTAACCAGTTCCGGCAGCAACGTTTCCAGATGAATCACGAAATCACGGATGCCATCACCATGTGCTGCAGAGACAGCAATCGGATCACCCATACCGAGCTTGAAAAACTCCAGCTCACTATTGGGTTTCTCAGCTTTATTCACCACAATCGCCACAGGAATATGATGGCGGCGCAGCTTATTGGCTATAGCAGCATCCACCGGTGTTACACCAGCCTTACCATCACCGATAAAAAGAACAACATCGGCGATCTCAAGCGCGGCTTCCACCTGCGCATCAATGGCCGGCTGCATCACATCATGGGTGCCCTCACCGATACCACCGGTATCCACCAGCACGCATTCGCGAACGCCAATCAGGCATTCACTCTCCAGCCGATCGACAGTGACACCGGGGCGATCTCCGACAATGGCTTTGCGTTTGCCCAGCAGACGGTTAAACAGTGTCGACTTGCCCACGTTGGGGCGGCCAACAATAGCAATGACCGGCAGACGGCCGGATAACTTCTGATAATGGGGTTTCTGATTCAAGGGAGTGACCTGTTTTGGCGCGCTCAGCGCAGTTTAAACAGAGTTCCAAGGTTATTTCTAACCAGCACCCCGTCAGAAGATGCAACAGGAGCCAGGTCGATACGTCCACCCAGTTCAACCGTTGCAAGCAGTTTTCCATCAAGATTCAGGCGGAATACTTTTCCAGACTCATCTGCAACCCAGAGCATCCTGTTCCAGAAGATCGGGCCAGCCAGCTCAACATCGGAGAGTTTCTGTTTCCAGAGTGTTTCGCCACCAGCGGCATCGAGCATACTCAGTGAACCCTGCGCATCAGCCACATAAACCTTGTTACCGATCAACAGTGGTGATGCTTTCGTGGAGATGGCACGACTCATCAACGTACTGCCATCCTGCAGTGAGAGGAAAAACAGCTCGCCCTGAAACACCGGCACAGCCAACATATCCTCATGCTTGCCGGACTGTTCAGCCGGGATAAGCAGCGGTGTTGCTACAGGCACCTTGAGATCTCTTAATACTGCAGCATCACTATTAATCAGCAGCTGGCGCTGCCACAAAAATCTTCCACTTTCAGCTTTTAGTGCCACAACATCACCATTGCGCATCGCTACATAGACCTGATCACGGAATACAACCGGAGAGGGCAACAGCTGCATGCCCAACCCCGCTGCTGGTCCGGAGTAGCTCCAGACTTTTTCTCCGGATGGGGAAAAACGGAACACCTGATTGGTTTCAGTCTGGATAATGAAATCATTGCCAATTAGAACAGGCCGGCTTAACAGCGATGAAGAGAGCTGAATGGTCCAGGCGATGCTGCCCCGATTGACATCGATGCCGAATACCTTACCCGCCACATCACCGACAACAACCAGACCATTGGCCAGTTGCAGACCGCCGGACTCACCTGCCGCAGTCAGTGCAATGCGATGAATTTCCCGGCCCGATGCATTGAGTACCCTGACTCTTTTGTCCTGGGCACCGGCAACGATCACTTCACCATCTTCACTCTCGGCAATCGCCGGGTTACTGATACCGCCGTTGGAAGCAGGCTGGCGTTGATCAAGGTCACTGCGCCAGACAACTGAAATATTAGAGGTGGTCTCCACAACCGCTTTCTGCTCGCCATCCTGTGAAGAGAAGAGGTTCATGGAGCAGCCGGAGATAAGAACTACGGCAGCTGCCAACAACGGCAACTTCAACTGAGTTGTCAATCTGGCTCTTATCATGAGGTTTTCTTATTCATCTGAGATTCAATCTTCTGCTTAAGTTCTGCATCACTCACCGCAGATGCATCCAGCGCCTTCTGCAGATACTCCTGCTTCTGCGCTGCATCGGTTGCGGTCTGAGCCAGCAGGTAGTAGCGAATCTGCTGATACTGATCCCCCACCTTCTGATCGAGAAGCGTCTTGGCTGCAGCCAGATCACCGGCAGCAAGCTTAATCTCAGCCAGATCAATTCTGGCCTGCCATACCCACTCCGGCATCGCTTTAGGGTGCGCAATCAGTGCATTCAGATGCACTTCGGCATTGGCCGAATCTACGCTGGCCAACTGCATCAGTGCCAGTGCACCATAACTGCTGGATGAGAAATCCCTGCTGACGTTCTGCAGCAGAATCTGTTTGTTGCTCACATCAGCTTCACCAACAGCCTGTTGGTAAACAGTTGCAGCAGTTGCACTGTGAGCACGATCCTGTTCGATCCAGAATCCGGCAGCCAGCAGCACTACCACCACGGCAGCAGCAGCACCCATCAACAGCTTCTGGTTGGCCTCTACCCAATTGGTCCATTGGGCAGAACGCATTTCGCGTTTGAGCTCTTCGATGTCGGAATCTTTTACTGGTATATCGTCACTCATCTCATTCATCCTCGTTCATAATCATGAACAATCGGCGCTGCGTTAAGAAAACCGATTATAATAAAGCTGCTGCACCCTAAAAGGCACCCATCCAGTGTCAATGTCAGTTTTCATGCAAAGCAGGCTCATGACGCCGCTCCAGCACAATGGACACCACACTTTTCACCAGGGCAGCCATCGGTATGGCAATGACCACACCGACAATACCCCACAAGCTGCCAAACACCAGTATGGCCACAATAATTGCGATGGGATGCAGATTAACAATTTCAGAGAATAACCACGGCACAATCACATTGGCATCAATTGCCTGAACCACCGTATAGGCCAGCAGACTGTAGGCCATGGTATCGGTCCAGCCCCACTGGAAGAATGAGAGCAGAATCACCGGCACAGTCACCACAGCAGCACCTACAAACGGAATCCAGACCGAGATACCGGTAAGCACACCCAGCAGCAGCGCATATTCATGCCCCATCCACCAGAACACCAGCCACATCGCCAGCCCGACTATGAATGCTTCCCAGAATTTACCCCGGATATAGTTGCCAATCTGAATATCCAGCTCAGCCCAGACCCGTTGCAATAGTGAACGTTCTGTGGGCAGAAACTGCTGTGTCCAGGTGATAATCAGATTTTTATCCTTGAGAAAGAAGAAGACCATCACCGGCACCAGTACCGCATAGACCAGCAGGGTTATCATGCCCGGAATAGAGGCGATCGAGAAGGTGAGCAGTGCCCCGCCCCACTCCTGCAGTTTCAACGCAATGGCGGCAATTACCTTCTGCAGAAAGGCCGGATTCATCCACTCAGCATGGTTGGCCTGCAGCTGCAACAGCATCTCTCTGATCGACTGCACATATTGCGGTGCATTCATCACCAGTCGTCCCACCTGTTCGGTTAACAGTGGCAGCACAGCCAATAGCGCGAACATGATCAACAGCAGAGCACCACCACCTGCAACAGCGATAGCGACTAAACGTGGTGTTTTGCAGCGCTGCAGAAGATCAACCACGCCATCAAGGACATAAGCCAGTGCAATAGCCAGAAGAACCGGTGCCAGAATCGGCCCCAGCAGGAAGAGCAGAAAGAAAATAACCAGCAGTGAAGAGAGCAGCATCACCAGCTCGGTGTCTGCCATTCGTTTCTTCAGCCAGTCAGTCAGGACGAACATGCTTCTCCGGGTTTGGTCGGCCCTAAAGCAACCAGTGCGGCAGCTGTGATGGCTGCAATCAGGTGAATTGAGGCGCTCACCCCGTGCCACATACCGAACTGCTTGCGAAGCGGATGCTCATCGGTCACAGCATCCAGCGAAGCGATCTGCACTTTTAACTCCGCCAGAATCGGTGAAATCGTGTACTCATTGGCCACGATTAGGGCCGTAACCAGAGCCAGAAGCCCCCAGCGCAAGCGGCCGATCTGCATGCCTGCGCTACGCATACGCAACCAGAAAACAATCACGGCAGCAGAGAGCAGCATCAGCCCCAAATTGGCCATATGAAAAATCTCCCCGGCAAGTGCGCCTGCCAGAGAAACTGAACCGGCTTTGTCAAAGAGAACCGGAGCCACAATAAAACCGGGCACAACCAGCAGCCCCAACATCAGTGCCAGACTGAGTCGAACCGAACCGATGCGAATGCACTCAACTCTCAATATGAACTCCTCTTCACGATCAACCTGCTTCTACCCGCACATGGATGTGCGGCGGGCGAAGCCCGTAAGCGCAGCAAAACCACGCTTTTGCTGCGCGGCCAAGCAAAACTCATGGACGAGTTTTGCGGATCAATCAAATCAAACGTAACTGATCTCCTGAACCTCATACTCACGTTCACCACTGGGAGCCTGCACCACAATCACATCACCCTGCTCTTTACCGATCATAGCTCGCGCAATCGGAGAGGTAATGGATACTTTGCCCGCCTCAATATTGGCCTCATCAACGCCAACCACCTGATAGGTCACTTCTGTGCCCTCATCAAGGTCGATCAACTCCACCGTTGCTCCGAAGACAATCTTCTCGGAAGTGATAGTAGCCGGGTCAATAATGTGAGCACGGGCCAGCGTATCCTCAATCTGAGAGACGCGCCCTTCATTCATGCCCTGCTCTTCCTTGGCAGCGTGGTATTCGGCATTTTCGGAGAGGTCACCGTGTGCACGCGCCACTTCAATCGTTCTCACGATCCTGTGACGATTCTCCCCCTTCAGATAAGCGAGAGTTTCACGCAGCGTTTCAGCGCCCTGTTTAGTCATCGGTACACGTTCCAAATAGTTCTCCTAACCCCTAACGATTCACGCCTTACTGGCGGTGGTATTCCTGAATACTTTTTACGACAGTTACATCCGAGTGACCGGCAATGGCCTGTGCAGCAGCAAGACCGCCGGCCATGGTTGTGTAGTAGGCGATACCACGATCCAGCGTTGCCTCACGAATCGATTTGGAATCCTTGATCGCCTGTTCACCTTCGGTGGTGTTAATAATCAATTTCACTTCATCATTAAGCAGGCGGTCAACAATATGCGGACGCACACCATCGGTCACCTTGGCAACACTCTCGGAAGCCACACCGGCATCAGCCAGTGCCTGATGAGTACCGCTGGTGGCCAGCAGTTTAAATCCCGCCCCTGTTAATACGCGACCAATCTCAACGGCATGGGCTTTATCACATTCACGAACCGAGATAAATGCACGCCCTGATTCCGGCAGCCGCACGCCGCCGCCAAGCTGCGCTTTGGAGAAGGCAGCGGTGAAGGTGGTGGCAATACCCATCACTTCACCTGTTGATTTCATCTCTGGAGAGAGCAGCGGATCAACACCACGGAACTTCACAAACGGGAAGACCGCCTCTTTCACAGCTTTGAAATCTTTCGGCTGCGGAATCTCACTAATACCCTGCTCATCAAGTGACTGACCGGCCATGATACGCGCTGCAATCTTAGCCAGCGGTTTGCCGGTTGCCTTGGATACAAACGGCACCGTACGTGAGGCGCGTGGATTGACCTCCAGCACATAAATGGTTTCACCCTGAATAGCGAACTGAATATTGAGCAGTCCCTTGACGTTCAGAGCCAGTCCCAGTGCCTCAGTCTGACGAATCACCTCAGCCACAATCTCGTCAGAGATCGAATGCGGCGGCAGGCAGCAGGCTGAATCGCCTGAATGCACACCAGCCTCTTCGATATGCTCCATAATGCCGCCGATCACTACCCGCTTACCATCAGCCAGGGCATCGACATCAAGCTCAATGGCCTGATTAAGAAAACGATCCAGCAGAACCGGATGATCAGGGGATGCCTGCACAGCCTCGCGCATATAACGCAGCAGACCCTTTTCGTTGTGTACAATCTGCATCGCACGGCCACCCAACACATAGGATGGTCGCACCACGACCGGATAACCGATCTCATTGGCCACAGCAACAGCCTCTTCAGTAGAACGGGCTGTACCATTCTCAGGCTGTTTCAGCTTCAGCTGATGCAGCAGCTGCTGGAAACGTTCACGATCCTCAGCCAGATCAATCATATCAGGCGAGGTACCGATAATCGGCACACCGGCCGCTTCCAGTGACTCGGCCAGTTTCAGTGGCGTCTGACCACCAAACTGCACGATCACACCATAGGGTTTTTCCACATCAACTATGGCCATCACATCTTCATAGGTCAGTGGTTCAAAATAGAGGCGATCTGAGGTGTCGTAATCGGTAGATACGGTTTCAGGGTTACAGTTGACCATGATGGTCTCATAACCATCGTCTGAGAGTGCAAAGGCTGCATGCACGCAGCAGTAGTCAAACTCAATGCCCTGCCCGATGCGGTTGGGACCACCACCAAGCACCATAATCTTTTTGGCATCGGTAGGCCGCGCTTCACACTCATCTTCATAGGTAGAGTAGAGATATGGCGTATTGGCTTCAAACTCCGCAGCACAGGTATCTACACGTTTAAATGCCGGATTCACACCTGCTGCCTGACGTGCTTTGCGCAGGCTTAACTCATCACTGCCCAACAGCTGTGCCAGACGCAGATCAGAAATGCCTTCGCGTTTGGCCTGGCGCCACTCATCCGCACTTAGTGAAGCAACATCACGACCGCAAAGGGTGGTTTCCAGCGTAATCACAGCTGTGATCTCACGGATAAACCATGGATCAACATGCGAGACATCAAACACCCGCTCTTCAGACCAGCCGGCGCGCAGCGCTTCACCGATCCACCAGAGGCGCTCAGCCCTTGGTACAGCAAGTTTCTCCTGCAGGAATCGATCCTCATCAACATCATCAGGAATCGTGAAATCAAAACCACAGGAACCGGTCTCAAGGCCACGCATCGCTTTACCCAGGGATTCGGTAAAGCAGCGACCAATGGCCATCACCTCACCCACAGACTTCATCTGTGTGGTCAGGCGTGTATCGGCACCCTGAAACTTCTCAAAAGCAAAACGTGGCAATTTGGTGACCACATAATCGATGGTCGGCTCAAAGGCAGCCCAGGTTTCACCGGTAATATCGTTACGGATCTCATCAAGGGTGTAACCCACAGCCAGCTTGGCCGCAATCTTGGCGATCGGGAAACCGGTGGCTTTAGAGGCAAGGGCAGAGGAGCGGGATACACGCGGATTCATCTCAATAACAATCAGACGCCCATCTTTAGGGTTAACGGCGAACTGAACATTGGAGCCGCCTGTCTCCACACCGATCTCACGCAGGATGGCAATCGAGGCATCACGCATCTTCTGATACTCTTTATCGGTCAGTGTCTGGGCAGGAGCCACGGTAATCGAGTCACCGGTATGCACACCCATGGCATCGAAGTTCTCAATCGAGCAGATAATGACGCAGTTATCAGCGTGATCGCGCATCACCTCCATCTCATACTCTTTCCAGCCGATAATTGACTCTTCAACAAGAATCTCATCGGTAGGTGAAGCATCAAGGCCGGAAGCTGCAATCTGTTCCAGCTCTTCAGGGTTATAAGCGATACCGCCACCGGAGCCGCCAAGTGTGAAGGATGGACGAATAATGATCGGGTAGCCGATCTCAATCGCCAGTGCGCGCGTCTCTTCCATGGAGTGGGCAAAACCGCCGCGCGCCATCTCCAGACCTATATGGTCCATCGCATGTTTGAAGCGTTCGCGATCCTCCGCTTTATCGATCGCATCGGGCTGGGCACCGATCAGTTTCACATTGAACTTTTCAAGGATGCCGTGTTTATTCAACGAGAGTGCGCAGTTGAGTGCCGTCTGGCCGCCCATGGTTGGCAGAATCGCATCAGGCCGCTCCTTCTCGATAATCTTGGCAACAACCTCCCAGGTTACCGGCTCAATGTAGGTGGCATCGGCAAACTCGGGGTCGGTCATAATCGTAGCGGGATTGGAGTTGACCAGGATGACCCGGAACCCCTCTTCCTTGAGCGCTTTACAGGCTTGAACACCTGAATAGTCGAACTCGCAGGCCTGACCGATTACAATCGGACCGGCTCCCAGAATCATGATGGATTGAATATCATTACAGCGTGGCATCGGCGTGGCTTCTCCTTGATCGGAACATTGAATTCCAGACACAGAAAACGGGCAAGTTCATGACTCACCCGCCAATTCGCCAACCCTAGCGTGACTGGGCTATCGGGAAAAGGTGCAAGGTGAATTATTTTTGATGATTGAGCATAGCAGAGGTGCGGCTCTGTTCTCTCTATTTTTGCACTGTTGTTTCATACCAGCCAAGTAGCTCATCACCGGCCAGCGGTTCACAGATATAATAACCCTGTGCGATGTCGCAACCGTATTGGCTCAACAGCTCAAGTTCTTCAACTCTTTCAATACCTTTGGCCACCACCTTCAAGCCGACATTATGACTAATTGTCAATCTGCCAACCCATCGCAACCGCACGCTGAATATCCTCAGGCAGATCCACATCAAAGCTGAGATCAAGCAGCGCATAGGAGAGACTTAAAGCATCGATATGGGCCAGCGTCTGATCAACAACCTCAGCAGTTGACCAGTTTACATTCTCAAAGAGCGGATAATCTGCCCGCATGGCCAGCAGATCGTAACCGCCATCCTCAACCGGCCCGAGCACGACATCATTCTCTTTCAGCAAGCGGGCTGCAGTTAGTAGCCGCTGATCTGCCATATGCGGCGAGTCGGTTCCCAGCAGCATGACCGCATCCGCCCCATCAGCAAAAGCAGAACTTACCTGCCGCTGCATGCGATCACCGAGATCGCCTTCACCCTGATCGGTCACGGGCACTCCGAATGCACTGAAAAAAGGGTGTCCCGGATCATCTGCAGCGACCACGACCGATTCAAACAGTCGTTTTGCCCGCTTAATCACTGTCGTAGCCATGGCCGCATGCAACTCGGCAGCTCTACTGGCAGAAAACTCAGTCATCAAACGGGTTTTTACACGCCCTGCCAGCGGTGCTTTACACATCACCACAACCCCGATGCCTGAAACTTTCATCAGCGCGACTGCCTGTAGATTAGTGCAAGCTGATCAGCAGGCCTACCCAGCCAGAAGAGCAGTCGAATCTTCCACATCAGCAGCACTGTCCTGAAAATACCGGAGTGCTGCCAGCGACGAGAACTGGTGATCACCTTCTGCCTCAAACAGGCGATCTTACCCTCTCGTTTAAGCGCCTTTGAGAGCGCGATATCCTCCATCAATGGCAGATCAGCAAAGCCGCCGATCTTCTCAAACAGCGTGCGGCGCACAAACTGACACTGATCACCTGTACTGATACGACTCAATCGCGAGCGCAGATTCATCATCCAGCCAATCAGCGCAAAGGCGGGGTGAGAGCCAGATAGCCTGACATCGAAACGGCCACCGACATATTCAGGAGCCTTCATAGCCCCTTTCACAGCTGAAATATGGGTTGAAGTTATAACTGTATCTGCATGGATAAAAAGGAGAATATCACTTTCACACTGTGCGGCACCGGCATTCATCTGCCGGGCTCGCCCTGCCTCTGAAGAGATCCACCGCAACCCTGATTGTTGCAGCATCTCAAGACTGCCATCGCTTGAACCACCATCGACAATAATCAGCTCATCTGCGCCAAGCTGCTGCATCCGTTTAATCATATCCGGTAAAACCCGATACTCATTGAAGATCGGAATAATCACCGCAACGCTAAGATCATCCTTCAACGCTTAACGGTACCCAGCCACTGCCCGGCTCACGGAAATTGGTCACCTGCCCACGCCAGGCACGACCGGCCAGGGCAATCAGCTTGTCTCCATGCATATAGAGGCGAATATCAAACTTCATGCTCTGCCCTTCTACCTCAACCATGGATGCCGGAACCAGCTGCTGTACAATGGTCTCTTCGATATCCAGTGATTCAAAGCGTTTACGACTCATGGCCTTGCCGAGCACAACACCCTTACCACCATGACGTGCTGAAGGCTTAAATACCCACTGCTTGCGCTCAGCCCAGGCCCGGTCCCTGTCGAACTCAGCCAGTTGCACAGTTTGTGGTGTTACCGCACGAATGCTCTCAACGGCATCAGAGTCGACGCACTGCTCAAGCAGCCCCTCACGCCACCAGTCTACCATGCGTGATTTATCACCGATCAGTGCATAACTGCGTGGATGCGGATTAATCACCACCTGGCCGATCTCATAAGCTGCGCGAACATGTGCGACATCCGCCGCCTCAAGGTAAAAATCGGTATGGCGATTGTAGATGGCATCAATGCGCACATCATTCACAAACAATCCGTCATTGGTGCGCTGAATATCTTCAGGACTTACCACCACAACATGGCGCCCCTGCTGCTCAAGCAGCACGGCGTAGGCCTGCATCTCCGGATACATATACTGATTCGTTACATCTTCATCCATAATGGCAATGGTCGTCCAGTCGCCATGAAACATTTCAGTCAATCGTATTTCCAGTGAGCCGGGCAGCTCTGCAATCACTGGCTGAGGCATCCAGCGGTTATCACCAATGTACAGTCCACCGGCATTATTGTTGATCTCAATCAGTTTCGGGCCGTCCGGGGTGAGATGGAAATCAAAACCCATCAACACGCTCGGCCACTGCGTCTTTATCTTTGCCATCTCAGGAAGATAGGGCTCCAGCAGCTTGAGATAGGCCGGATTATCCTTCAGAGCAAATACGCTGCGTGAAAAATTGAGCATGGTCGTGAAATCATGCAGTGGAATAGATACAGGGGTTTCGCTTGCCAGTGAGGTAACCATGGCGCAAGACTATCTCAGAAACACGCACTCTGTCACAATGCGCCGCATGCCAAGTTCATCATCAACACCAAACAACAACGAAAAACCGCAACTGCCTGTCATTTCCCTGACTAAGCTGCAGCTGCTGATGAAAGACCGCGGTCAGCCCGCTTTTCGGGCCAAGCAGGTAATCGACTGGCGTAATAAGGGCGTTCTTGATCCGAACGAGATGAAAAACATACCCAATGAACTGCGCAACATTCTCAATGAAGAGGTGCTCTGTGAACCTCTGCGTCTGGTACGCCGCGAATGCTCTACAGATGGCACACGCAAATATGTCTTTGCGCTTAATCGCCCACGCATGGCGGGAAAGATGGTTGAAAGTGTGCTGATCCCTGAAGAGAGCCGTGGCACCGTCTGTATCTCTTCACAGGTCGGCTGTGTTCTCGACTGCCCATTCTGCCATACCGGCACACAGGCTTTTGAAGCCAATCTGACGGCAGGTGAAATCGTTGCTCAGGTATTGATGATCAAAGCGGATCTACGCAATGAACCACTGGCCGAGGATCTGCACAATGAGGTCACACATATCGTCTATATGGGTATGGGTGAACCGCTGGCCAACGAAGCAGGGCTTCACGGTAGCCTGATTGCCCTGCTCTCAGATGACGGACTGAAACTCTCGCGTCGCAGAATCACGGTATCAACATCCGGACTGGTGCCCCAGATCAACAGGCTGGGGGAAGCCTTTAATGTTAATCTTGCCATCTCGCTGCACTCGGCCATCGACTCACTTCGCGACACTCTTGTACCGATCAACAAAAAACATCCGCTCAAACAGCTGCGTGACTGCCTGAACCGGTATTCGCTGGGCAAACAGCGTCATATCACACTGGAGTATGTGCTACTCAAAGAGACCAACGACAGAGATGAGGATATCCGAGCGCTGATCGATTTTGTCAATCCTGAGCGGGAACGGGTCAACCTCATCCAGTTTAACACCTACCCCGGCAGCCCCTATGCTGGAAGCGCAAAGGAACACATGAGCAAATTCGCGCAACAGTTGATTTCAAAAGGAATTCGTGCCACTGTAAGGCGTTCTCGCGGAGAGGATATCATGGCGGCCTGCGGACAACTGAAAGCAGAGACACCAGAATAGTGAAGGGAGAGCAGATGCAAACGCGCACGGGTATTATTGGTGGTAGCGGATTATATGACATTCAGGGCATTGAGGTAATCGACTCACTCAATATTGATACGCCCTACGGCAAGCCTTCAGATGAACTGCTGCTGGCCAGAATAAATGGCCATGAAGTGGTCTTCCTGCCTCGCCATGGCCGCGACCATGCAACCCCACCCCATAAAATCAATTATCGCGCCAACATCTATGCCATGAAGCTGGCAGGCGTGAATCGCATCATCTCTATCTCTGCTGTCGGCTCGCTACGACAGGAGATTGAGCCCGGTCACTTTGTTCTCGTTGATCAATTTGTCGATCGCACCCACAGCAGAGAGGGCACCTTTTTCGATGGCCCTGTTGTCGCCCATGTATCCATGGCTGATCCGGTATGCGCATGCCTGAAATCATCACTTCTGAAAGCCTGCAACAGTGCCAGCATCACTACCCATGAAAATGGCAATTATCTGGTCATGCAGGGGCCTCAATTTTCCACTCGCGCTGAATCAGAGCTCTATCGCAGCTGGGGCATGAATGTGATTGGCATGACCAACATGCCGGAAGCCAAACTGGCCCGTGAAGCAGAGATTTGCTACGCCACGGTGGCCATGAGTACCGATTACGACTGCTGGCATGAAGAGGAGGAGGATGTCTCGGTACAATCGATCCTTGATGTCATGCGTGGCAATGGCGTTAAAGCACAGGCGATGTTGCAGAACTATTTCAATACGCTCTCAGCAGATGAGCTCTGCAGTTGTGGCTGCCCCACTGCCCTGGAACACGGTATTTTTGCCGATTTGAAAGTACAGAGTGATGATGCAATCCGGCCGATTCATGCGCTGGTAAAGAGATTTTTATGATCGGATCACCTCTCATGGCTGGTAAAAACCTGACAGTAGCACTACTGATGACTGTTGCTCTTGCAGTGACAGGCTGTGCCGGCAATCAGAAACAGACAGACCAGAACCAGAGACTGGCTGAAACCCATTACAAACTGGGGCTGGATGCCATCGGCAAAGAGGGCATGCTGCCCAAAGCCTTTGAAGAGCTGATGAAATCTAATGCCCTGCGTCCTAATCAACCCGAGGTGCTCGATGCACTGGCTTATGCCTGGCTGCTACGTGGAAACTTTGATAAAGCTGAATCCTATTACAAGCGCGCCATGCGCCATGACGCGGGTTCGGCCACAAAAAACAACTATGCCAACCTGCTCAATAGAAGCGGACGATTTAAGGAGGCCGAGTCGATGGCGCGCGCCGCACTGGATGATCCTCGCTACCCCAATCAGGATTATGCCTTTATCAATCTTGGCGATGCCCTGCTCGGTCAGAAAAAAGCTACTGAAGCCATCAAAGCCTACAGTCAGGCTCAGACATTCAGCCCTGATAGCCTGCTTCCCAAAATCAAGACGGCTAACGCTTATGCAGCAGACAACCGTATGAATGAAGCACGCCTGCTCTATCAGGCACTATATAATAAAAACAACAGCAATCGCACGATTGTTGAAGGGCTTCTCACCATCCTGAAGAAACAGAATGCCAAATCACAGGCACGACAGATGCTTGAAGACTTCAACCAGAATGCCGCCTCAGTCATGGATCAGGCGTGGGCACTGGATGAGATGGAACGGTTGTATTAATTATGAATGATGAAGTCACAATAAAACCGGAAGAGCAGGCTTCTCCACGTCAGGTACTGCTATGCGAGATCGGTAGAAAACTCACTGAAGCAAGAGAGATGCGCGGAGAGGGCATTGATACTCCGGCACGCCTGCTGAAACTCAGCAGATCCAATCTTGTCTCTCTGGAGTCGGGAAACTGGAAAGATCTTCCCGATGAAGTCTATGCGCTGGGCTTTCTGCGCCAGTACAGCAGGCATCTGCAGCTTGATATCAGTCATGATCTGGAGCTACTTAAAAATGATCAGTATCAACTGACCAAACCGATCACCTTCCCTGACCCTGCTGTTGCACCATCAAGAAAATGGGCCTGGATTGCAGGTATCGCGTTTGTCGTTCTGTTTATCCTGTTTAATATTATTAATAGCAGTAACAGCGAAGTCGAAGCGCCCGATGCAGTGGTCGAATTCGCACCGACCATGCAATCAGAACTTGAGACAGCAACTGTGGATGAGGCCGAGCCGGTTAGAGCTGCAGAGGAATTAGCAGTCGAGTCTACCAGTCCCGCTACTGCGAATAGCCCAACAGAAAGTCCAACAGCCGTAGCAGACAGGCCGGCTCAAGAGAAAGAGGTCGCTATCCCGCAAAAACATCTCTACCGTTTCGAAGCTGTGAATGGCGATGTCTGGCTACAGATATTCCTGCCTGATGAGAGCGGCAACAAAAATAGCAAACCGCATCGTGAGGCACTGTTGAAACAGGGTTATCACGTCAATGTAAGCAGCAGCTCAGAGCGGTTATGGATCACCTGCGGCAATGCGCTGAGCCTGCGCATCAAAGTGGATGGTAAAATCGCAGCCGATACAGGCAGCTTGAGCAACAACAGAAAGATCCTGCGTGATCACCTTTTCAGCATTGGAAAACCATAAACCGGGAAAACAGACTTGCCATTTTCAACCATCTGCTGCATATTGCTGAGCCTTGATAAACGCTTACGAGGGGAGCTTTTATGACCGCCACAGACTTTCAATCCGCACGACGCAACATGGTCGAGTACCAGATCCGCTGCTGCAAAGTACTGGATCCAACAACACTTGATCTGATTGAGTCCATGCCTCGCGAGAATTTCCTGCCTGAACACCTGCGCAGCCTTGCTTACATGGAGGGTCACGTTCCCTTGCCAGCCAATCAGGAGATGCTCTCACCTCTGCAGGAGGCGATGATTCTGCAATGCCTGATGCTTGAGGGTCATGAACGCGTTCTTGAGATTGGAACAGGTACAGGATTCCTTACCACGATGCTGGCCATGCAGGCAGCTGAAGTCGTCGGTTGTGAAATTCATGCCACCCTTGCAGATCTATCTCGTGACAACATCAGTAACCACGGCATCAACAATGCCAAGGTATTGCAGGTCAATGCCATGGACCCTGATGCGATGGCTGCACTTACTGAAATGCAGCAGCCCTTTGATGTGATTGTTCTGGGCGCTTCAATCAAAGAGGTGCCGGCTCATATCCAGGCCCTGCTGGCAGAGAATGGCCAGATGATGGCCTTTATCGGCTCCAATCCTGTGGTCTCTCTGATTCACCGTCGTAAAGTTGGCAACAACGCTCAGGACGTGGGTATGTTTGAAACCCTGCTGCAGGATATGGAAGGTGTTCCGGAGTGCCGCGAATTCGTCTTCTAAGAGTCTATCGGACTCTCTTAACACTGTTTTGTATTTAACCATTAGAGTTCCGGCTCTTCTCACACTTCTATTGCTGGCTGCCTGTGGCGACAATCAGATTGCTGATGAACCGCTGCAACAGAGCCAGACAACCTACTTCTTTGCAGCCACAGTCATGCTCTCTGAGTCGCAACAGTCACCACAACAGATCAGTTTTGAGCGATCCCTGCTGCCTGCTGATGGCAATGCTGTGATCTGGCAACTCGACAGCTACGACATCCCCAGCTACCGCCCTACCGGTCTGCATCTGCATCACCATCTGAAGATTACAACAGATCCTGATATCGTAGTGCATCGTGATCAGACATTGACCCTCTATTCACCTGCTATTGCATATCCACTGGCAGTGACCAGAGCCTCCCACGCACTCTGGTTACTGATCTCACCCTCCCCTTCAACCGGCACCAGCCTCTGGATGGCCCCCTCCTTCACCCCTGATATTGCCGAGCAGGCACAACAGGAAACCCTGGAACGTGCCAGACTTACCGAAAGCATGGCTGATGATGCCTATTTTTTCGGTTACTCCAGTAATGATGATGCGCTGGAATAGCGTGATTCGGTTCATTATCTTTTTCACTACAAGGGGATGAATAATCACCCCTCTTGGCACTATCTGAAAGCATCATTCGCCGCTAAGCTTCGCAGATGATTTTTCCAAAGACCTCCGTTTTTCACCTCAATACGACTATTTACAGATCCCTGCTGTTGATCTTGCTATTGATCACAGCTCCTCTGACATCTCAGGCAGCCAGCAAAGCACCTGATGGCACCCAGCAGGTAAGCCGTGAAGCGCTTGTTTCACTGCTTGCCAGTGAAACCGGACTTCCTGCTGATGAGTTAACTGAAATCATCAAGGATGCGGTATTTAAACCCGGCATCATCGAAAGCATGAACAAACAGTGGGAATCACAGCCCTATGTCAAATATCGCCCACTGTTTATCAAGCAGAGCATGTCTGATAAGGGTAAAGTATTCCTCAAAGAGAACCGTTCAACATTCGCATCGGCTGAGCAGAAATATCAGGTGGACACGGCCATTATTGCCGGGATTCTGGGCATTGAAACACGCTTTGGTGAAACCCATGGCAGCAAGCCCATTCTTGATTCACTCTACACGCTCTCTACAGGTTTCCCCAGACGGGCAAAATTTTTCCGCAGCCAGCTTGCTGCCATTATTCAGATATCGCTTCAGGATAAACTTAAACTCAGTGAACTCAAAGGCTCCTATGCCGGTGCCTTCGGTGCCATTCAGTTTATCCCCACCTCCTTCCGCGATTTTGCCGTGGATGATGATGGGGATGGCATTCGCGATGTGTTCAACTCCAAAGCGGACATTATCGGCAGTGTTGCCAACTATTTTCAGAAACATGGATGGCAGCACGGCAGGCCTGTCGCGCACTGGTTACCGCCACGCACCAAGTTGAATAAAACATGGAAGAAACATATTAAAGATAGCAAACCAACACATTGGGTCACGCTGGCTGATCTGCGTCGTGAGATGCCAAAGGTTTTCAACAAGATTCCATTGCCATGGTTAGAGGATGATAAAGTCAGCATCATTGAGATGCAGACCAAAAATGGCAGACAGCTGGCACTGGTACACTATAACTTCCGGGTCATCATGCGTTACAATCCATCCTTTAATTATGCCATGGCGGTCACTGAGATTGCGGCCATGTGGGAGCGTGAAAAATTCGCTGTCGACTGATTCCCCTCACCCTGATCAGCCTCTTCGCGATCACCATATTCACAGGCTGTAACCATCAGAAAACCAGTCATACAAACTCACCGCCGAACAAAACTAGCGGTGCTGCAACCCTGCCTGATGGCAAAGGTGGCACATACAAAACCGGCAAGCCCTACATGGTGGCCGGGCGCTGGTATACGCCGATGCAACAGCTCACCTCTTATGATCAAACGGGTATCGCCTCATGGTATGGCGATGATTTCCATGGCAAGCTGACCGCCAATGGTGAGTCCTATAATATGTATAGTCTCTCAGCTGCGCATAAGACCATGCCGCTGCCGACGCTCGTACGTGTCACCAATCTGGAGAACGGACGCAGTGTGGTTGTACGCGTCAATGATCGCGGCCCTTTTGTAAAAAACCGCCTGATCGATCTCTCCTATGCCGCAGCCAACTCACTCGGCTTTATGGATAAGGGTACCACGCGTGTACGCGTGCAGACGCTTGATCAGAAGCCTGGTCTGCAAACCAAACCGGCAACCACCACTATTCCTGATGCCATTGCAGCCCCTAAGCCCGCTCCTGTACCCATCGCTAAAACGACCGTAGAAGAGGCCGGCATCTTCGTGCAACTGGGTGCCTTCGGATCTGAAGCCAATGCCAATCGCCTGCAGCAATCACTACAACCGCTCTATCCGACTGTTCGCCTGCACCCGAAAAAGGTTGTCGAGAAAACCATCTACCGCGTGCGCATCGGCCCGATCGAGAACATGAAGAAGGTGGAAGAGACCGTGATTTCACTACAGAAAAACGGTTATAATCAGGCCGTCGTGGTGATTGAGTAATATGGGCACGCGACCTCGCCTGACCGCTTTCGGTTCATCCAGGCTCGGCCCGGACAACCCTGAGTATGCGGATGTCTTTTCACTCTCCAGAGCCATTGCCGAACAGGGCTGGGATGGCATGACCGGCGGACATCAAGGCATGATGGCCGCCTTCTCTGAAGGTATTCACGCCGGTGGCGGTCATATTCGCGGCATCACACTTGAGCGTTTCCCTACGCCACCCAATAACACACTGAGCGAAGAGATCCGTTCACGAAACTTCTTTGATCGCATGGGCACCATGATTGAGGAGGCGCAAGCCTGGCTGGTGCTGCCCGGTGGTCTTGGTACGCTGGCTGAAGTTGCCATGACCTGGGATCTGCTGGCCATTCGTGTACTTGAACCGCGTCCACTACTTCTCTATGGGCAGATGTGGGAACCTATTATTGATACGCTCTCCTCTGAGCTGGTCTTATCTGCAGACAAAGCCTTCGAATCGATTCAGATCTGCCATACACATGAGGATGTGCTCTCAGCACTCCAACCGTTTCGCTGATGGGTATAACACAACCGGATTACCAGGACCTTAGCGCCACGCTCACCTCGCTTCATGCAGGCAGCCGTCTGGATCAGGCGCTGGCATTATGTTTCTCCCTCTCACGCCGCAGGGCGCGCAAGGCCATTGATGAGGGCGGCGTCTATCTCAATCGAAAACGCTGTCGCACAGCTGGAAGAGCAGTTAAAGCCGGTGACAAGCTGCGCCTTGTCATCCTTGAAAATGAGACACTGACACCATTTGATCCTGAGCAACTTGTCTGGCAGAAACCTCCGCTCTATCTGATTAATAAACGCAGTGGCCAGTATGCGCAGGAGGCGCTGCATCGTAGTCGAGGCACGCTGCCTGATGAGCTGGCTCGCCACCTTAAACTGCTACCCAGAGATGCAGACAATTTACGGCCGGTTCACAGGCTGGACAAAGGTACATCCGGATTGATGCTCTTCGCATCCGATCCCAGAGTGCTTAATCATATTCAGAGCCTGTGGAAAATATCCGCATTCAAAACGTATCTGGCTGTTACCGAACCTGCTCCTGAGTGGGATGAGCAACGCATCACCCTGGCTATCGATAAAAACCGAGATAGCAGAGGCTGCTACCATGTTTCAGAAGCAGGACGCGAATGTGAGAGTGAAGCACGTGTGATTGAGCGGCGCGGTAATCGTGCTCTGGTTGAATTGATCCCGCATACCGGCAGAACTCACCAATTGCGTGTCCATCTTTCCGCATTAGGGTGTCCCATTCTTGGTGATGCGCGCTACGGTGGTAAAACATATGGCCGTTTAATGTTGCACGCCCAACAGTTACGTTTGGAAACACCCGCACTGGCAAGCAGTCAGGCGTGGGAAGCCCAGCCCGAGGAGAATTGGCAATGGTAAACAGAGATCTATGTCGCAGCACAGGTGTGCACACTCTATTTGGATTATTGGTAGCAGCGCTGCTATTGATTTCATCTGCTCAGGCAGCCGACGTTTCATGGCCAAAAGCACCACAGGTTGATGCCAGTTCCTGGGCCGTGATCGATGCCCGTTCCGGGCAGGTGGTCTCTGCCAGCAATGCCGATGAAAAACTACCGATGGCCAGTCTGACCAAGATGATGACCCTCTATCTCGCTTTTGAAGAGATTAAACTGGGACGATTGGACACCAATGCCCGTGTATCGGTCAGTAAAAAGGCGTGGAAAATCGGCGGCAGCAGCATGTTCCTTGAGCCACGCATGAAACCAACCGTAAAAGAGCTTCTGCACGGTATCGCCACCCTCTCCGGCAACGATGCATGTATTGTACTGGCTGAACATATTGATGGCTCTGAAGAGGGTTTTGCCCAGCGCATGAATGATAAAGCCAGACAGCTTGGCATGGTCAACTCCCACTTCCTCAACGCAACAGGTTTTCCGCAAGAGGGGCACTACAGCTCAGCCATGGATATGGCCATTCTTGGCGCTGCACTGTGGCGTGATTTCCCTGAGATGTATGAGATCTTTAGTGAAAAGGGTTACACCTTTGATGGCCGTCACCAGCCCAATCGCAATCGTCTGCTGTGGAGCTATCCTGAAGCCGATGGTATCAAAACCGGCCACACCGAAGAGGCCGGTTACTGCCTTGTCGGTTCTGCTGAGATCAACACCACCCGTTTTGTCGCATCTGTTTTCGGTACGAGTTCGGATCGTTCTCGAGCTCAGCAGACCAAAACCCTGTTGCAGTTCAGCTTCCGTAACTTTGTAACCCTGCGCCCTACCGAGCGTGAAATTCGTCGTCAGGTTGAAGTCTTTGAAGGTACTGAATCTCAGGTCTGGCTGAAACCTGCCGATCCAATCTGGGTGACTGTTCCTAAAGGCAATGAGGCATCCCTCTCCTTCCGTCTGCGTTACGATGCACCGCTGAAAGCACCGATTCAGGAGGCTCAGAAGCTGGGCACCATCGATGCCGTTTTCGGTGATAACAGGGATACCGCGCAAGTGCTTAAATCTGTTGATATGATCGCCACACGTGCAGTGGAACGCGCCTCATGGATCAGCCGTCAGTGGGATGGTGTTCGTCTGTGGTGGCGTGAGCCCGATTCCGAAGAGAGCGAAGGCAGTGCAACTGAAGCAGGTCAGCAGTAAACATGCAGCTCACGGCCTGGGTCAATGGCCGCTTCCTGCCACTGGATGAGTCAACCATCCACATTGAAGACCGCGGCTTTCAGTTTGCCGATGGCGTTTATGAAGTCATCGCCTGCTTTGGCGGCAAGTTTCTCGAACTTGATGCACATGTCGACCGTCTTCAGCGCTCATGTGAAGGCATCGGCATTAGACTACTGAAGTCGCGCCCTGAGTTGATCGAACTGATTCATGAAACCTACAGGCGTAACCCCTTTGATCACGCCATGATCTATGTGCAGGCTACCCGTGGCGTGGCACCACGCAGCCACCTTATTACGCAGGCGGTTGAACCGACACTGGTGATTACTTCCCGCGAACTCCCCTTCCCCTCATCTGAAAAACTGAGCGCGGGAGCCTCGGCTATCACACTGCCGGATATCCGCTGGAAACGTTGTGATATCAAATCCATCGCACTGCTGGCCAGTGTGATCGGCAAACAGGAAGCGGCACGGCAAAACGTTGATGAGGCGTTCTGGCTTGATGATGAGGGACACCTCCTTGAGGGCTGTGCGACCAACTGCTTTGCGGTGATTAACGGTGATATCGTCACCCACCCGCTTGATCATCAGGTGCTCGGTGGCATCACCCGCTACCTGGCCCTGAAAGTTGCACGAGAACACGGCATCACTGTGGTTGAACGACCATGGAAGCTGGATGAACCCGGACTCACAGAATGCTTAATGAGCAGCACCACCAACGCTGTGGTTGCCGTCAGCCATATCGATAAGATCACTATCGGTGATGGCAAGGCTGGCCCGGTATCTCTGAAACTGCGCCAGTGGATGCTGGATGAGTTCGAGGCGATGAAGCAGTGAATAGAGTCAAAGCAGTTTTGCTGGATATGGATGGCACCATTGTCGATGCCTTCCCCCCCATTATTCGCGCCCTGAACCAGACCTTTGTTGAGTATGGTCTGCCGCAGATGAGCGCAAAAGAGGTCAAACGGCACACCGGTCGGGGTGACTGCAGTATGATCTCGCTGTTTGGTGATCGCCGTGAAGAGGCAGGCAAACGCTTCCTCGAAATTCACGATGAAGATTACCTCGAGCATATCAATCCACTACCCGGTGCCGAAGCGCTGTTTGACTGGCTTAAAGAGATGGCTATTCCCTGTGCCATTGTAACCAGTAAGAGTCAGTCACGTGCTGAGGCACAGTTTGCTGCGCTGGGCTGGAACCATCATGTTGCGGCGATTATCGGTAAAATTGACGGGCGCCCTGAGAAACCTGATCCAACCCCGGTTCTGCTGGCCTGCGAAGCACTCCATGTTCAACCTGAAGCCACGGTGATGATTGGTGATGGCATTGCCGACATGAAAGCGGCAACACGAGCAGGTAGTCGTGGTCTGGGACTATGCGACGCCTTCTCCAGCGAAGAGTTAAGTGAAGCCGGTGCATGTCACTGCTTTGATTCACTGGTTGAAATTCAAAGATGGCTGACAAAAGAGATATGACAACTTCTGTTACAGAACCCGACACCCTTACCCGCTTCCTGCTCTCCGATGCATCGACACGTGGGGCGATTATCCGTGGCAGCGGCATCAATGCAGAGGCCAAACGCATTCACGGTCTGAATGGCCCGGTTGCCGAGCTGTTCGGGCAGACCCTGCTCGCCTCTATTCTGCTGCTCAGCATCAGCAAAAGCGGTGTGCGGCAGGTACTGCAGCTCGATGCGGCAAACGGAGCATCAGCCCCGCTGCAACGGCTGCTCTCTGAAGCACGCGGTGGTGCAGTGCGCGGATTGGTTAGCTGGCAGGAGGAGCAGACTGCCCTGCGCTATGAAGATCATGCGGGATTAAGCAGCTGGATGGGAAACCCGATTCGCCTCTCTACAGTGCGTGATATGGGTGTAGGCCAACCCTACATCTCCACCATTGAACATCACTCCGATTTTCTTGCCGACCATATCATTCACTATCTGCATCAGTCGGTACAGATCAGGGCTGATGTCATCCTCATTGGTGATCTGGCTATCCTGATTGAAGCGATGCCCGGCTGTGATGAGGAGAACTGGTTCAAAGCTGTAGAAGCGATGGCCAAAATTCCGGACAGCGTACTTGAAAACGGCTCCACTGAATCGATCCTGAGCCACTTCTCATCATTGAACTGCAAAACCGTCGGCAGCGATAGCTACGCTTATCATTGTGACTGCACACAGGAGAAGATGAAGCTGGCACTGCAGGGCATTTCAAATGAGCAGCTACACGAACTCGCAGATGAGAACGGTAAAGTCACGCTCTCCTGCCAGTACTGCGACAACAGTTACGCGCTGGATATTGGTGAAGCTGAAGCGTGAGCTAAAGGATCACGGGTTCTCCTATAACCTGATCCGCAGCCCGAAGAGAAAAACGCTAAGCATCATCGTCCGCGCCAACAGTGATATTGATGTACTGGTTCCGACCAGAACCCCGATTTCGTTTATCGAGAACTTCATCAGCAGTAAGTCAGACTGGATCAAGAAAAAGCTGCATTTTAACAGTGAGATAAGGCCATCCGTTAAAGTGAAAACATTCACGCAGGGTGAACCATTTCTGTTTCTGGGTGAACCACGAAATCTTGATATTCAAACAGGCAGAAGAGCTGTTGCCATGGGCGAAGATCATCTTACTCTCACCCTGCCCGCCTCCACCGGTAATGAGAAAAAAACAGCGCTAGTCAGAAGAGTGATTGAGAAGTGGTATCGCCAGCAGGCTGAAATCCATCTCAAGCAGCGAACCGAGCAACTGGCTAAAGTGCTGGGCAAAAGCCCCACCCATGTCGGTGTAAAAGGTTACAGAAGCCGCTGGGGAAGTTGTCATCTTGATGGTCGCATCTATTTCAACTGGCGTCTGATTATGGCACCTGCATGGGTCATTGATTATGTCATCGTGCATGAACTCTGCCACCTGATTCACCACAACCATTCGAAAGATTACTGGGCTCTGGTGGAGTCTGTTATGCCCGACTATCGCCATGCCAAAGTGTGGTTAAAAACCAATTGCAACACACTTGATCTATAAACAGCTGACGTCGAAAACTCAACTCTGGCTCAATATATGCGATAGATATCTGTATGAGGTGAGATGAAATAAAAAATGCGAGGTAGTGTCATGAGGACTATGAATCTATCAGAACTGACCAACAGGCAGCATCGCTATTTTTCTGAGAACAGGGTTCACCATCAAGAGCAGAATGATTGGCATATCGATGTTTATGATGCCCCTTTCGATTTCATCCATGTCTCCACAGCATCCAAAGCGATCACCGAAGTAAGTTCCATCGATAAAATTGCCGAGCGTTTTATTGAAGGAGGTGGTGATATTGTCCGCTCAAAACTGGAGATTCCGGGCATTGGCACCCTGATTACCTGTGCCGACACCATCGGTCAGCGCTTCTCATTTATCGAAACAGAATCCGAACAGGCGTAATCGCCCCCTGCTTCAACGTCTCATATAGATGGTGAAATCATTAGCAAGATAGTCGTCATGCAACTCGCAATTGGGGCAGAGTGTTTTGCAGTACGCCAGCATCTCAAGTGGATCAACACTCTGCAGGTCATGTGCCCTGAGATGGCGAGCATCAAGCATATTAAAGGCAACACCCTTGCGGCACAGGGCATACATGCGGGCGATCTGTCTGCGCGCATACTCCCCCTCATCATGAAGCTGCTCATTCATCGCACCGGATAGAACCACCCAGTCAAATGCACCATTCTCAAGTTCAAAATCGCTCAACTCAGCACACAACAGTTCACACTCAGGATGCCGCTCGCGTGCCGTATAGATCAGATCGGGAGAGATATCGACACCGGTAAAGTGAACAGGCACTCCCTGCCCCTCAATCCAGCTTTTGAAATCAGCGAATCCACAACCAACATCGAGCACCGAATCACCATTCTGAATGCCGATATCCGCCAGCACATTGAAGCGAATCTCCTGAATCTCACGGCTCGACCAGTAGAGCGCATTGGGGTGATAGCCATGTCTGGTCAGGCTATCGCGATGTTTATCGATGATACGCTTACGCTGCTCTTCTTTCATTGGGGAAAAGTACCATAAAGCTTTGTCTCCGAGTTAATGATAATTGCCGAAGGTGTTCAACTTATCTAATCTCTGTTGATATAAAGCAATGGAGGGTAAGACATGCGCCATATTAACCCAGCCCCCTCTACCCCTACTGCATCAGCATGAAACTTCGCAACGACATAAAGATCAACGGCAAGCTGTATCCAAAAGGGAGTGAAATTTCAGGGCTGAAAATCTACCCCTTCTTTCTATTTCATATGCTGGCTTTCGGTCTCTCCGGTTTTGTCATGGCCTATTCGGATGAGGGTCCGCCAACCCTGTTTCTCTATCTCTTTGGTGGCATTGCCATTCTGTCCTACATCGTCTTCTATCTTACCTTTTTCGGCCGTGATGAAGTCAAATGGATGTTCATCAACTCCGCCCTGGGACTGTTCGGCATCTATACCGAGATCAATTGGATACTGTCCTTTTTCGGGAAAGTCGTTGGTAATTACCCCCTCTCCGTTCATGTGATCCCTTTTCTCTTCTATATCCTCTACACCTTCCTCATCAGGCAAGCCCTGATCGACCTGACCAATTCCCGAGAAAACCTGGCACGCAGGAAAATGGTCGATCAGTTCTATGTCACTGCCTCTACCCTGCTTTACACCTATATCTATTTCGCCAACAGGTGATTTTCTGTCGAAACCGACCAAACCGACGGGGTCGGACCAAGCTAAAGCATTGATTCAGTTGTATTAGTGCAGAAATAAGCCCTATTTATTGGGCTTAGAGGCTCCTTTTCAGGGTCAAAATGGACATTGTAAGCAATGACTTAATAGCAAGCACCCGAGGCATGGTCTTGCATTACAACATTTTATCATTACTGCTGAGATGGAAGGTGGCGCACTGGGTCCATATTTTGATGCAGGATATCGACGATAACGATGTGATCAGCTTTCGTAAGATAGTAAATGATATGGCTGCCGGACGGGTGACTACTTAGTTCCGAGGCGATCTCCGTTCTGACTCTACCAATCTCGGGTGATCTGTTGAGAAGATGAAAGCAGTGATCAAGCTGCTTGATGTAAGCGCACCTCTGCTTTCGGCCTCAACGCTGTTCAGTAAAAGCAGCAATCTGAATAAGGCTGGCCTTCGCAGCAGGAGTGAGACGGAAAACGGCCATCAGCTCCGGCTGTCCAACTCGCGCATCAAATGTTCGTAATCGTAGTCGGCATGCACACCCTCTCTGGCTTCAACCAGGCCCGGTTTTAGCATCTCTTTCAGACGGGCCAGTTTCAGTTCGTGAAGAAGCTTATCGTTGGAGTCGGTGTTGCGAATGGCTTCGCGAATAAATTCACTGGCGTTGTTGTACATGCCGCTGGCCACTTTGCTTTGCACCAACTGCATTAACTCTTTCGTGAGTGAAACATTCATTGTCGGCATATCGGCCTCCGGATGGCAAAGATTGCGTGGATTGCGCCATCATCAAAAATATCGAGCAAGATGATTCAACATTCATGACTCCCACGCCAAGTCCTGCTTTGACATGAAATTCAGCATGCTAAAATTATCTGATATTTTATTAAAAAACATCAATTCGATGGTTTATCGACCTTTAATTCAGAGCATGTTTTATGTATCATCTTCTGCCGTAAAACCTTCCCGGAGAATCCGGGTTTTGGATCAAATAGAGATCATCAAAAGAAGGACGACATGAGTCATCACGAAGTAGATTTTAATTATTTTTCTCAGGAGAGCCTGCTTGACGCAGGCTGTTTTGATATGCGTTTGATTATCGGGGTAGTGGAGCAGACGCTATTGGACTTTGAAAAAGGTTCGATCATGTTTCCGGAGAAAATTGTACAGATTTTCGACGAAGCGACTCAGAACCGGATCAACTGTCTGCCAGCAACGATGCTTGATGAGAAGATATGCGGTGTAAAATGGGTGTCGGTATTCCCTGATAATCCACGCAAATATGATGTGCAGAATCTATCGGCAATTTTTGTATTGTCGGAGATCGAACGCGGTTTCCCTGTCGCGGTGATGGATGGCACGCTCGCCTCCAATATGCGGGTGGGAGCTGTTGGTGCTGTTGCTGCGAAGCATCTTGCCATTAAGAATGCGGAAACCATCGGCTTTATCGGTGCCGGAGAGCAGGCAAAGATGCACCTTCTGGCGATGAAGGTGGTGCGCCCCTCGCTTAAGGTATGCCGTGTTACGGCGCTGAGTGCTGCTGAGGAGCAGGGATTTATCGATCAGCTCTCTCCGATTTTGCCCGATATGGAGTTTGTCGCTACAAACGGTGATATCCGCTTAGCGATGGAGGGGGCCGATATTCTGGTCACCGCAACAGGTGCTCAGGCACCACTGCTGAAAGCTGAGTGGGTCAAGCCGGGTGCCTTTTACAGCCATGTTGGTGGCTGGGAGGATGAATATGCTGTGGCCGCCCTCTGCGACAAGATTGTCTGCGACGATTGGGATACGGTGAAGCATCGTACGCAGACAGTGAGCCGGATGTATAAAGAGGGGCTGATCAGTGATGACGATGTTCATGCAGATCTGCATGAGTTGGTATCGGGCGATAAGCCGGGTCGCGAATCAGATGATGAGCGCATCTATTTCGATGCCGTAGGGCTCTCATTCCTTGATGTCGCCATTGCGCTGACCATGTTTAAGCGTGCCAAGGCTGCCGGCGTGGGCAAATCTCTGGAGCTACAGCACGAGATGATTTTTGAACACTTTGATATCGCCAGTAAGGTGCTTCTGTAGTTCGATGCCTGTTTTCCGTCGTTTAGATGAGCCTGAGAGTCGCTGGGTTGAGATCCATATTGATGGCCAACCCACACAAGCACGTGAAGGTGATTCAGTAGCTGCCGCACTGCTTGCTGCGGGGCTTCGATCGTGCCGTACCACGCCCATATCGGGAGCAGCGCGTGCCCCCTTCTGCATGATGGGTGTCTGCTATGAGTGCCTGGTGGAGATCGATGGTGTACCAAACCGGCAATCCTGTCAGATTACTGTAGAGGAAGGGATGCAGATTCGCCGCCAGATCGGTACAGCTGAAGGATACAGCTGATGCAGAAGCATGAACTGATCGTCATCGGTGGTGGCCCGGCCGGTCTGGCTGCTGCGACCACTGCGGCCAACGCTGGCGTTGAATGCCTGCTAATTGATGAACAGGCCAATCCCGGCGGCCAGATCTATCGCGCCGTAGGCACAATTCCTGAGCAGCGCGCCTCACTGCTCGGCCCCGATTATAACTACGGACGCAAACTGATTGATCAGTTTAACCAGAGTAGTGCCAGCTATCTGCCCTCCACCACACTATGGAACCTGAATAGCCAACGGGAGATAGGCCTTCTGCGCGATGGCAAAGCCTCTCTGATCTCTGCTGATCGCATTATCATTGCAACCGGAGCCATGGAGCGCCCGGTCTCCTTCCCCGGCTGGACACTGCCGGGTGTGATGAGTGCAGGTGCAGGACAGATCTTACTGAAATCTTCCGGACTTGTGCCCGCACAGGGTGTGGTTCTGGCCGGTGTTGGCCCCCTGCTTCTGCTGCTTGCCTGGCAATACCTGCATGCCGGTGTGAAGATTCACGCCATTCTGGATATGTCTCCAGCCGGCAATATCTGGCGCGCCCTGCCGCATCTGCCTGGCGCACTGCTCGCCCACCACTACATCCTCAAAGGCTTGAAATATCAGTTGCAACTCAAGATGGCAGGGGTGAAGTTTTATAGTGGTGTGACTGAATTTCATGCGGTTGGCGGCGATACACTGGAGGCGGTTGAGTTCACCCATCGCGGCGGCAGGAAGCGTATTGATACCCATCTGCTATTAAGCCACTTTGGCGTCATCCCAGACAGCCATCTGAGCCGTTGTGCCGGTTGTGATCACAGCTGGGATGCCAATCAGCTCTGCTGGCGTCCGGTGGCCGATGAGTGGGATAACTCCTCAATCGATGGTATTGCCATTGTCGGGGACGGCTCCGGCATCGGCGGTGCAGTTGCAGCACGACATGCCGGTCGTATCGCCGGTTTTGAGGCGGCACGTGCTCTGGGCCGCATAGATGAAAAACAGAGGGATATTGCTGCCCGTAAAGATCAGGGCTGGATGCGGGATGATCTGCGTGTGCGCCCCTTTTTAGAGGCCCGCTTCCATCCTCCGGCTGAGTTGTTAAGTGCACCGCCGGATGAAACCATGGTTTGTCGTTGTGAAGAGATCAATGCCGGAGCCATACGCACGGCCATCCATGCCGGCCATAAGGATGCCAATCAGGTGAAGTTCCTTACCCGCTGTGGCATGGGGCCTTGTCAGGGTCGCCAATGTGATAACGCAGTCAGCCAGATTGTTGCCCGTGAACTGGGTGATAAAAAGATGATTTCCGGCGGCTATCGTATTCGTCCGCCGATTCGACCATTAACGATTGAGCAGCTTGCCGGGTTGGAAACAGAATGAAAGCAGATGTGATCATTATCGGTGGCGGATTACAGGGCCTCTCGACTGCCCTGCAGCTGGGGCGTCGCGGCATCAAAGCTATCGTGCTGGAAAAAGAGAGCCCCGGCCGCCACGCTTCAGGTGTGAATGCCGGTGGTTTGCGCCAGCTTAATCGCCACATGGCTGAGATTCCGCTTACGGTTGCCGCTGCAGAGATGTGGAGAAATATCCGCGAACTGGTGGATGATGATTGCGATGTCGTGCTCAATGGTCAGGTCAGGGTTGCTGAGAGCAGTGCACAACTGCAGAAGCTGCAGGCGCGTGTGGATACACTGCAGGCGCAGGGTTATCAGCATGAGCAGATCATTGATAGCGAAACGCTCTACAGGCTTGTGCCAAAGCTTGTCGGTGGATGTGTCGGTGCGCTCTACAATCCCGATGATGGCTCTGCCAGACCTTTCCATGCCGCCACAGCATTTCGCCACAAGGCAATCGCGCTCGGTGCTGAAATCCGTAGCGGTGTTGAGGTGCTGGGCATCGAAGAGAGCAGTGATGGCTGGAAGCTTGAAACTACTCAGGGGGTGTTCTCTGCTGCAACCGTAGTGAACTGTGCCGGAGCCTGGGCCAACCGTTTCGCCGCCATGCTGGGAGAGTCGGTACCGCTTATCCCGAAAGCGCCGACATTGATGGTAACAGAGCGGCTACCGCCATTTCTTGATCTGACCGTAGGCGCAGAGGGCTACCAGCTCTCCTTCAAACAGATGCAGAACGGTACGGTGATTATCGGTGGTGCCCATCTGGCCAAGCTCGATTTTGAGCGCGAGCAGTCGGTGATCGACTTTGCCACGCTGAAGACCAGCGCCCAAACCGTGACCCGCTTCTTTCCCCATATGGCTCAGGTTCGCATTGTGCGCACATGGGCTGGCATCGAAGGCTTTATGCCCGACAATATCCCTGTGATCGGGGCCAGCTCGAAAGCTGCCGGCATCTTTCACGCTTTCGGTTTCTCTGCACACGGATTCCAGCTCTCGCCGGTTGTTGGCCGTATCATGAGCGAACTGATTCTCGATGGAAAAACCGATCTGCCAATCGAACCATTCGATATCCGACGATTCCATGAATCGGAGTCATAACAACGATGAACATTTAAAGGTGTAGACCATGATTGAACGCATGCAAACAAAACAACGAATGAGCAGAATCGTTAAACACAACGGCACAATCTATCTGTGCGGCCAGGTCTGCAAAGATGCCGAGCAAGGCATTAAAGAGCAGACAGCAACGATGCTGGAGAAGGTCGATGAGCTGCTGCAACAAGCCGGTAGCGACAGGAATCATATTTTATCGGCAACGATCTATATCAAAGACATGAAGTACTTCGCCGAGATGAATGAAGTTTGGGACAACTGGGTACCAGAGGGGCATGCACCAGCTCGCGCCTGTGTCACAGCCAGTATGGCTCGAGAAGCGCTATTGGTAGAGATCTCAGTGGTCGCTGCCGAAATCAACCCTGCATAACATTCAGACGAAACCGACAGCGGGGGCAGGTCTACCCTTGTACCATTGTATAGCTGTTATTTTGTTTTTCTGATTCTAAGGGCAGAGTTCTCAACATAATATATTCAGCGGATTTAAGGCTGACGAAAGGAAGTTAGCCATGATCCCCTTCAGACTCATTGATGAAGCCACTGAACACGGTACTACCATGCGCTTGTATAAACGTGGTATCGATTATTCGATTCGCGTGGATAAAGCTGGCGACTTGATGAACAGCCGCCTGCACTACTCGGAAGATGTATTGGCGGAACTGGCCTGCAAAGCGATTGCCGGGCGGAAAAAACCTCATCTTCTGGTGGGCGGTCTTGGCATGGGTTACACACTGGCTGCAGTACTTGCCAACACAACCGATTGTGCGCGGGTAACTGTCTCTGAACTGATGTCGGCCGTGGTTCGCTGGAACCGGGAATACCTGGGTATTCTGGCTGGCAGCCCGATAGAGGATGAGCGTGTTCACATTCTGGAACAGGACGTCGGCAAAGTAATGCGTGAAAACAAAAACGGCTTCGATGCCATTATGCTCGATGTCGACAATGGCCCGGATGGTTTCAGCCGTGATGATAACGATGCCCTGTATGGCCTGCGCGGACTGAACAATGCCTATGATGCACTTAAACCCGGTGGTGTGCTTACTGTCTGGTCTGCCTCCAAAGATCAGGCATTTACCCAGCGTATGATGAAGGTCGGTTTCGATGTGGATCAGAAGCAGGTGCGTTCGCTCTCGGAAAAATCCGGCGTACACCACACCATCTGGATCGCCATTCGTCCGGGTTAATGCTGATGACTGTTTACCAGGCCCCAGCATTGCGAGACTTGCCGCTGATTGTTCGTATACTTGGCGTGGTCTATGACAGGAGAGAGTCCGGTTTATGAATGAACAGCCCAACAACCCACTGCATGGCATGACCCTGGAGAAAGTCCTCAATGCGCTGGTTGAACACTATGGTTGGGGTGAGCTGGGCATCTACGTCAGGATCAAATGTTTTAACAACGACCCTTCGGTAAAATCGAGCCTGAAATTCCTGCGAAGAAATCCCTGGGCACGAACCAAGGTGGAGAAACTCTATCTTGATATGCTGCAAGAGATTGAGCGTGAAAACACGCCTAAGTGGCCCTACACCAACAAGCCGAACTGATAAAATTAATCATCACAGTGTCTGTCCAATGAGCAGCCCTGCATATTCATTAAGCATTCATCCAACTCAATCAGGCTAAAGGCATTGATATTTCACCCTTCACCATTGGCATAGCCATTGCTGTATAATCAGTGCGTTAAAAACCTGAAAGAGCATTGGTATAGCATTAGAATTCAGATGGTATCCAGCCACTCAGATGGGTAGAATAGACGAGTAATTTAAATGAACTTGAATACCGGATTTAGTCAATGAATGAGCCTGTCTTTACAACAGAAAATGATCATAGTGCAGCGCCACCGCATGTGTGGCACCAGCATATCAATCTCAAGCTGGCCGCATTGGGTCAGCCGACCTGCAAACTTGAGGGTGGAGACCACTCCTACCTGACCATTGCTGACAGTCTGCTCAAACATTACGCACGCCAACGCCGTCTGCTCTCAGCCTACCGCTGCCCTGCCGATCAACGCATTCAGAACTTTCTCAATGCCTATCTGGCTGAGCATGGTGTTGAGCAACAGGTGGAGCTGCCCGGCACCACATTTGTTCTTGATCGTCCCGGCATGGCGCGCGAAGTATCGCTGCCGCTCAACGGCACCCATTTCCACTCCGATCTGGTCGACTCCTACCGCCTGCTACAGGGGGTGCTGCACAACCCGAAAAGCGACCGCCGCACCACTAAGGGAGTATTCCATATTGCTGCCGGTGGCCTGCCTGTGCCGGCTGATAAACTTGAGGTGCCGGTTGCCACCTATGGTGCCCTGATCAAAGAGGCACTGAATCCCCCCCGCTCTCTAATGGAGCTGCCTGCCACCAGTGAGGAGGAGAAGAAGGCGGAGGTATGGGTATCGCTGTTACTACGCCCGAAAGTACGCCCGGGCGTGCCGGGTGTTGTCGGTGTTGCCGGCCTGTTATCAGACAAGAGTCTGGAGGTGCGCATGTTTGCCCCCGGTGGTCTGGTCTCCAATCTCGATTTTGTAGAGTCGATCTTCGGTAATGCCGGTGATCCGTTTTTGACTGAAAATGATGCTGCAGCCGATATCGAGCACTGGACCGGCCAGAGCGGCTGCATCATTCTCGCCCCGCATCTGGTGAAGCTGAAGAAGAAGGCACTGGGGCTACCGCACATTGATGAGGCCACTGATCGCCAGCGCCATGACGGCATGTGCTGGCAGCATGAAGATGATCTCTATAACGATGGTCAGGCATTTAAAGTGGTCTGCCGTGACAAACGCGGTGTTATCGTCACCATCATTGCCGACAACTACTTCGGCTACAGCAAGAAAGAGATTAAATCCCAGATCAGTTATTCGGCCAACCTCTTCGGTGGCTGTGAAGAGGAGCATGCCGGTGGCGCACTGGCATTTCCACGCTACAACCTTGGTGAGGTCTATATCCCGCGTGCCAGTGATATGCTCGACAATCACACCTTTGCCGACCTATGCCATCGCCTGAGCGATAAGATAGAGCTCAAACCGGAAGGTTATGCGGTTGATAAGCAGTACCCCGACATCATCTATCTGCCTGAAGATGCGCAGATCAGTATGCATGAGATGCAGATCTGCTGGCAAGGTCCAAACGGACCGTCACAGATCAAACTGCTGGCCGCTAATACCTTTATCTACCCCAGTGGTTTCAGGGTACATATGGCGCGCCATGCCCACTCACCAAGCTGGCGACTGATCGGCACCATTGGTGAAGGCACCTTCTGTCATAAACCAAGTACCGTATCTGGCGGCGGCAAATCGGAGATCTCCAAGTCGATTGCCGGTGCAGTGATCTCAGGGCCAACCTATGTCGATAACTTTGAACAGGATCTCAAACAGGTTAGGGCTATCTTTGAGCGTAACTATAGTGACCGCTTCCGTCATCCTGAATCGGAGAAAAGTGATTCTCGAACGCTGCTGAGCAAGGAGCGCAGTCTGGGCTCTGTGATCAAACTGCTAACCCCTTCGATTCTCGACTACACAGATGAGTACAACCATTGGCTGAAAACCATTCCGAGCCACATTCTCGCACTGGTCTTCATGATCAAGCGCTTCTACAGAACTGCCTGGGGAGAGAACTGGCACGAGCACTTCTCCGTTGATACGGTTAACGGCAGTCCCGGTCATGAACTGAGATACAATGGTCGCAAGCTGATGGCCAGCTATCTGCGTGTCGGTTTTGCAGATGATGGCAGCTGGCGCCTGTTCAAGTTGCGTCAGGACTTTATCGCATCGGATAAAATCCAGATGGAGGATGATATCAGCGCCTCGATTGTCATTCCTGCAAGTTATGTCAGCGGGCTCAACCCGGAGTATGACCACCCCTGCATCAAGCTGGTGGACAACTGTGAAAAAAGACTCTTCCAAAGGCCTGATGAAGCGGTTAACCGTGGGTCGGATACACAGACCGAGTCTGATCTCTCCAGCGGCAACAGCTTTATCTCCAATTTCCAGCCTATGCAGCGGGACGATGCCCGTGAACTGATGGATGATGTGATGCATTTTGAGGAGTTCAGCGAACCTATGCAGTCGCTGATCCGCCATGCTTCAGAGATGGATGAGTCGCTCTACTTCATCTCCAGCGCACATCCGAGAATTGTCGATGGTAAACCGAGCCTGAATGTCCGCTACCTGCAGGATCGTCCTGATCTTGCCGATCCGCGCTCGAAATATCTGGCTGAAGTCAGCACCCGTCTGCGCCGGGGACTTGAACCGGAACAGAAGGTCTACCTTCCGGTTAATGCGGTTCTGACCGGACGACGAAACAATCCGGCGGAACCGGGCATCCGGCCACTGGCGGTCTATAATCCGATCCATTATCAGAAACTTCCTGAGCTGTTCATGGATTTCATCTGCAGCCTGACCGGCAAATCACCATCCACTACAGGTGCCGGTTCTGAGGGGGCACTCACCAAGGGCCCTTTCAATCCGCTTAGCGCCACAGCAGACCTTAATACAGCACTGGTCTCCTTTATCCTCTGTGGTTATGACGGCTTCTCCACGGCTGCCGGTTACATTGGATCAAAACGGCGCATCGATCATGACATCAGCATGTTAATACCTGAAATCTGGTGCCGCCTGCCGGCCAAAGTTCAGAAGCCTCAATATATGATCAAATGGGGCTATCTGAAAAAACTGGAAGATTTTGAATACAACGGTAAAACCGTGCTTGCCAGTCGTCTTGGCTACCGGATCAGCAAGCGTTTCGTGCGCAACCATTTCGGCAAACTGTTTGATACACCTGTGGCTGTGTTTGATAAAGCGATGCTGAAACCGGAAACGCAGGATATGGAAAGCTTTGTCGATGGCATCAACAATATATGCGAAGCTCACCAGCGCGTCGCCCTCTCCTACTTCGAGGATAGCTCTATTGATGATGCCTGCCCGCCACTGCAGGCACTACTGCATATCATGGCTCATGGTCATTACCAGGGCAGGGATATTCATGATCCATCCATCCGCCAGATGTTCAGTCGCGAGGAGCTGCTGCAGAGTGACTGGTACCAGGAACGCCTGAACATTAAACAGGCTCGTGACTCTCAGGTTTGGCTACAGCACCGCGAGAATCTCAATGCTCAGATCACTGTGCTTGATGAAGATGAGCATGAGAGACGCGCACATCTTGCCGAACGTATCAGCAAGACTGATCGCATGATTGAGAGGGTGACAAGTGATGACTACCTGCAACGCCTGCAGGGCACCCTCGGTGCTGACTGGATTCACCACGACAATGTGAGAGAATGAAACAAAAAAGGCCGCTGAAAAGCGGCCTTTTTCTATTATCCTGTAGATCTATTTTACTTGATAAACAGCATCTCGCGGTATTTAGGCAGAGGCCAGAGTTCATCAGATACTTCACCTTCAAGCGCATCAGCATGCAAACGCACCTCATCCATCAGAGAGCGTACATCCTTGGCAAGGTACTGCATATGCGCTTCAGTCGATGCAAAATCGTGCTGCTCAAGTGCTACACTCAGTTTTGCAACAGCAGCCATCATTGCATTGGCTTCAGCTGCAACAGTTTTAGCTGTTGAACTATCCAGTTCAATGCCCATCTCAGCCATACTTACATTGGCTGCTGCAAGTTCTGAAAGATAGGAGATTGCGGTGGGATAGATGCTCGATTTTGCCATCTCCACAACCAGATTGGCCTCCAGTTCAATAGCCAGAATATACTGCTCTGAATAGACCTCAAAACGACTCTCCAGCTCAACAGGAGAGAGTACGCCAGTCGATGCAAACAGCTCTTTTACCGATGCCTCGCGCAGTGCAGGCAGTGCGTCAGCAGTTGTTGGAATATTTTTGAGCCCACGATCATCAACAGCCGCAGTATGCCAGTCGGTTGAGTAGCCATCGCCACCAAATACTGCATTGCCATGTTCATTGATAAGGTCTTTAAGCACAGCAAGCACAGCCGTCGCCTGATCGCTACCTGATGCCAATTCAGCATCAAGTTTACCGGCTATCCACTCCAGGGAGTCAGCCAACATGGTATTCATCACAACCAGTGGTCCTGACACAGACTGAGCAGAGCCAACAGCGCGGAACTCAAAACGGTTGCCGGTGAAAGCAAATGGAGAGGTTCTGTTACGGTCGCCCGGATCGCGTTTGAAGTTAAGAATCTGGGAGAGACCAAGATCCATCTCACCACCCTCTTCTGTCACACTGAGATTGCCCTCTTTGATATCCATAAATAGCTTTTCAAGCTGATCACCGAGATAAACAGACATAATCGCAGGCGGAGCCTCATTCGCACCCAGACGATGATCATTGGAGGCGGTAGCAATCGCAGCACGCAGCAGCGGCCCATGCAGATGCACTCCACGAACCACAGCACCACAGAAGAGCAGGAAGTTGAGATTATCATGCGGGGTATCACCCGGATCAAGCAGGTTACCCTGAGTAGCATTACCCACCGACCAGTTCACATGTTTACCGGAGCCGTTGATACCAGCAAATGGCTTCTCATGCAGCAGGCAGAGGAAGCCGTGTTTCTTGGCACTGTTTTTCAACACGGTCATCAATAGCTGCTGGTGATCGGCAGCGACATTGGCCGCTTCAAAATAGGGCGCGATCTCAAACTGACCCGGTGCAACCTCATTGTGGTGGGTTTTTGCGGGGATACCGAGTCTGTATAGTTGCTCTTCAAAATCCTGCATGAAGACTTGAACGCGTTGTGGAATCGCACCGAAGTAGTGATCATCAAACTGCTGACCTTTGGCTGAAGGCGCTCCAAACAGGGTACGTCCAGCCAGCAACAGGTCAGGACGAGCGGCGGCAAAGTTGGCATCGACCAGGAAATACTCCTGCTCAGCACCACAGCTTGAGTTCAGCGGAGCGATTTCCGTTTCACCCATCAATGAGAGCACCTTTTGTGCGGCTCTGTTCATCGCTGCATTGGAACGCAACAGCGGAATCTTCTTATCCAATGCTTCACCGGTCCATGACATAAACACACTTGGGATGGTCAATGTCGCACCATTCTCGGTCTGCATAATATAGGCCGGACTGGTTGGGTCCCAGGCAGTATAACCACGTGCGGCATTGGTCATGCGGATACTACCGTTAGGGAATGATGAACCATCCGGTTCACCCTTGATCAACAGGCTACCGGAAAATTCGGTGATGGCGTTGCCCTCGGAGTTGGTCACGATGAAGCCATCATGCTTTTCAGCAGAGGCATTGGTCATCGGATAGAAGATATGGGAGAAGAACTTGGCACCCTTACCCATTGCCCACTCTTTCATGGCTGCGGCAACAACCTCGGCAGTCGCCGGATCAAGCGGTTCACCGGTCTGAACCGTTTTCTTGATCGCTTTGAAGGCGCTCTTGGAGAGGCACTCCTCCATTTTTGCCAAATTAAATACATCAGTAGCCCAGATCTTGCTCAATGGCTCAGGCTGATCTACAGGTGTCGCCTGACGATTGGTGATCTGATGAATTGCTTGAAGTCGGGATTCGTTTCCACTCATTGATGATGTCCTCTAGTTATAGGTTTTAGTAATCAAATAGACAAAGCAATCGTAGTGCCATATTGAGAATGCTTATTTTGCAACGTTTTTTATTTTGCATCAGCGTAGAATTGGTCATGCTTTAATCATCACCTGCCTATTTTATAGGCAACACTTAAAATTCAGCCTCTGCGAAGGCAATACTGTTTTTTTCAACGGCAAACAATGGATGACCTATATTATAAGGTATTACGTTGTTGAAAAAAGCAAAGGGGCCCATATTGGGCCCCTTAACATATCTTATTTTGTCAGTGCGATAAACAGTTCCGGCAACTTCTCGGGCAGACGATCGACATGATCAATAATGGTGTACTGCTTGCCGAAGATATCTGCCACATACTCATCCGCCTTGGGATCAAGGTTGATGCAATAACTATAAATACCATCAGCACCCAGCTCTTTCACCGCCTGCTTGGCGTCCTGAATCAATAGCTGATCATCATCAACATCGATATCAGCCGGTTCTCCATCGGTGAGAATCAGCATCAGCTTTTTATCTGCTTGCTGTGCTTTCAGATAGTGAGCTGCATGACGCATCGCACCACCCATACGGGTTGAGAAACCCGCTTCCATGGCGGCTAGTCGTGATTTGACTTCATCATTCCAGGGTTCGTTATAACCTTTCATATGAAAGTATCGAACATTGTGACGTGTATCAGAGTGGAAACCGGCAATAGCGAATTTATCACCTACCTGATCCACAGCCCAGGCCAGTAGTGATACTGCCTCCTGAGAGAGTTCGAGAATGGTTTGATTGCAACCCACCGCCTTCTCATTGAGCGATTGCGACAGATCGAGCAATAGCATCACCGCAACATCACGACCATCGGTTTTGTGACTCATATTGATACGTGTATCGGGTTGAGAACCACCCTTGAAATCGATCAATGAGCGAATCGCTACATCCAGATCAAGTTCAGAGCCCTCCTCCTGATAACGGATACGCACCTTATCCTGAGGTTTAAGCATATCGAGCATCGCCTTCAAACGTTTGGCCAACGCCTTGTGTTTATCAAGCAGTTTATCGATTTTCGCTGCATTGCCGCGCGGGTGCAGTGATTCATAGACACTCACCCAATCCGGACGATAGTGAACGGCGTTATAATCCCACTCATGATAGTGACGCGGGGGAAGGCCTTTCAGCTCTTCATTATCCTGCTGCTTCTGATCAAGGTGTTCAAAGGTTGTCTCTTCATCATCACCCTGCTCGATATAGATCCAGAGATGACGATTATCATCACGATAATCGACCTCAGTATTATCGAAATAGGTGTTGGGCAACGCATCAGACTGCTTACGGGTTCGACCAATAAAAGAGAGGGCAATCATCGCCATATCCATGCTCTTGGAGCCATCTTTCTCCATCTCAGCAAAGAAACGGCCGACAAACTCACGCACATCTGCATTCTCATACTGGTAATCAGGATCAAGAATCGCCCTGGAAACCATCGCCAAACGCAGATTAATCAGGGACGTACTCTCCAGCTGCAACGCCTTCTCATCCGGGATCGGATGCAGGGCAAGAAAGATCTTTCTCAAACCGGGGAAGCGCTGCATGGCCAGATATTCGACACGCGAGTCTTCAAAGGTTTCAACAGCCAGGCGCTGGAACGGGCTCCAGTTATCCACCACCATCTTCTGGCTCCAGCGACGATGTGCAGCCATATGCGCCAGTGCAGCGCGATAACGATCAATTCCCTTCACTCCCCGATCATCATCATAGACATCAGGAATGCGGATACCCAGATCATCATAGTAAGGCATCGGTTTGCGCAACTCATCAAAGGCCAGCGAATATGGCACAAGATAATCGTGATCAGCCCACAGGCCGCGCATGTATGAATCAAGTTTGCGCTCATGATCCATCAGCAACGTACCATGGCGTTCACGCTGCATCACAGCATGCGCATCCGGTGACTGGAAGCTGAAGTAGTCGACCTGACGTCCGGGATGTGTGCTGTAATAGTTGATGCCGTACTCGACCCAGTTTTTAAACCCTTCGAGGGAGAGTTCAATCAACAGCCTTGGTGCCTGCTTGAGAAGATCGGGCAGGCCGGGGCTTGGGAATGTGGTGTGGTGACCAAGTACAGAGACGGAGGTTTTCTCCACCATATCACGTAACACTTCAATATACTGACGAAACAACTTATAGGTTTTCAGGCGTCGAGCTACAGCGCCACTGGTCTGCAGAAACGGCACCATCGCCTTAAAGTTGGTATGGGTCGAGAGGTAGTGTGCAAACTCGCGCAGATCCGCCAGCGCCTCTTCACCAACCTCTGAAGCGACAATCGGTGCCTCTTCCAGATAGACCAGAACAGGCTCAGGCCCTCGCCCAAGCTTACCAAGGAAACCTGCATGTTCGATATAGGCAACCAGTCCCTGACTCGAAAGTCGGGCTTTGGCCTCTACCATGCAATCATCAAAGACCCGGTCAACCTGAGCAAACTTGCAGTTCAAGCGCTGCCAGTACATCTCGACGTCCATCTTTCTTCTTGTGACTGTTTCAACCATAGGAATACCTTAACCTCTCAGCAGAGCCGTAAGCCTGTGTGAAATAACGCGATTAGCCGAAGGTCGCGTCAATGGCGTGATCAAGTGTATCGCGGATGTCTGCGTCATCGGTAATCGGACGCACCAGTGCCATACGGCATGCAGCCTTAGGCGCTACGCCACCCTTAATCAGAGCTGCAGCATAAGTCAGCAGACGGGTAGAGATACCTTCATCCAGACCATGACCCTTGAGGTTGCGGGCCGTGCCACCAATACCTACCAGCTTAGCAGCCAGTTCCGTATCAATACCGGTCTCTTTAGCAATGATACCGGTCTCAACTTCAGCCGTTGGATAGTCGAACTCAAAACCGGCAAAACGCTGTTTGGTCGACTGTTTCAGATCCTTCATCAGGCTCTGGTAACCCGGGTTATAGGAGATCACCAACTGAAAATCAGGATGTGCTTCAATCAGCTCGCCCTTCTTATCCAGCGGCAGTGTACGACGATGGTCAGTCAAAGGATGGATTACAACCGTGGTATCCTGACGCGCTTCAACCACCTCATCGAGGTAACAGATCGCACCAATGCGTGCTGCAGTGGTCAACGGACCATCCAGCCAGCGTGTGCCGTTGGCATCCAGCAGGTAACGACCTACCAGATCCGAAGCTGTCATATCTTCATTACAGGCCACGGTAATAAGCGGCCTGTCCAGTTTCCATGCCATATATTCAATAAAACGTGATTTACCACAACCTGTTGGCCCTTTCACCATCACCGGCAATCGTGCGGCATAAGCGGCTTCATAGAGCTCGATCTCATCGTCCTGTGCCTGATAAAATGGCTCTTCGTGAATCTTGTACTGATCCTTATCGGTCATAACTGCCCCCACATTCAAATCTTGGGGATACTCTAACCGATCTTTACAAAATAACTAACTTATAAAAGTTATAGATTACATAAATTAAAATTATACCAACTACTATGGCAAGTTGGCACTAAACCTGCTTAGATTATAGGAAATAGATCATAAAAACAGACATTTGCCGGGGTAAATGATGCTAAATAACAGATCATACGGAATATTATGTCTCTGCTGAAAAAATCAGCAGTGCTTCAGTCGATCTATACAGCAGCAGTCCCCCTGCTGCTTCTCCTGATCTCTTTCCCCTCCCCTGCAACTGCCAAACCTCATGTTGTCGCAACCGTACCCGCCCTCGCCCAGATTGCTCAGGCTGTCGGCGGCATAGATATTCACGTCAAATCACTCACCAGCATCGGCCACGATCCCAATGTATTCTCACCCCGCCCCGGCCATGCCCGTGCCCTGAGCAGTGCCCTACTACTCTTCAGCGTCGGTTTTGGTCTGGAGTCCTCATGGCTTCCCTCGCTCATAAAACGCTCAGGCAACAGCAAAATCATTCCCGGCAGCGATGGTTATTTCAGCGGTGGTGATGCCATTGAAGCGATAGGTGTACCACGTGGCATGAGCTCGCAGCAGATCAGCCAGTGGTCACCGGATAAAAACCCCTACTGGTGGTTAGACCCTGAAATGGGCATCAAAGTTGCCCATGCACTAGCCGTTCGCCTGAGTGAACTTGATGCGGTCAACGCTGAGCGTTATCTGCAGCGGGCATCCGAATTTGAGAAGGCAGTCAAAGAGAAGCTGCCGGTATGGCGTGATCATATGAATATTCATACTGGTGTGGTGATCACCTACCACAACACCTATGTCTATTTCATGGAAGCGATGAATATCGAACTGGGTGGTTTTATTGAGCCGAGATCCGGCATTGAACCATCAACACGTTATATGGATGACCTGCTCAGAGTGATCAGGGAGAAAAACGTCAAGCTGATCTGGGTTGAACCCTACAACAACAGAGCGATTGCCAAGCGCCTTGCCGGCGCAGCTGGCATTAAAATGATGATACTACCGGATGCCGTTGAAGGTTATGGTACAGAGGGGTACATCGGCATGTTTGATTTGATGGTAGAGCGCGTAGCGAGGTGGAGCCAATGATTTTACTGACTGTTTTAATAGCCACGCTGGTGATCGCCATAACCCTGCCGGTGCTCGGACAACGGGTGCTAGAGCGACGCATCGTATTTGTCGACTTGGCTCTGGCACAGGTTGCAGCAACCGGTTACGCCATGGGCATGGCACTGCAAATACCGGGCGTTTATGCCGCTGCGGCAACCACCTCCATCGCACTGGTTCTGATGGCACTGATGGATGAGGATACACCGCTTCCCAAAGAGGCGGTGATGGGTGCGGTATACGCCTTTGCAGCATCGGTTGGCATGGTGCTGTTATCCCTACTCCCCTATGGAGAGGGCCAGCTTATGGGGCTGCTGTTCGGTAGCGTGCTGGGTATCGACTGGCAAGGTATCATTGAACTATCCGTATTTGCCGGATTGGGACTGCTGCTTGCCCTGCCTGAGCACAGCAATACCTTCAGTGGCCGTCTGCGCTTTTATGCCGGTTTAAGCCTGATCATTGTACCGGCGATCTATGCCATCGGTGTACTGCTGGTATTCGCCTACCTGGTCATGCCTGCCCTCTCAGTCTGGCGGCGTGGTCATAACGGACCAACATGGCAGGCACTGACACTGGCGGTTATTGCCAGTACCGCAGGCACATTGCTCGCGGACTTTCTCGATCTTCCACCTTCAGCCACCGTTGTACTGACACTGGCCTTTATTGCCGTTGTCACAGGACTGATCATCTACTTTATCGATAGAAACAGGCCCGAAGAGCTTGAGGAAGATGAAGAAGAGGATGATGATGAGGAGAACGAAGAAGAGGATGGGCCTCAGAGAAGCAGCCTGACCGACTGATTATCAGGGAGATTGTCATGAAAGTAATGTGGATAATGCTAGCGATATTATGGGCGCCTGCCCCCCTACTGGCACAATCGGATCAGCAACAGACACAACAACTCGTCAAGGAACTAAAGCAATTAACCGATCAGGCGGAGCGCGATCGAAGTGCCAACTACCGGTTTATTGACCAGCTTCGCGATCTTACCTCTCGCTACGACGCCCCCTGGCGCAAACAGGTTCTGTATGATGATTTCCGCGATGGGGATCTGACCAGAAACCCTGTCTGGCATGGCGATATGGATCACTTCCGGATTGACCGCTCTGGCAAACTCCGCTCCCGCCTTGAAAACAGACGACAACCCCTGACTCAGGATAAGCCACGCCAGTCCACTGAAGAGGCAATCCTTGGCATGTTGCTGGAGGGGGTGATACAACCGGGTGATAGAAGAGCAGAGACGCAACCCACCGCACTCTCCACTCAGGCAGATATTTCGACTGCGGCACAGATCAGCAATGCTTTTGCTATCACTGTCGAATTCGGCCGGCATGGACTAAACAGAGAGGGCAGTTTTGAATGGGGACCGTATCAAGGCAGGCAGCGTGATTCCGGCTACCGCATTGCCTATGAGGGAGGTGACCGGCCCGCCATAAAGGTTATCCGCTACCGTTCAGGCATGTCGGCAGTGATTGACCGCTATGACCAAAGTAACCTGCTTGGCGATGGTAAGCTGCATAAAATCAACTGGTTACGCTCAAATAGTGGTGTAATGACTATCCAGATTGATGGCAAACAGATTATGCGTGTGCGCGACAGAAACTATCAGGATCCCTTCAATGGCTTCATCATGACCAATCGCGGTGGTGACTATAAGATCGGCTCTGTTTCTCTGTTCGGAGAAGAGCCTGAAAGAGTATTGAGGTATTAACTCAGGCTCATCTGATAACATTTAACCAGTGCGCCACGGTTCTTCACCTTGATATCACCCCTTGGCTGCATGGAAATAAGATGATGACAACGGTTATAGGTCTCTTCGCCGACAATAATAACTTCACCTTCTGCCATCTGCTCAAGACGGGCTGCAACATTCACGGTATCGCCAATCACCGTATAATCCATTCGATTTTTTGACCCTACATTACCCATCACAACATCGCCCGTATTCACACCAATGCCGACCTCAAATACCGGATAACCTTTTAACCTGAATTCGGGCATTAGGGCTTTCACGCAGTGCTGCATCTCCAGGGCTGCCTGCAGCGCATTCAGCGCTCCTTCATCCTGATTGCCCACCACACCGAAGGTGGCCATCAACTCATCGCCCACGAATTTATCAAGAATGCCATTGTGCTTGAATATGATCTTCACCATGGCATCAAAATAGTCATTGAGCATGCCGATCACCTCTTCAGGGCTCATGTGCTCTGAAATCGAAGTAAATGATCGTATATCGGCAAACAGCACTGTCACCTCATGCTGCATATTCTGTAGCGGGATATCCTCTTCTGAATTGATAATCTTTTCGACAAGGCTCTTATCAACATAGCGACTCAATCGGCTGCGCGACAGACTCTCTTCCCTGAGTTTCTTCTGGTAGCCCTCTATTTCACGGGTGTAGAGCAGCAGCTTGGTTGTCATCTCTTGGAAATTGCGCGATGAACGTTCCGATTCCGCCAGTACCGTATTAAAATGCTCAATGATACCAACCAGTTCATCGGGTGTATTTTCATGAATTTCAATCGACTGCTTATCATCTGACATCGCCGCCTGACCGGTGATATCCCGAACATTGCACAGCTGCCTGCCAAATTTGCGAATCACTGAATAACCAGTCAGATGCGCAAGCAGAGCAGAGAGACCGATCAGCAGCAGCGTCGGGGTGATCTCGGCATCAAGATAGATCACCAGATAGAGGGCCAGAAGGTAGGGAATAAATCCAATCAGGCTGTAACTGGCCTGCTCAATATCTCTGAATCGAATCGCCTTTTTCATCATCAGAGCCCGGACGCCTTGTCATCGGCAATGGTGGAAAATTTCTGGCTCTCAAAGGTTAATGGATCATTCAGAGAGAGACCGATAAAAACAATCTCGGCTTCAGACTCTGTTGCCTCACTCCTGTGAATCCACGCGACGGTAGCGCTGCAGACCATATATGCAGCCAGTTTGTCTGTATCAGGCAGGCGTATTCTTAAGTAAACCTCCCGTCCAAGTGCATAATAGGCGGGAAAATCCGTTAACAGGCAGACACCACCGCCAGATATATTACGTAACACACTCTTGTCGACGAAGGCATCTCCACCCGGAGCAGAGCCAGTAATCTCCGCATCAAAATCGATGGGATAACGCTCAAAATTCCTGTGTTCACTGTAATCCTGATCCGGCATGTCACCTCAATATTTACCGGCATATGCCGGCGCCCTGATATCGCTAATCAATCAGCCTACCATACTACTATCAATATCCATGCCAAAACAGCATGCAGATAAAGCAGTACATATTATAATATACAGTAGAGATTACAAACTGGAGCATTTACAGGTATTCATAGCCAGGAACAGAAGCCGCATGTTCTGAAAGTCAGGCGAACATATCCACACTGCCAGGGTTCAGAGCGATGGGAGCGGGCAACCCCTGCAGCGTATAAGTTAAAAAGAAGATGTTATGTCTGCAGCTGAACTCAAACTGCTGCGCAGGTGGTGGTGTAGTCTGCAGATCAATCACAGCATCTTTGCAAGCAGGAACAACCACTGCTCGCTCAAGTTCGGATGGAACAACAGCATAAGCATCAGGTCTGCTGCTGTCGTACTGCAGCCCCAGCGCGACAGTCAGCTTCACCCTTCACCCCTGTAAAAAGGCAATTCTTTCCCCTTAGCAGCGGCAAACATTACCGCTCCAAATCGAAATACGATCCATATAGGGCATTAACAAAGCAATACAACCACCTGTTTTAACTGTATTTTTCTACTTCACCTCCAAAGATTCATGCATCAACACTTATAACTACCAGTGCATATTTGCGGCCATATTCGAACAGCTCCGGCAGAGGAATTTCCACTGTAAAAAAAGAGGCAGCTCTGAATTGATGCAAAAAGTCTCTGATCAGAAATACTCCCTTTTCAGAAAAGCCATTCAGGCGTATGATGCTGCTGTTCGGCGTAAGCCAATTCTGACTTGCCCAATACACTAATAACCATGGACACAGAGCGTGTTTCAATGGACTTCAGGGAAAGTAATAATGACTAATGAGCAAAACAAATACGTCTACTCTTTTATGGAGGGAGACGGCAAAGCGAGACAACTTCTAGGTGGTAAAGGCGCCAACCTGTGTGAGATGACACAGATCGGCCTGAATGTCCCTCCGGGATATACCATTACAACCGAGGCATGCCTTAGCTATCTGGAGAATAACAATACCTATCCGGCTGGTCTGATGGATGAAGTAAAAGAGCAGATGACCGCACTTGAGAAGCTGACAGGCAAAGGATTCGGCGATGCCCATAATCCACTGCTGGTATCAGTACGATCAGGCTCCGCGATGTCGATGCCCGGTATGATGGACACCATCCTCAACCTCGGCATGAACAGCGAAACACTGCAGGGTGAAATTGAGCAGACTGGTGACGAGCGTTTTGCCTATGATGCCTATCGCCGTTTTATCCAGCTGTTCGGAAAAGTAGCTCTCGGCATTGAAGATGAGCACTTTGATGAGCCATTTGAAGCGATCAAGAAACGTGAAGGCGTCAAGGAAGATGTCGGCCTCTCTGCTGAAAATCTGAAAGAGATTGCAACCCTGTTCCTTGAAATCGTACATGCCCAGACAGGACGCGCTTTCCCTGAAGATCCGTATGAACAGCTGGATCTGGCGATTAAAGCGGTTCTCGGCTCATGGTCAGGCAAACGCGCCGTTGATTACCGCCGTGAATTCAACATCACACCGGATCAGGCCAACGGTACTGCTGTAAATATCTGTACTATGGTATTTGGTAACCGTGGTGATGACTGTGCAACAGGCGTGGCCTTCACTCGTAACCCGGGTACTGGTGAAAACATCTTTTACGGTGAATATCTGGTGAATGCACAGGGTGAAGATGTGGTGGCAGGCATTCGTACGCCTAAACCAATCGCCCAGATGGCCGATGAGATGCCGGATCTATACCGTCAACTTGAAGAGCTGCGTAACAAGCTTGAGACCCATTACTCCGAGGTTCAGGATTTCGAGTTCACTATTGAGAAAGGTATCCTCTACTGCCTGCAGACCCGTAATGGTAAAATGAACACCCAGGCCATGGTTCGCACTTCGGTCGAGTTGGTTGAAGAGGGACTGATCACTAAAGAGCAGGCGCTGCTGCGTATTGCACCTGAATCACTGGAGCAGATGCTCTTCCCCCGCCTTGACCCCAATGCCAAAGTAACGGCTTTGGCAACCGGCCTTCCAGCCAGCCCCGGTGCTGCATGTGGCCATGTAGTCTTTGATGCTGACAGGGCCGTGGCGCAGAAAGCCGCGCATGATCGTCCTCTGATTCTGCTGCGTGAAGAGACCAAGCCTGAAGATATCCATGGCTTCTTTGTGTCTGAAGCTATTCTCACCTCACGTGGTGGCAAAACCAGTCATGCTGCTGTTGTGGCTCGTGGCATGGGCAAACCGTGCGTGGCCGGAGCTGATGGCATTGAAGTTGATGTTATGTCCCGTCGCGCCCATATCGGTGAAGTTGTTATTAAAGAGGGTGATCTGATCACCATCGATGGCACCTCCGGTAATGTCTATCTCGGTGCAGTTGCAACCGTTGAGGCTGAGTTCTCCGAAGAGCTTAAAACCCTTCTCTCATGGGCAGATGAACGTGCACGCCTGAAAGTGATGGCCAATGCCGATATCCCTGAAGATGCTGAACGCGCCCTTAAATATGGTGCCATGGGTATTGGACTGTGCCGTACAGAGCGCATGTTTAATGCCGCAGAGCGTCTGCCAATCGTGCTGGAGATGATTGTTTCCGACACACTTGAACAGCGTCAGGCAGCCCTTGATAAACTCCTGCCTATCCAACGTCAGGATTTCGTTGAACTGTTCACAACCATGTCACCCAACCCGGTGACCGTGCGTCTGCTTGATCCACCTATCCACGAATTCCTGCCTTCAGAGAATCAGTTGATTGATGATCTCGTGCAGCTGAAACATCTGAAAGACACCATGCGTGGTTCAGAGGTACTGACTGCAACACTGAGCCTGCTCTCTACCCGCAATGGTGCTCTGGCACCAATTCAGCAGCTAGCTGACTCATCGCTGGTGGATGAAGCGATCGAGAAGAAGGAGGCGATCCTTAAAAAGGTTCGCGCCCTCTTTGAAGTCAACCCGATGCTTGGCCATCGCGGTGTACGTTTGGGCATCACCTTCCCTGAAATCTATGCTATGCAGATTCGTGCAGTACTTGAAGCGGCCTGCGTATGCCAGAAAGCAGGCACCGAAGTTCACCCTGAGATTATGATTCCTCAGGTATGTACTTCTGAAGAGCTCATCGCGATCAAAGCAATTGTTGAAACCATCAGGCAAGAGGTTGAAGCGTCACAAGGTATCGCACCAATCTTCAAATTCGGCACCATGATGGAGGTCGTTCGTGCCTGCATGCGAGCTGAACAGCTGGCCGAGGAGGCCGATTTCTTCAGCTTTGGTACCAATGATCTGACTCAGGCAACATTCTCCTTCTCACGCGAGGATGCAGAGAACAAATTCCTGCCGATGTATAACGAAGCTGGAATCCTTCAGGATAATCCATTTGAAGTACTCGATGCCAACGGCGTCGGCAAACTGATGGAGCTGGCCGTAAACTGGGGCCGCGGTGTTAAACCGGGCATGAAGATCGGTATCTGTGGTGAACATGGTGGCCATCCAGCCTCTATCCGCTTCTGCCACAGCATCGGCCTGACCTATGTATCATGCTCCGGTCCGCGTGTGCCTATTGCACGTCTGGCTGCTGCTCAGGCAGTACTGCTGGAGTCCTGATCAGAATAGGCTAACGGTGTCTCGTCCTAAAATACGTTGACGTTTTTTTATTCAAGCCGGCTGCCAATGGCAGTCGGCTTTTTTATGCACCTCTTCGGGTGTTTTCATTCCCAGGCTGAGGTGCGGCCTGAGTCGATTATATG